>CAYLLP010000001.1:0-75806 GCA_964384955.1 uncultured Gammaproteobacteria bacterium
ACTTTCCGCTTCGTGGTATCTTGTATTGCCCTCATTGCAGCCGCAAGCTCTCGTCAGCATGGACCAAAGGCAAGAGAAAGTTATTTGCCTATTATATCTGCCCTTCCCGTGGTGTTCATGCAGCTACCTCTTACAGCCGCGATAAGATTATGGAGAAGTTTGATAGCCTACTCGACTCAGCAACCTTCAAAGAAAGCCAGCTTCAATGGATTAGCGAGATGGTGAAAGAGACCTACCATTCAAAGTATGACATGGTTATGCAATCAGAGCGTGAAGTACAAAAAGAGATTACTACTTTGGAAGAGGTAAAAAAGACTCTAAGCTACAAGCACTTGAAAGGCCTATACACCGATGATGAGTTTGCAAGCATGAAGGACGATATTGAACTTGAGAAGGTAGTCAAGCAAGGCATTCTGAGCGAAAAGAAGCTGGAGCGCATTGATATAGACACGATACTCGAGTTTATAGTGTACTACCTCTCAAACACTAAGCGTGCCTGGTATGACGCTACGCTTGAGGGTAAGTATGCGCTAGGGTGTTCGATGTTCCCAAAAGGGCTTGTTTTTGAGAATGGAGACTTTCGAACACCTCAATTAGGTTTGTCTTATGCTCTAACTGCCCAAATTATAGAGGGGGTATCCCCTCAGGTGACCCCAACGGGAGTCGAACCCGTGTGTCCGGGATGAAAGCCCGGTATCCTAACCACTAGATGATGGGGCCAGCCATCACCCCTATTTTACCAAGAAAAAGGGTAATTCGCAGGGTGCTTCCCTGGATACTTCAATAGATCCCGCACGTGGTGCGGGATGATTCCGACTTAAAGTCGTTATCACTTTAACTTGCGTCTGAGCTCTTCCAATAGATCCTTGGCGATGTCTCGACCGCCGAGTCCAAAGGCGAGTCCTCCGGCCAAAGCAAGCATCCCAACAATCCCGGTAAACAAGATCGAGATAAGTTGTGGCGCTACTCCAAGCTGCGCGAGTACCAGAAGGACGGTGAAAAAGGTGATTGCCCCCCGAGTAAATACAGCCAGTGCGTTGGCACTTGTGGCCCCAGTTGAGCGCACGCTGTGGCGCACTAGGTCTGAGGCCAGATTGGCGCTCACGATGCCCACAAATGCGATGACGACCGAAACGATGACGTTTGGCAAGAACAAAAGCACTTGATTGAGGACAATAGTGGCGCGTTGAAGCCCCCATACCTCTAATGTGGGGATCAAAAACACTATCACAATAGTCCATCTCAAAATCTCAGCAAGAATCTCCTCCCAGAGCCGGACCTCAAATTTCTCCATCACCTTCGCCCGCTGGAAAAATCTCTCAAACTTGAAAAAAGCAAATACGGTAAGCACTACTCTTTTGAGGAGATCAGCGATGATGAAGCCTACAACGAGTATCAAAAGTCCGCCGAAAAACGAGGGGAGAAAATTCACAAACTTAACCCAAAAATTGGTCAAGACATCATTAATGATGATAAACATGTAGTATTATTTCACCTCCTTTCAATTTCTTTCAAATTCCCATTTCTTCAAAAAAATCTATAGTCTCGACGCCTCCCTTAGGATTGATGACTATAGATATTACACCAAAGGACAGTTTATACTCTCGAAGGTTATTTTTCAATAGATACATATCGATCGCCCGCCGGAGGTGCTTGAGCTTGTGGAATCTCACCGATTCATACGGCTTGCCCTTTGCGTCACCTACTCTCGTCTTCACCTCAATAAAATGAATTTTGGAGTCTTTTTGAGCGACAAAGTCAAGCTCTCCAGCGCGGGTGCGGAAGTTGCGGTCCCGAATCTCAAAGCCATGAGAGCGAAGGTATTGGTCTGCCAGCTGCTCTCCTTTGCGGCCTAGCGCCATGTGGGAAGCTGTCATGTCGCTCGATAGAGCTTATGTCTGGTCTTCTTCTGTGAAAGATTTCTGATGAAGAAGAGGCGGCTCTTGCTATAGTTGCTTTTTTTGGTGACTTTGATATCTGCCAAGAAAGGGGAGGCGAGCGGGATGATGCGCTCCACGCCGGTGCCCGATCTGGCGATCTTGCGCACAGTAATCATGCGGTTGGCGGGGGAAGCGCCCCGCACCTTGATCACAATACCTGCAAAAATCTGGTTGCGCTCTTTGTCGCCTTCTTTCACTTTATATGTGACGTCGACGGTGTCGCCGACTCCAATCATAGTGTCGTTGTAGGAAAAAGAATGAGACATATCTGAAAATTTCTAATTACTAATATCTAATTTCTAATGAAATTACATTATATCACGCTCTAATCCTTCTTACAAGCTTCTAGGAAGGCCACAAACAGCGGATGCGGCTTGAGCGGGCGGCTTTTGTACTCCGGGTGGCCCTGCGTGGCGACATAAAAAGGGTGAATCTCGGGATCAAGCTCGATTATTTCCACCAAGTTCTCCGTGACTGAGCGGGCTGCAATCCGGCAGCCTGCGGCCTCAAACTGCGGCGCATAGGCGTTGTTAAACTCATACCGGTGTCGATGTCGCTCTGACACAATATCGCCTGACTTCACCCAGCCATGTTTTTTGTAGATGTCGTAGACCATACTTCTTGCGTCAAGGCGCTCGTCCCAGCTCCCTAGTCGCATCGTGCCACCATAGGCGCGGCGAGCCAGGTGCTCCTTCTGCGCTTCGATCAGGTGAATAATCGGGTGCTCTGTGTCGGGATCGTTCTCGGTAGTATTTGCCCGCTCGAGCTTCAACACATCTCGGGCAAAAGATATGGCGGCAAGCTGCATGCCGTAGCAGAGGCCCAAATAAGGGATTTTCTTGTCCCGGGCATATCCTGCTGCGGCAATCATACCTTCCGCACCCCGCTCTCCCCAGCCAATTGGCACAATTATGCCGTCTGGCTTGCCAATGATGGCGGCACCCTCCTTCTCCACCTTTTGAGCGTCCACCCATCGCGTCTTGACGGTCGCGCCCACGGCTGTAGCCCCATGATCGATAGCGTCAAACAGCGCGGCGTAGGAGTCCTTGAGTTGGTAATCCCCTGTGCCAAAGTACTTGCCCACGATCACGACCTCGACACTCTTTTTATTTTTTTGGCTAATTTTGGCCAAAAGCGCTCTCCATTTGGCAAGATCCGGCTTGCGGACCTTGAGATTAAGCTTTTCCAGTATTTTGCGCTCCATCTCCTGATCGTGCAAAACCAGGGGCACCTCATAGATATTGGCTACGTCCGGATTGGATATAATATCTTCGGCGCGCATATTGCAAAAGAGCGCGAAGCGGTCCTTGCGGCGCTGATCAAGGGTTTTTTCGCTGCGAGCCACGATAAAGTCCGGCTGAATTCCCATAGAGTTCAGGGTGCGCACCGAGAGCTGCGTGGGCTTGGTCTTGGGTTCGCCTAAGTGGCGGGGAGTGGGCACGTAGCTCACATGCACATGCACCACATCACCTGGATTTTTAAGCGTTAAGATTCGGGAGGCCTCGTAGTAGAAAATGTTCTGGTACTCTCCGGCCGTGCCGCCAAGCTCCGCGATAACGATGTCAGCGCCCTTCTTCTTGGCCAGAGTGTCGAGCCTCGAGAGGATTTCGTTGGTGATGTGCGGAATGGCTTCAACGTCCTCGCCCTTATATTCAAATCTGCGCTCGCGGTCGATGACCTCCTTGTAAATCTGGCCCATGGTCACAAAGTTGTCGCGGCCCATATCCTCATCGAGAAATTTCTCGTAGCTTCCGATATCCATATCGGCCTCAGTGCCGTCCTCACAGAGAAATGGATCTCCGTGCTCGATGGGGTTAATTGTGCCTGAGTCGAGGTTGAGGTAGTTCTCAAACTTAATGGGAGCGACTTTGTAGCCTGCAGACTTGAGGAGAAGGGCGATTGAAGCTGAAGTGATGCCCTTTCCGATGCCGGATACGACTCCACCTGACACGAAGATATACTTTGTCTTCATGTTCTGTATTATAGCATATTTTTGGCCGTTTTACCAGCGCAATGTTGCTATTCCAAGTACCTCTACCATTCTTGACGCACGTGGACAGAAATGGTATAGTACGGAACTTATGGAGCATACTGTGGCGACGAATGAGGAAATTGACAAGGCGTCTTTTAAACCGAGACAATTGAGAAATGTGGTATTAACCGCACTCGCTCTTGCCGGAATTGCTGGCGGCATTGCCACACTTGGGCCAAATTTCCCCATCTTGTTGGCGTCCATTATGAGTCTTATTAATAAAGACCGCACGGAGAAAATACCACTATTTAAAGTAAGGCGAGTACTTAAAAATCTCGAAAGAAAGAAAATCGTGTCAATTCGAGAGGACGGGGAAGATGTGTATGTCGAGCTCAAGGAATGGAATAGCACCTATATCCTAAAGCATTCGATTCGTCAGCTTCTTGAATTCAAAAGGAAGGAAAAGCGATGGAATGGCAAGTGGTTTCTCGTGATGTTTGATGTCCCGACGGCCGACAACAACAAAAGGCAGTATCTTCGCAAGTTTTTGCGTGAGATTGGGTTTTTTAAGTATCAGCAAAGTGTGTACGTGTTCCCCTATGAATGTGAAAAGGAAATACAGCTTCTTAAGAAGATATTAGAAAGTGGAAAATATATGAGTTACATTATCGCCGATCGAATTGAACACGATAGGCAAGCCAAAATACACTTTAGTCTTCATTAATATTCATTGACCATTCTTAACCCACCTAGAACATAAATGGTATATATAAGAGCAGATTATATGCGGGGGGAAGTCTAAAATAAACCTATAGTTTGACTTTTGGCCTTGAAAATGGTATAATTTAGTATGTCATCCTCTGAAGCTTTCAAGAAAGAGGCTCTCCTCCCGTTTGAACTGAGCGCGCATACAGCGACTATTCTGAATGAGGTTGAGGCATTTGCGCAAATGGACTGGATAGAGCGAGAAAAGATACTCCCGCAATTAACTGACCGGATTTTCCTCGGAATGGCTCCCAGTGTCATTGCTCAAAAGATAGCAGGGAGTGAATCAATATTGGGAGAGGAAGTGATGAAAGTTCTGAGCGGGAAAAAGTCAACACAAAGCAGACTGCAAGGGACCGTTGACAGGATATTTTCAAGCATGAACGACTTAAGAGGCGATCAAAGAGTAAGTTATTGTAGTGGAATAGTTTTAGATCATGGGGGTCGGGTAAGAGCCATGGCAACCCGCACTAATAGTGCGGCTCCCGACTCCCTCTCTTACAGCCGAGCGCTTCTAGGAGCTTTATATTCTTTACATAATATAGGTCTAGAGAAATTCTGGACAGGTCACTACGCAACAATGGGTAGAACAATTAGACCAATTCATGGGTTTGCGAAGGAAGAGTTCATGATTGGAATTGGTGGAATGGATACACGCCCACTGGGTGCATTTTTTTCCCGGTGGTACGAACAGAATAAGTTTTGAAGGCACTTTCCTCTTCCTCGCACTTTAGATCTTATTATATGCCCAGGAGGCGAAGTCGCATTTGGGGTAGTTCTCACAGCCAAAGAAGCGCTTCTTGCTTTTCGTGTATTTGACCACCACTCCTCCCCCGCACTTGGGGCACTTTTTATCCTTGACCAGCACGTTCTGGGACTTGGTGAACTTACACTTGGGGTAGCTGCTACAAGCGAGGAATTTGCCAAACTTGCTTCTTCGCATCACGAGAGGAGAGCCGCACTTGGGGCATTTCTCATCAGTCTCCTCCTTGATCTGCATGGTGGTGGTATCGGTGGCGCGCGCGTCCAGCGTGGCTTTAAAGGGCGTGTAAAATGTGCGGAGCACAGACACAATATTGTCCTCGCCCTGCGCGATTTTGTCGAGCCCCTCCTCGAGACTTGAGGTGAATCCGACGTCAAACACATCAGGGAAAGTGGACGACAAATAGTCGCAGATCGCCTCCCCAAGATTGGTGGGCTTGAAGTATCGATACTCCTTCTCCACGTAGCCCTTGTTTTGAATAAGCGAGATAATCATAGCGTAGGTTGAAGGGCGGCCAATCCCCTTTTCTTCAAGCACCCGAATCAAAGAGGCTTCGTGGTAGCGCCACGGTGGCTTGGTCTCAAGCTCCTCACTCGAAAGATCCACAAGCGCAAGCTTTTCATCTTTTGCCAGACCGTGGTCTGAGGTGTGCTTGGCTACAAACTCTGGGTTAAGGACCCGTAGGAAGCCGTCAAAAAGCACTTTCTGATGCTCGGATTCAAAAAGATAGCCTTTTTTACCCATTATTTGCACCACTACTTTCCTGATCTGCGCTTCTTTCATCTGGGTAGCCACGGCACGGGTAAATATGAGCTCGTAAAGGCGGCGATGGTCGGCAGTGAGCTTGCGCTTCTTGAAAAGTGCACTAGTGTCCTGGTCCACGTGTGTGGGGCGGATTGCCTCGTGGGCCTCCTGAGCTAAGCGTGAGCGGGCACTGTAGCCTCGCGGCTTCTCAAGCGCGTATTCTTTGCCGTAGGTGGCGGTAATATAATCGCGCGCTCCAAACACGAATGACGAAGCCAGCGAGAACGAATCGGTGCGGTGATAGGTAATTAAGCCTTGCTCGTAGAGATTCTGCGCCAAGCGCATCACATGGGACGAAGCAAAGTGGAGCTTCTGGAAGCCTTCCTGTTGCAATAGCGATGTCGTAAATGGGGGCGGAGGAGTGCGGGTGACCACGTCCTCTTTAATGTCTGAAATGGTGTAGGCGTCCTTTTGCGCGTCTTTGACAAGTGCCTCAATGGTGTCTTTAGAAATGGTGGTTTTTGTGTACGTATATTCTCCGGCAAAGAGCTGCAAAGTAGATTTTTGTTCGTAGAGTACATCGTCCTTAGCCACAAGCTTCGCCTTGAGCCCCGTCTCTTGCCCTGAGCTTGCTTGCACTGAGCCTGTCGAATGTGCCGAAGGATTGAATACTCCATATATCTGATAATATGGCTCTTTGCCAAACGCGCGGATCTCCTTCTCACGCTCCACGATAAACCGAAGCGCCACGGTCTGCACACGACCGGCAGACAGCCAATTGCGGCCCGTTTTCTTCCACAAAAGAGGTGAGAGTTCGTACCCTACAATGCGGTCGAGGATGCGGCGAGCTTGCTGGGCCTTCACAAGATTCATGCGGAGCTCTGAGGGCTCCTTGAGTGCTGCAAAAAGCGCTTTTGGCGTGATCTCGTGGAAGACAATGCGCTTGAGATGCGCCACGTCGACAGTAGACTCTGGCCACTTCTCCTTCACAAATCCCAGTAAATAGGCAATGTGATAGGATATCGACTCACCTTCGCGGTCGAGATCGGTAGCTAAAATAATCTCTTTGTTCTTACTGGCAAGCTCCTTGAGCTTCATAACGACTTTCTTTTTCTTGGCGATCACTTCGTAGGTGGGCTTGAAGTCTTTGGTGTAGTCGATCGAGATTTTTTTAGAGGGCAGGTCGCGGATATGGCCCACTGTGGCAAACACATAGTACTCCTCTTTAGTTTTTGCTCCCTTGAGAATACGGTTGAAAGTGCGGGCCTTAGTAGGGGACTCGACTATAATCAGTGTCATGATTTATTAAGTTCAAATTTCAAAGCTCAAATGTCAATTCAAGCTCAAAATCTAAAATCTGGATTTGTTTTAGTTATTTGAACTTTGGATTTGAATTGTCATTTGGATTTTGACATTGAGATTTACTAATGAGCCTGCTATTGTAATCTTACACGCTAGATATGTCAAAGAGAAAGTAAAAACGCCTATGAGATGGTGTGGCGGCGAGGATGCCTCTTGAGGAGCTTGAGCTCCACCAGAGAGCGCCGCAAAAGGAGCGTCGCATTATGAATTTCTTTTTGATCTTTGGACTCGACTATAATGCGCTTGGCCCGCTCGATCGCCTCAGTCGTGAGCTTCTCATTGATTTCGTCCTGCCCATAAGCTGCAGACACCAAAATGGTCACGCTCTTACCATCAACCTCGGCATATCCGCCGCCGATTGCAAGGGCCTCTTCGCTTTTTTCTCTGTGAATATTGACAATCCCCTCTTTAAGAAGTGTCAAGAGCTTGGTGTGACGAGGAAGAATCGTGATTTCTCCATCGGCCGCAGGCAGCGTGACAGCCTTAATTTCTTCTTCTCTGACAATCTTGCGTGGTGTAATGATTTTAAGCTGAATTGTTTTCATTATTAATTTTTTGCCATATTATTTATTCTTAGGTATTAGCTGGATTAAAACGAAACCGAACACAAAAACAAACCCTATAATTTTAGACCAATTGCTTCCAAGAAAATTTTGATAAAAAAGAGTTAAGATAAGCACAAATGCAAAAAGAAAAGATGCTAATTTATAAAATGGCCCTCTGTTTCTTACAACATATCCCAATAACCCCAAAAAAACAACTATGAAAGCTAAGTTTGCCATTTCTGTTCTGGTTTACCAACAGTGAACCGTGAACTACTTCACTTCGTCAATTGAGCCCTTCATGTAGAATGCGGTTTCGGACTTGCTGTCGTGCTTGCCGTCCAGGATTTCCTTGAAGCCTTTCACTGTGTCTGCAGTCGACACATACTTGCCCTCTGATCCGGTGAAGGCCTCGGCCACGAACATTGGCTGTGTGAGGAAACGCTGAATCTTGCGTGCGCGGCTCACGGTGAGCTTGTCTTCTTCGGAGAGCTCTTCAAGGCCCAAAATAGCAATAATATCCTGCAGATCACGATAGCGCTGGAGCGTGCGGATGACCTCTTGGGCCACTTCGTAGTGCTCATCGCCAACAATGTCAGGATCAAGCGAGGTGGAGGAAGAGGTAAGTGGGTCAATGGCGGGATACAGGCCTTGCTCGGCCAGAGAACGCTCCAGAGAGAGTGAAGCATCAAGGTGCGCGAATGTGGCGACCGGAGCCGGATCTGTGTAGTCGTCAGCAGGTACAAATACCGCCTGGATTGAGGTGATGGAGCCTTTGTTGGTGGAGGTGATCCGCTCTTGGAGTGAAGCCATCTCTGAGGCTAAGGTGGGTTGGTATCCTACCGCAGAGGGTACTCGACCCAATAGTGCGGACACCTCAGAGCCAGCTTGTGCGAACCTAAAGATATTGTCAATAAATAGCAAGACGTCCATATTGCGCTCGTCTCGGAAGTACTCTGCCATGGTGACACCCGTCAAAGCCACACGGAGGCGGTTGCCAGGGGGCTCGTTCATCTGGCCAAATACCAATGCAGTCTGCTTCAAGACGCCTGTCTCCTTCATCTCCCTCCATAAGTCGTTGCCCTCGCGGCTTCTCTCCCCGACTCCGGTAAAGACCGACACGCCTCTGTGGGCTGTCGCCACATTATGGATCATTTCCTGGATAAGCACAGTCTTACCCACGCCTGCGCCTCCGAAAACCGCGACCTTGCCACCCTTAATAAATGGCGCAATAAGATCAATCACTTTAATTCCGGTCTCAAAAATTTGGGCCTTCACGGACTGCTGAGCTAAGGTAGGTGCCGCGCGGTGAATTGAGAGCCTTTTGGTGGTCTTAAGAGGACCCATCTCGTCCACCGGCTCACCCAGTACGTTGACAATCCGACCCAGCACCTTTTCCCCGACAGGCACCTCGATGGTGCCACCAGTGGCACGGACTTTCATACCGCGCCGAAGCCCAAATACGCTTCCTAGCACCACGGCTCTCACGAGTCCAATGTCTAGGACCGCCTCCACCTCAAAGGTAATTTTTCCAAGCTTCTTATCTTCCACAATAAGCGCCTCATGGACTTTGGGGGTTTTTTTACCCTCTGGAAACCTGATGTCCACGACCACTCCTCTAATTACTATGATAGTACCTTCCATATTACGCTACCGCTTGGGCTGTGACCATGTCCAGCAACTCATAAGTAATATTTTGCTGTCGGATTTTGTTGCGGATCTGGGTGAGTGAATAGGTAAGCTCTGTGGCATTGTCGGTAGCAAGCTTCATCGCCATCATACGGGCAGAGTGCTCCCCTGCTTCGTGCTGGATTAGAGCATACCGGATCTTCTGCTCTAAGTAGCTCCTAAAAAGCTCGTCCAAAATGGCGTCTGGGGAAGGCTCTATCAAGTATTCGCCAGCAGCTTTAGTGTGTACTTCATCTTCAGGCAACGAAAGCGGGAGTAGCACTTCATAGGTCGGCTCAAACCGTATAGGGGACACAAACTTATTGTAAAAAATCCCAATCTCGCTATATTTACCCTCGAAAAAACCTTGGGAGGCAGCGTCAAACAAAGCAGCTGCCACATCGGTGTCCTCAGACGTGGAGTAATCAGCAATTACTTTCGAGCCCGTGCGGGCCAGAAACTCGCTTCCGCGGCGCCCCATACATGCAAAATCTGTGCGAGGCAGGTCTACGGTGGTGAGAAGATGGCGGAAAAGATGCATGTTAAATCCACCGCAAAGCCCTTTATTGGTCGCAATCACGATTACCAGCGTTCTGGACCCACTCGAGGTCGTTTTGGTGGCATGGTACACGGATTGAGCTGCCCCGCCTTGCGTACTAATTTTCTTAATCATACCAGTCAGAGCCATCTGATAAGGTTGAGCTTCAAGCGCAAGTTGCTGAAATTTCTTCATCTTGACAGCAGACACCAGCTGCATCGCACGGGTAATTTTTTTCACGTTTGTGACTGACTTAATCTTTTTTCGAACTTGCCGAATATTCATACTGCGACGGCATTGGTAATAATTTTTTTGAGCTCCTCTTCATCGTTGGCGCTCACCTCTTTGGCCTTTTCTATAGAGGCCATGAGCGTCTTCCCCCGGGTCAAGAGTCCGTCCAGAATGCGCTCTTCTACGTCATTGACTTTGCTAAGCTCCACGTCATCAAAATACCCCTGTGCCGCGGCCCACAAGACCGCGACTTCCTGGCTAAGGGTGTACGGCCGGTGCTTGCGCTGCTTCAGAAGCTGGGTCATCTTCGCGCCTTTGTTTAATAGTTTCTTGGTGGCCGGGTCCAGATCTGACTCAAACTGTGAAAAGGCAGCCATTTCACGGTATTGCGCGAGGTCGAGCTTTAGAGTGCCTGCCACTTTTTTCATCGCTTTGGTTTGTGCCGCGCCTCCGACCCGCGACACAGAGAGCCCGACATTGATAGCAGGACGAATTCCTGCATTGAAAAGCTCGGTCTCAAGGAATATTTGGCCATCAGTGATTGAGATAATATTGGTGGGAATGTATGAGGAGAGATCACCTTCCAGAATTTCGACAATAGGAAGTGCTGTAAGCGACCCGCCTCCATATTTCTTGTCCATGCGGCAGGCGCGCTCCAAAAGGCGCGAGTGGAGGTAAAATACGTCGCCGGGGTAGGCCTCGCGGCCTGCCGGGCGGCGCAAGATGAGTGAGATCTGGCGGTATGCCCATGCGTGCTTGGTAAGGTCGTCATAGACGACCAGCACGTCCTTGCCTTTATCCATAAAGTATTCACCAATGGCGGTCGCCGAATACGGCGCAATGTACTGCATCGCTGCCGAATCTGAGGCCGAAGCCGCCACGACTACGGTGTAGTCTAAGGCTCCGCCTTTTCGAAGAAGCTCGACAACTGCGGCGATCTTGGAGCTTTTTTGGCCGATCGCGGCATAGACACAGACTACATTTTCATTTTTTTGGTTGAGGATCGCATCTAGACAAAGTGTGGTCTTGCCAGTGCCTCGATCGCCTATTATAAGCTCGCGCTGCCCGCGGCCAATAGGCACCAGCGCATCGATCGCCTTGATTCCGGTTTGAAGAGGCGTGTCTACGGGCTGACGGTACACGACGCCGGGCGCGACTTTCTCCACAGGATACGTTTTTGTAGTTTTTAGAGTGCCTTTCCCATCTTGCGGCTTGGCCAGAGGATTGACCACGCGTCCCAGGAGCGCTTCCCCGACAGGAAGTGATAGCTCTTCGCCAGTACCTTTGGCCTGATCCCCTGCCCCAATTCCAGTATAGTCGCCCAATACCACTACGCCTACTGTATCCTCAAGAAGATCGGTGACTACACCCTGTACGCTGCCTTTGAAGCTAATAATCTCTCCGTAAAACGCGTTATCCAGGCCTGTCAAGATCGCGACGCCGTCTTTGACTTCCACGACTTGCCCTACTTCAGAGGTGTGAGCCGCGGCCTTACCAGTGGAGAGCTCGCGCTCAAGCTCTTTGATGTATTTGTCAAGAATTCTCATAAGGTATGCTCGGCAATTGCCTCAAGCTCTCCTCGAAGCGAAAGATCCATAATCTTACTCCCCATCCGTACCACCACCCCTGCAATAATCTCCGGATCCACTATATTGGTGGCTCTCACCCCGTGGCCCACAAGCCGTGCCGTAATATCTGCCAGCTCCCCTTCAGTGAGAGAATAAGCAGACGTGACCTCCACCTCCTTACTCTTTCGGCTAAGCTCTTGTAAAAGGTGACTCTTGAGCTCTTTATAGAGCGTATCTTTAATTTTCATGCACGTCTATTTTGCCGCGGGAATTTTTAAGGAGCTCCTGGGTGATTTTCTTTCGCTCGTCAGGGGTCAAGGACTTGGCGAGGGTGGACTTCAAAAGGAACACACTCAGCTCAAATATTTTCTCCTTTTCCGCTCTAAGCATTTCCTCGCGCTCGCGCTCAAGGATTTTTTTTGCTTTTTCTCGCACTTCATCCGCTTCTTTTTGAGCCGCACTCAAAATTTCCTTCTTGAGGGCTGCCGCATCCGCTTTGGCCTCCGCCACGATCTTCTGTGCTTTTTCTTGGGCCTCTTTGACAATTTCAGCTTCTTTTTTAAGCATCTTCTCCTCGCTAAGCTTCAGATCGTTCAATAGCTTCTCGCTCGCCTGGTCCTTTTTTTTCTGCCTGCGCACAAACTCCAAGAAAGGCTTGGACACAAAGCGCTTAAAGATAAAAAGAAACAGTGCAAAATTGATGAGCTGAGCCAATAAAAGTTTCGAGTCAATTCCCAAATTCTCCATGACGCTTAGTTTTAGGTAAACTTAATAATAAGGGCGATTACCAGGGCAAAAATGGCAAGTCCCTCGGTGAATGCGATGCCCAAAATCATGGTCGCACGCACATTGCCCTCGGCCTCAGGATTGCGTCCTAATGCCTCCACCGCCTTACCGGCAATTATTCCAATGCCAATCCCCGGCCCAATCACCCCGAGCCCGATTGCAAGGGCTGTTGCTATATTTTTAGCACTCTCAAGATCCATATTTATTTTATAAATTTATAATTTAATGAGCTTTTTCTGTGGCAAGCTGGAAAAACACCGCACTCAGCATCGCAAACACAATGGCTTGAATGAACCCTACAAAAATTTCAAACACCAGAAAAGGAAATGATACTAGAATTGGTACCAAAAATGCAACTATTGCGATAATGACCTCCCCGGCGAAAATATTCCCAAATAACCTGAACGAGTAGGATACAAGGCGGGAGAGCTCTGAGATGGTCTCCATAAGACCCACAAAAAACATCATCGGGCTCTTCAAATTAATAAACTTGGAGAGGTAACCCCAGACTCCAAGATGTGTGATTCCCAAATACTGCGCGTAAAAGACCGTGATAAAGGCAAGGGCAATGGTGGCGTTGAGGTCAGTGGTATTGCCTCGCAGCAGCGGCACCATCGCCGCGTGGCCATGTTCGTGGACCTTGAAAAGGACGCTACCGACCCCGGGCAGAAGACCCGACCAGTTGTGCAGTAGTATATAAAAGAAAAATGCGGCCAGCAGGCCATAGTATCGGTCTGTGCGCTCGCCAAACACTGAGTGGAACAGATTATAGAGCGCCTGTAGGCCAAATGTCACGACATAGAAAAGCCCGCCTTTTTTTTCGCTTTGGCTTTGTGCAGTGTAGGCGACAGCGAGTAGCAGAAAACCCACGAACACGACTGAGGCCATCAGAAGCGTGTTGGTCACCGGAAAGTCGCCAATGTGAAAGATCGCCTCGGCCTTGATTGAGATATGGGGACCGCTACGTTCGTCCATTAGTTTTTAGCAGGCGCCACAAGTTATAAAACGAAGCTGCCATTCCAAAAAATATTAACGCTAGAGTCCATATCGGCTTTGTGTCGAATTTTTTATCTAAAAATACACCTCCAATAACCCCTAAAAGAATAGGGGTCATCAAATAAATTCCTACGTCTTGCATCAAGAGCTTATTCCCAGGCTTCGATCCTTGAGTGCGCATTGGTTTCGTGTTCGTCTCTATGTCCCAATTTTTTCCTATTGAGTATCCGGCCATATTGTAGCATTTTGCTCTTCCTAGTGTCAACCACCTCTTTAGGCTAATTTAAGGCAATTGTCCATGATGATCGCTAGTCGATCATCTTTCTCGCTCACTTTACCCTTCAGGATAAGTGCTTGATTAAGGGCCAAAGAGTCTGCAAAGCGAGTAAAAAGCGATGAAAATACCACAACCTCAATAGATCCTGTCTCGTCAAAAAGCGTAAGAAACGCCATTTCCTGATTGCTTTTTTTTGTGCGAATCACCTTCTTGGAGCTGACCAAGCCCACAATAATGTGCGTTTTGCCAGCTTCATCTTTGGAAATTTCCCCTATTTTGATCGTGGACTTTTTGTCAATCACAGCCTGATGCTTAGCCAGCGGATTCTTCGAGAGAAGAAAGCCAATGACCTCTTTCTCCATGGTGATCAACTCCTGCTCACCATACTCTTCCAAGTGCTCAAACTGATCTTCTCTCTGCTTTTTTGCGCCTTGGGCAAATAGCCCAAACTGCCCTGCATCTTGACCTCCACGCGTCTCCGCCACTTCCCGTACAAGCTTAGGATAGTGATAGAGCAATGTTGCGCGGTTGGCGAACTTGGCAAATACTCCAGCCTTGATCAAGCTCTCCACTGTCTTTTTGTTGACGCGACGAAGATCTATTCTGTATAGAAAGTCCGCAAAGCCCTCAAACGGTCCAGCCTTGCGCGCCTCTATAATCGATTCGATGGCAGACGCCCCCACATTCTTGATTGCAGAAAGCCCAAAGCGAATTCCATCAGTCTCAATTTGAAATGAGTATCCTGACGAATTGATGTCTGGGGGGTGCACGAGTACATCCATCCGGCGGCACTCCTCAAGAAGTTGCGCCATCTTAATCTCGCGAAGGCTCCCAGCGATTCCCTTGAGCTCCGCGGAAAGAAGCGCTGTCATGAACTCCACTTTGTAGTTGGCCTTTAAGTAGGCCGTCCAGTAGGCAATGAGGCCATAGGAGGCCGAATGTGGCTTGTTGAAGCCGTAGGCGGCAAATTTCTCGATAAACTCGAAGCTCTTCTCCGCGAGGCGCTTGGTATAGCCATTTTTTAGGAAGCCTTGGATAAATTTCTCTTGTTCCTTCTTCATCAAAGCCTTTTTCTTTTTGCCGACAGCCATTCTAAAGCTATCAGCCTCACTCATGGTGTAGCCTGCCAATTTGTGCGCAATTTCCATAACCTGCTCCTGATAGACTAATACGCCGTAGGTCTCCTCGAGAATGGGCTTCAAATCCTGATGTAAGTACTTCACTTTTGAGGGATTTTTTTTACAATCCAAAAAGAGCGGAATAAGCTCCATGGGGCCAGGGCGGTAGAGCGCGACCATAGCGGTAATATCGGTAATTTTGGTGGGAGCAAGGTCTCGGGCGAGGCGCCTCATACCGCCTGATTCAAGTTGAAAGACGCCGACGGTCGAACCGGCGGCAATCAGGGCGTAAGTCTTTTGGTCGTTAAGAGGAATTTCATGAATGTCGATTTTTATGCCTGAGGCGGCGTGAATGAATTTAAGTGCCTCCTCGATAATAGTGAGGTTGCGAAGACCCAAAAAGTCAATCTTCAAGAGGCCGAGCGCCTTGTTGTCAGAGACTGCGTTAAGGTCAAGACAGTACATGTCATACTGTGTCACGATGCGCCCTTCCTTAGCTTCTTTTTGAAGTGGCACATATTCTGTGAGCGGCTTGTCTGAGATGACGACACCTGCGGCATGTACCGAGGCATGTCGCGGAAGCCCTTCGAGGCGCTGGGAGATATCAAGCACCTTTTTCACGTCCTCTTCTGTCTTATAGGCGAATTTGAGCTGTGAGGATTCCTCTAGGGCGCCTGCAATCGACACATGAAAGCCCTGGCGCGGAGGCGGGATCATCTTGGCTATCCTATCCCCTTGCGCGTAGCTCATACCTAGCGCTCGAGTCACATCTCGCACGACCATCCGGGCCTCGAGCGTACCAAATGTAATAATCTGAGCGACCTTATCTTCTCCGTACTTTTTCTTTACATAACTCAGGACCTCATCGCGGCGAATGTCGGCAAAGTCCACGTCGATATCCGGAGGCGTTGGTCGGTCTGGCGAGAGGAATCGCTCGAAAGGTAAGTTATATTCCAAAGGATTAATATCGGTGATACCAAGCGCGTAGGCGGCCAACGACCCTGCCACGGATCCTCGCCCGGGGCCAACAGCGATTTGTTGCGCTTTAGCCCAATTTACAAAGTCCTCGACAATAAGAAGGTATGTGGCGTACCCTTTGCTTGTAATGATATCTAGTTCATACTTAATTCGATCCGCAACCTGCTTTTCATCATAACCAGAAAGGCGATTGAGGCGAGAGTTAACCAATTCTCTGAGGTATTCCTCAGCGCTCTTTCCCTTGGGCGTCTGAAAGTGGGGAAGTACCCACTGTCCATAAGGAATTTCCAGGTTGATCGAATCTGCAATTTTCATAGTGTTGTCTATAGCTTCGGGAATATCAATAAAAAGACCTTTCATTTCTTGTGCCGACTTGAAGTAATAGTCGGGGGTGTCAATCATCGACATGGGTCTATTCTTCTCAAATATTGCACGCTGAGTCTGGATGCAAAGGAGGACTTCCTGAGCATACGCATCGTCAGCGTCAAGGTAATGCACGTCAGCGGTCGCGACCACTGGTACTCCATATTTCTTGCTCACCGTCAAAAGTTTCTGGTTGAGGCTTTCAAGCTCAGGCATGTTGGGATGACGCTGTAATTCGATATAAAAGTCTTTGCCAAATATTTCAATATACTTTTCAAGTGTCTTTTCAGCTTCCTTTTGCTGATTATCCCGAAGCATTTGTGGGATCTCGCCACTCAGGCAAGAGGTCAGCACAATAAGGCCTTCGTGGTGCTTCTCAAGTAGGTCAAAATCGATGCGGGGCTTGTAATAAAAGCCTTCAAGGTGCGCTGCTGTGACTATCTTCAATAGATTTTGGTAGCCAATGAGATTCTTGGCCAAGAGGATTAGATGGCTTTGATCGCGGTCCGGTCCTGCCTGCCTATCAAAGCGCGATTTGCGGGCTTTATACGTCTCAACTCCAATAATTGGCTTCACCCCAATCTCCTTGGCCTTGAGGAAGAATTTAAAGGCTCCGTAGAGTGCCCCGTGATCCGTGAGGGCGACAGCTGTCATTCCCATTTCTTTGGCCCGCCCTGCAAGATCTTCCACCCTGATCATTCCATCAAGCAGGGAGTACTCTGAGTGATTGTGGAGATGTACAAATGACATGAATAAATTACCCTAATTGACCTAATTTCTAATTAATCTAAATAAGCACCAATGATTTAAATAATTGGGATTTGGTAATTGATTAGGTTAATTAGAGTAATTAGGAATTAGAAATTTTCTCAAGTAGACTTTTTTTGACTACTTGAGGATCGGCTTTGCCGCCTAGCTCTCTCATGACCTGACCCACGAGGAATATCAGGGCGTTTTCTTTTCCATTTTTGTAATCTTCTGCTGCCTGCTTATTCTTCTCTATCACCGATTGCACTAATTTTTCATCAAGAGCTTGTTGATCCGGCTTCGTCATTTGCTCAATAAACTCCTCAGGAGATACCTGGCCAACTCTTTTGTTGATCAGTAAGTTCGCCACTTTCTGTGCATCATTTTTATCTTTCATTTTTGCTACCACTTCCTCAAAATAATCGGCAAGTTTCTTGTCTTTGGCCAAAATCTGTGTATCTGCATCCCTTAGTGCGAACCCTTTTGAGTAGCGTACTCTCTTTTCAGCAGGAAGCTCTGGTACTTGGACTCCTTCAATGTAAGTGGAGTCGAATGAGAGTGGTGGAATGTCGGGCTCTGGGAAATATCGATAGTCGTGAGCTTCTTCCTTAGACCGCTGTGAGAATGTGATTTTTTTGTTTTCGTTGTAGCCCCGGGTCTCTTGAATTGGGGTCTCCCCTTTTTCAAGTAATTCTGACTGTCTCTCAATCTCATAATCAATGGCGGCAGCTACGTATCGAAACGAATTGATATTCTTCACTTCCACCTTGTAGTTGGGAAGTTCCTGCTCGTCATTCTTAATTCCTAATTCTTTATTCGATATTCTCAAAGAGATATTTGGCTCGAGTCTCATCGATCCTTGCTCCATATTAGCGTCCGACACTTGCAAATACTGCTGGATAATCGTGTGCAGCTCTTCAAGGAAAGCTTTTGCATCTGAGGAAGAGTGGAAATCTGGCTCGGTCACGATTTCTACCAATGGCACACCCGATCGATTAAAGTCAACCAGGGAGTCACTTCCTTTATGCATCAGCTTGCCCGTATCTTCCTCAAGATGGACTCTTCTTATTCTGAACT
Organism: uncultured Gammaproteobacteria bacterium; assembly: GCA_964384955.1. GTDB lineage: Bacteria > Patescibacteriota > Microgenomatia > UBA1406 > GWC2-37-13 > CAYLLP01. Next base: position 18,436 of record CAYLLP010000001.1, read on the forward strand.
TTTTGTCTCCGACAGTTAGCGATCCATTGATCGCGATGGGCTCGTCGTACTGGGAGATCTGATAGCCTTTGGGCAAATCCGGGTAAAAATAGTGCTTGCGGTCGAACTTGGACACTTTGTTGATCGTGCAATTTAGGGCTTTGCCGATAAGAATGGTCCACTCAATAGCCTTCCGGTTGGGCACAGGAAGAGCTCCCGGCATCCCCAAGCACACGGGGCAGGTGAGCGTGTTAGGGTCTTTGCCGAACCAGTCTGCCGCGCACTGGCAGAACATCTTGTTTTTTGTGGCAAGCTCCACATGAATCTCAAGTCCGATGACTGGCTCATATGTACTCATATTAGTCAGGATATTTTTCTAAAACTTTTTCTTTCACTCCGAAAAAATCTGTCTCCTTCTCAAATTGATGTGCGAGGTTGAGGAGGGAGCCTTCTTCAAAGTAATTACCCATAAGTTGAATTCCAATTGGCATACCGCTTTGGTCGACTCCTCCAGGAATATTTATAGCTGGAATTCCAGCGACAGCCGCTGGCTCGTTCAACACATCCATGGCCTCGCCAAAAAAGGGATACTTCTCAAATTCTCCTATTTTTAGCGCAGTCATTGGTGTTGTGGGCGCGAGAATGAAATCCACATCTCCAAATGCTTTTTTGAAATCTTCGACAATAAGTGTGCGGACCTTTTGGGCCTTTTTATAGTATTGATCGTAGTAGCCTGAGGACAACGTATACGTGCCCAGCATGATGCGGCGCTTGGCCTCTTCCCCAAAATGGCTCCGGTCATTCCCATATCTGATGCCATCATACCTACCTAAATTTGAAGACACTTCTGACCGCTGCAAGATTGTGTAAGCTGAAATGGAATACTGGGGATCTAATAATGTTATTTTTTTTACTTTGTGTCCAAAGCGCTCAAAAATTTTGATCGCATCTTCGGTCTTACTTTTGATCTCCTCATCAACGCCCTTGAAATAATCATCACAAATCCCGATCGTAAATACTTTTTTTTCTTTCATGAGCTGCTCATAATCGACGACTTCTTGTGGAGACGTAGTGGCATCGTAGGTGTCTGGCCCGGCTAGAATCCCCAAGAGAATCGCAGCGTCCTGCACTGTCGAGGTGATCGGTCCTGGGCAGTCAAAAGATGATCCCATGGCGACCACACCGTAACGGGACACTCGACCATATGTAGGCTTCAAGCCGACTACTCCACACCAGGCTGCTGGCTGCCTGATCGATCCTGCAGTCTCCGACCCAATTGAAGCAGGGGAGAGGTACGCGCTCACGGCTGCGGCTGCGCCTCCTGACGAGCCTCCTGGGACTCGACTTGTATCCCAGGGATTTTTGGTTGGTCCAAAGTCAGAAGTCTCGGTCGAGGAACCATGCGCCCAGGCGTCCATATTTGTCTTACCCAGGAAGGATGCCCCAGCTTCTTTGAGCCTTGCGGTTACTGTCGCATCATAAGAAGGCACGAAATCTGCCAAAACTTTTGATGAGGCGGTTGTGCGCACTCCCTCAGTGCAGAAGTTATCTTTAATTGTAAGAGGTATTCCTCCCAAGACTCCATCACTCCTCCTGTCATCCATCGGAGTCAACACTGCATTGAGCGAGCCGTTGTATTTCTCTATTCTCTTTTGAAAGTAACTAAAAACCTCCTCGGAGGATACTTGTTTTTTCTTAAGAAGATCAACGAGTTCTGTGAGTGATTTTCCAAGAAGTATCATTGAATAAGCCTTTTAACTACAAACATTCCATCTTTTTTACTCTTTGAGTTCTTCATCACTTCCTCCTTGGACAGTCCCCTCTTATTTTCCATGCCATCTTCAAAAAATACGTCCTTGAGCTGCGTCACATGATTGGTCGACTCCACATTTTCTGTCTTGAGCTCATTGAGGTTACCCATGAACTTCAAGGTCTCCCCAAATTGTCCTTCGTATTTCTCGACCTCTTTTTCCGAAACCTGAAGACTAGAAAGTTTCGCTAAATGCAGAATATTTTTCTTGGAAAGTTTGCCTTTTGCCATACTACATTATAGCCTATCTTGCTATAATAGCTTCATAATATATGTCAGAGCCTGGGACTGGAGAAGTGCAAGCGTCTACTGCTTACCCTACGTGGAAAGAGATCCTCGAGCGGGGCTGGTTTGAATCAAGTGAGCCTGTAATTATCGGTACAGTGCCAAATCCAGATGAATTCAAAAAGGCGGAAAGGGATATGGAAGGATCTACTTCTCTCATGGATCCCCAATTTGCACCATACTTTAAACCTCTCATTCCCACGCTTCTGCTTATTGCCAGTTATGAAAAAACTCACAATCCCCTGGCCCCTGTAAGCCAACTTGAATGGGATACGTATATTCATACACTCCAGTCAGATCCGAATACGCAGCCGCATTGCGATGGTGAAGAGTCGCTAAAAATCGTGCACGGCTCATATCATCAGCCACAATCAAGAGTGCGCTATACTATAGCTTCCCACCAGGGCACTGATTTTTACCCTGGCAGATATGAGGTAGAACCCCAAAAAATTCTCTCTGATCGACTGGCGCCGAGCACAATTGCAGGATTTAAAGAAATGGTTGAAACCCGATCCAAAAATATAGAACGCTGGCATACTCCTGGCCTCGCGATTGTCCGATTTGACGAGCTTGCCGTGCACTCCTCTCCAAAAATCAAGGGGCAGCCTGGCAGCAGACTGCTTCTTTCTGTAGATATTTTGCCGACTAAGACAGGTTAAAAGCTCACGAGGCAAATGGGTGTCTGCTCCCGCGATTGACCCATGGGATTATCTTTGAAGATTTTCTCAATTACGCGACTTTCAAGTTTGGTCGAGTTGCCCAGCACATTTACTCCAAGATCGTTGGCGTCTATCACGGCTACGCCCTGAAAATTGTTCAATTGCTTCATTGTTACCCCGCCATCGGCGGGGTAGCCATGTAGCAATGAAGCAATTCTTTTCTTAAGTTCTTCGGCAACTTGTTGAGGATCCTTAGGTCCGAGCTTAGCCGAAACATTTGAGGGGTATAATGAATACTCTGTGGGGCCATCTATGGCATTCACATCGTGGCCCGCAATTTGGTAGAAGATGCCTTTCATGCCAAATGGCTTCGTAACTGCAGATATAAGAGAAGCCGCAAGCATGCGCGGGAGCCCGGCCTCTTGGATCGCCAGCTGCATGGTCCAGGGTGATCCCAAGCCAATCCCATAGGGTGTCTTTTTCACATATTTAGAGAGCGCTTTGGCCCAAAATCCCGGCGTAATCTCCCACAAAAAATACGATCTCCCTTGTGAAATTGCAACTACCTTTTCTGAAACAACTACCATCCATTTTTTACCCCTTATGTTCAATCGTTTAAACGATTGAACAGCATAGTCTGAAATTTTCTTATTATAATCATCGCCTTTGGCAAACACGTCGGTCTTTATCAAGTGACGCTCATAATTTTTTCCATCAACAGTAATTTCCTTTTTGACTTCTTTTCGCTTATCACTTATCACCTTTCGCTTATCAAGAAATATTCTCATCCACAGCTCCGTGTTTAATAATCGCCAAAATAGCAGGGTGTCATCATTTTTTCCTTCGATAAACGATCTGAATGCTCTAAGCACCTCTTGTTGATTAAAGTAAGGCCTGCTGGCAAAAGATTCGCTCAGAAATATCTGATAAATCCTATTCTTCATCCTCATAAACCACTCATATTCTGGAGTGGTGAAGCCTATTTTGTTGCGCCGCTTTACAATCTTCTCGGGTACAAGCCCCCTAATGCTTTCACGAAGAATGTATTTGTTCCACCCATCCTTAATAATCGCCTCATCAGGCAAGCTGAAAATATACTTCAAGAGATTGGCATCTAAAAAGGGGACACGTCCTTCTATTGAAAAATGCATACTATTTTTATCCTCGTAGCGAAGGAGCGATGGAAGGCTATTGTGAAAAATATCTTCTACAAGGCGCTTCTTGAGATTGTCTGGAGTCGGCTCAAACTTCTCCTGCTTGTGTTTGGCGGCGAAGGCACGGTTTAGGAGCTGGCGAACATTCACTGAAGGCTTTGTTTTTAACTTTTGGTTGAGGAGTACATCACGAGCCGCCCACGCTTCCTTCAGAAAAGTCGCATATTTTCCTTCTTTAAGAAGCTGTTTCAGATAGACAAGATAATACGGAATATATCCTGCCATCATTTCGTCAGCCCCCTGGCCGTCCAGAAGCACTTTCACGTGGCTTTTGGCAGTCTCCATGACCTTGTACTGAGCGTAGGGACCCGTGGAGATTGTGGGTTCCTCCTGCGCACGGACAAAACCCTCTATTTCCTCAAAGAACTCCTCTGGTTTTGGGTGCACTTTATGGCTCGTTACTCTGCTAACGCTTTTTACAACCTCATCTACATACTTCTCTTCATTATTTGAGCCGTCGGGAAAGACTGCGGAAAATGTGTTTTGAGTATCCCCTACCGACTGAGCATCTTTGCTCTTATCTTTCAAAAGTTGATTGACTACGGTCGCCACTGTCGAGGAATCCAGCCCCCCTGAGAGGCACGTGCCCACTTTCACATCGGAGATGAGCCGCAGCCTAATTGCCTCCACAAGCTGACTTTTAAAGATCTCAATAGCTTCACCTGAAAGCGTTGTGTCTGGACTTTGAAGTAAGTCTTCTTTTAAGTGAGAATAATTCACAATGAGCGTGCGCTTTCTATTCACCACAAGGGCTTGGCCGGGCATGAGCTTCTTTACACCTTCAAAAAAAGTCTCTTCTGTGTCCTCGTGCACGCGGTACTTGAGGTATCGATAGAGCGTTTTTTCGTTGGGTTTCTTTTTTATTCTTCCACTCTCAAGAATTGGAGTGATTTCGGAAGAGAAAATTAAACGGGGCCTGCCCTCGCCTTTCCCCCTCGCCTTGCTCGGGGCAAGCCCCTGTTCTTCAGGTCCCTTTACACTGAGGAACGAAGTGCTGGCTCGGCCACCCGTTTCATTTTCTATAAAAGAATAATATAAAGGCTTAATGCCAAAATGGTCGCGCGCCAAGACGAGCTCTTCTTTGTTGATATCGTAAAGCGCAATTGCGAACATTCCATTGAATTTGTTGAAGCATTCCAATCCCCATTCCTCATACGCGTGCACAATAACCTCTGTGTCTGAGGCAGTTTTAAACACGTGCTTTCCCTTCAGTTGCCGGCGCAGCTGCCGATAGTTGTAAATCTCCCCGTTGTAGACCACAACGAGCGATTTATCTTCGTTGTACACAGGCTGCATGCCTGTCTTAAGATCTATAATGGCCAGCCTGCGGTTGAGAAGCGACACAGAATCGCTCTTATAAAACCCCTCGCCATCTGGACCACGATGCGCCAGGCCCCGGGAGAAGTCGGTCAGGAGAGCATCGTCTTTGAAGCCGTAGAAGCCTGCTATACCACACATAAGCTACATCCTCCTCAAAAGCTTAATTCTTTCCTCAATTGGGGGATGTGTATTGAAAAGACCTGCAAACCAGCTTGCTTTTTGCGTTTTTTTGAAGGGATTTGCTATAAAAAGGTGGGCTGTGGAGGTGGTGGCAAATCGGGGCGAGTGAGGATCTGTGGCGATCTTTTCGAGGGCGTCAGCTAGCCCATCAGGATTGCGGGTCAACATGACTCCTGAGGCGTCTGCAAGAAGCTCCCGGCGGCGCGATACCGCAAGCTGAATCAACGAAGCGGCGATTGGCGCTAAAATGAGCGCGACCAGGAGCAGCACAAATACCATGGGATTTCTTCCGTTGCGGTCACTGTCGCCGCGTCCCCACCACATGCTCCGCAGAATAAAGTCAGCGGCCAATGCTAAAGTGCCTACGAGAACTGCCACAATAGAAGACACGAGAATGTCGTAGTTCTTGACGTGTGAGAGCTCGTGACTGATTACTCCCTCAAGGTCAGAGCGGTCAAGGCGTGAGAGTAAACCCGTGGTAACTGCCACCACTGCATGGCGGGGATTGCGGCCTGTGGCGAAGGCATTAGGGGAAGGGTCATCGACCACATATAGGCGAGGCATTGGAAGCCCTGCTGCTGTCGTGAGATTCTCCACAACCGTATAAAAGTGAAAATGCTCTCTCTTGTTGGCCGGGCGGGCTCGTGTGGTGGCCAGCACCAGCTTGTCTGAGTAAAAGTAGCTTCCTGCTCCAGAAAGGAGTGAAAAAATAAAACCAAATGTAAAATAGGCTTGAGGCGACTCAAAATAGAGCCCCACAAGGTAAAATACCCCGCTCAAAAGAAAGATGAAGATGAAAAGAATGAGCCAGGTGCGTATTTTATTGCTTGAAATTTGCTCATAAACGTTCATATTATTCTTGAAGGGACACCTAACTGTTTCCCTTCATCTCGGGTGAGCAAAGCTCATCCTTCGGACAAGCTCTCGCTCTTCCCTTCCCTTAAAAGGGAAAATTTTATTCGTCGAATTTGACTGAGACCTTTTTTCTATCCTCCTTGTCGGCCTTGAAAAACTCAAAGGCCGTGAACCCAAACATCGAGGCTAAGATATTGCTGGGGAAGACTGCCACTTTAGTATTGAAACTGAGGACATTGCTATTATAAAACTGCCTCGAGTAGGCCACTTTGTCCTCGGTGTCTTCAAGTTGTCTTTGCAACTCCTGAAAGTTCTCATTAGCGCGAAGCTGGGGATACGCCTCGGCCACGGCAAAGAGCGATTTCAAGGCTCCTGTGAGCATATCGTTGGCCGCGGCTTTCTCGCCTGGAGTATCAGCTTTCAAAAGAGCGGACCTGGCCTTCGTGACGTTTTCAAACACGCTCTTTTCATGTTTGGCGTACCCCTTGACCGTTTCGACTAAGTTAGGAATTAATTCTGCTCGTCGCTTGAGCTGGATATCAATTCCAGACAAAGCCTCGGCAATCCGTGCCCGAAGCACAATGAGGCCATTGTAGGTGGCGATCACATATAACACCAGGACCCCTGCCACAATCGCTAAAATCAAGAGTGGGCTCATATAGTAATTTCCAATTTCTAATATCCAATTTCTAATATCCAATTTCCAATGATGCAATGCACTTCATTAGAAATTAGGAATTGGTAATTGGGTTATTATCCGTTAATCCACTTCTTTACGTCCGCGTAACTCTTTGTATTTATTATATCATACTTAGTGCACCAGCCTCGCCGAGCCACCGTCACCCCATAAGGCATATTATCCATGTGGCTCTTGTCATGGGAATCTGTGTTGATGCAATAGTGCACGCCGCGCTTGAGCCCTTCGCGCACAAGCGTGTCTGGCAGATCCAACCGCTGCGGCCACGAATTGATCTCCATGGCAATATCGGCAGTCTTGCAGGCTTCAAATATTTTGTCCCACTCCAGGTCGTATCCTTCCCGCTTTTGGAGGAGACGACCGGTGGGATGGCCCAGAATACGCACCTTGGGTCGCTTGAGAGCTTCTAGGACCCGCTTTGTCTGTGCCGCTGTCCCTACGCGGAACGCGCTATGGATTGAAATGAGAAGGTAGTCTACGTATTGATAGCCTTCTTTCGGAATGGCTAATTCGCCAGAGGGTAAAATGTCTACTTCAAGCCCAATAAAATACGGCATTTTGAGAGTCGATAACGTGCGCTTCATAAGCTCGTGGCGTTTTTTCAAGATTTGCACAATGTCACTTGCCGAATGATCAGACATTTTAGGGTTGTGATCTGAGAAGCCCACGTAAGAATATTTCAGCTGCCGGGCTTTGCTCATCATCTCTGCGTAGGAATGATTGCCGAAGTCATGAGAAGGCTTCAGATCGTAGCTCGTGTGAATATGAAAATCACCCTTAATGTCCGCGGGCTCCACAAGCCGGGGTATCTGATGGGTGCGGGCAAGCTCAATCTCACTCGTGCCTTCCCGGATTTGCGGGGGGATGTAGTCAAGGCCCACAGCAGCGTAAAATGGCTCTTCTGCGGCGTACTTGGTGATTTTGCCCGACTTCATATTTTTAATCCCCCACTCGGAGAGCGACAATCCTTTCTTGAGGGCATATTCCCGCAACATGATATTATGCCGCTTGCTTCCTGTAAAGTATTGGAGCATCGAACCATACGAGTCAGCACCCTGCACACGTAGATCGACTCTGATACCGGGAAAAATGACAATTGATGCCTTATTCTCACCTTTGTTGTCTACCGAAAGTTTTTTAGGATACTCCACAAAGTGTGAGATGATAGCCTCCGCATGTGAAAGAGGCGCTTCAACGGCAATATCAATGTCGCCGATCGTGGTGACACCGCGCCTTAAGGACCCCAGCACGTCCACCCGGCCCACATGAGGAGCTTGTTGGAGATATTTAATCAGCGCCTCTGCCAGGGAGGCAGCATAAGACAGCGGCATGCGGCTGGTGGCTTCTTTGGATGTAGAGGTCTTCTTGTGGAGCTCAAGGGAAGCCACGATCTCCTCCTGTGACTTATGGCCGAATCCCGCCATCGTGGCGATCTTGCCATCTTCTGCTGCCTTTTTGAGGTCGTCAAGGGCATGACGACCGTCACGCAACCCCAGTTGGGTCGCGAGCTTGTAGGCCGTGAGTGGACCTATTTGAGGCAACTGCATGAGCGTGAATACTGCGCTTGGCACCTTCTTCAAGATAGAATCAAAGTGAGGGGAATGGCCCTTTTTGAAGAGCTCGCCCAAGGAGCCTCGAATGGACTCACCAAGCCCCGGCACGGTGTCAAGCTTATTTTCTTGCCAGAGGTCTCGAATTTCCCTATCCAGCTGTTCAAGTGCATCAGCCGCTTTCTCGTAGGCCATGACTTTGAATTTATTTTCCTTCGTAATAAGGTAGACGGCGGCAACCTCACGAAGAAGATTTGCTACGGCTGCGTTGGTGAGATGCGTGCCTTTTTTGATAGGCATACCCGTTATTATATCAGAAATGGGCTGAGCGGACCCTGAGGTTGTGGCGCGATTAGGGTGTGCCCTTTTCCGTAAGAGCCTTGATCTTGTCTATCAGCACATCAAGCGTGGTATCACTTTTTATGAGGTAGTCGTTGGCGCCAAGTGAGAGACCTTTTGACACGTCCTCATTTTGTCCCAAATTGGACGCTATGATGACCGGCACGCCTTTAAATTTTTCAATTTGGCGGAAGTCCTTGAGGAACGAAAACCCATCCTTGATGGGTAGAATAAGGTCTAGGAGAATAATATCTGGCGTAAAGGCGTCCAAGACAGTAAGCGCCTGCTGTCCATCATAGGCAATCTGCACCTCATACCCTGCCTTGGCGAGCTTGATGCGGTAGACATTGACTAAAAATTTGTCGTCCTCAACGACCAGTACTTTTTTCATGATGGCAATTTGACCCCCGGCTCCTGCTTTTTGTTAATCATCGACACGACCAATGCTACAATGTCGTCAAGTCGCTGTTCTGCTTTGACGACATATTTATTCGCTCCAAGTGCCATAATATTGTGAATGTTGTCGTCGGTTGCAGTATTGGTCACCACCACAACGGGAATACCCTTCCACTTCTCATTTTTTTTGAGGTCTCCCATAAATTGTACGCCATTCATATCCTTTAAGTGGAAGTCGAGCCAGATAATATCAGGCAATCGGGGAAGGCTAGCGAGGTAGTCGAACGCCTGTTGTCCTCCTTCGCAGGTGACAGTCTCAATGTCCTGCGCATCAAACTTTTTTGCGACAGCCTGCAACAAGAGACTCTCATCCTCAATAATCATCACGAGAGTACGAGCGGATTGAGCTGCTGGGGGTGTGTCCATATATTGTATTATATTACATTAAATTTTCATTGCGGTGTCAAGTGAAACTTCTCCACTCTTGGGATACGTGCCTGATATCGGCAGCGAAAACCAGAATGTCGTACCCCGACCCTCCTCACTTTTGAACCAAATACGCCCCCCTGAGGCGGCTATAATAATCTTGGCCAGATAGAGGCCCAGCCCTGTGCCATCTGTCTCTCTCTTGACCACGTTGGAAGCGCGAAAGAATTTTTCAAAGAGGCGCGGCTGTTCGTCTTTGGGAATGCCGATTCCATTGTCTGCGACCTGGCAGATTACTTCTTCGTTCTTGCGCGAGATAAAAACAGTAATTTCTCCTCCTGTTGGGGTATATTTTATCGCATTGGTGAGAAGATTGATAAATACCTCACGCACAAGCTTTGCATCAATTGAGATTTGTGGCAGGGTCCGGTTATAACTCACAATCAAGTGTTGGCTCTTCTCATACACCCTCGGTTGAATCTCAGTAAGAGATGACTTGATGAACTCATTCATATCTGTCGGTCGTGGATCGATAATAAGGCGACCTGACTCGATGCGTGAGACGTTCAAAAGCGAGCGCACCAGCGAAATCATACGCTCATTGGATTGATTTACATTGTCAAGAAGGTCTCGTTGTGGGGGAGTGATAGGACCAATATCGCCAGATAGCATCATCTCTAAATACCATTTCATGGCAGAGAGTGGGGTGCGTAGCTGGTGAGAGGCAAGAGAAATAAACTCAGATTTCATCCGATCGATCTCCCGCTCAAGTGTAATATCGCGAAATATCACCAGCTTCCCAATTTGCGCTCCACCAAGGTTCACCGGGGAGACAATAATTGAAGCGGGGAACTTGATAAGATTTTTGCGTCTAAGAAAGAACGTGTGGGCCGTGGAAGATATATCACGGCCTTGTGCGTGCTCACTTGCAATTGGATTCTGCTCCAGAGGCAGCTCGCTATCCTTCTCATTGACGATAATAAAAACTTTGCTGTAATACTTGCCGAGCGCTTCCTGGGCGCTATAACCCAATAGCTCTACAGCTTGATTATTGACACGAATAATATGTCCTGCACTATCTGTGGCGATCATCCCTTCCGAGATGCTGGAGAGGAGCGCGTCATCCTTGGCTTTTTCGCCTTCTATGACTTTTTTGCTTTCTTCGATATCTTCAAGAAGATTAAGCATCGCTCGCTTGGTGTTCTCGAGGTCTGTATTCTGCTCTTCAAGGTTTTGCTGGACCTGAACGATCGATTGTGTCTTCTCATCAACCTCATGCAAAAGATCTCGCTTAAGTCGCAGACTCTCGTTTATAAAATACGAGAAGCTGTGCGAAAGCTCTTCAAGCTCGTCTGCCGAATACGTGTCATAAGAAAATTGAAGCGTGGTGTCTTTAACCGATTTAACGGCTTCGGTGAGACCGGAAATGGCGGCAGTGATAAAGCGACTTGCGTAGAGAGCGGCCACCGTAGTAAGGAATACAACAAAAAGAAAAATTGCTATAAACGGCAATATGACAGACTCAAATGCATAGAAGTCACTCATATATGCTATACTTATGAGCTTGCGCCCGTCTGGAAGTGTCTTAAACCCCAAGAGCTTTATTTCTTTGGTAAAATCATCTACGACCCCCTCACGTGTGCTACCCACTACCTTGCGTGAAGACTCCGAGACCTGTATGGGAAAGGGTGTATGAGGCGAGAGCACAAACGCGCTCCCCCGGTCCCCCATGACGAGCTCACGCGGCAAGGCACCGTTCCGAGCCTCATGCACAGATACCTTGCTTATCCGCCCCAAGAGCTCCTGCGCTACAGCATTCCTTGAGTAGAGCTGCAAGAGCTGGACCCCGGCGATGGTGATGTACATGAGGCCACCGACACTCACCAACATAGTCGTCACCACCACGCGCCGTGAGTATTTTCTAAGATATACATCGCCTACTTTGTGACGCTCTTCAATGGACCGACGAACGGCAGCCAGGAGCTGGTCAAACGAGTGAAAGTAAAAAAGACCAACAAAAAGTGAAGTAACTAATCCATGCATCACAAACTTAATCTGCTCTATCTGCGGGTGAGAAGCAAAAAAATGGAACTGAACTGCGGCAATCGCATAGCCCGCAGTGGCGACAACAATCATTACAACAGCTATCCTTAGAGGGAGGGCCAACGTGTATTTGTAGAGAGCAAGAGGCGAGCCTACAAGCTTCCCCTTGTCAAGAAATGCATTGATTCTTCGTAGGGAGAGAATCGTATAGCCGCCCACGAGGGTTCCCCCAATTCCAAGCAGCTCCCACATCCACACAAAGTTCATCCAACTAATTTGCGTAGGGCTTAAATTCATCGTGAGTACGAAAAAAACTGCAGCTGGCATATACCACATTCCGACCAAGCCACCCCACACGAGCATAGAGGAGCGCACATTGAGGGAAAATAGGTGCCGCCGCTTCCAAAATACGAGAAACAGAAGGATATTTACTATATAATGGGCGGCAAGCCAGGCAAAATAGATCGAGATGGTGACTGGCACCACCCCTACAATTCCGGCGATCGCGTATGTAAAAGACATGACAAGCAACACACCTTCGACGGCAAGTAGTAGGTGCACCGGCAGCTTGGATAGATTATTTTTCATCATGCTTGAGGCTTTCCAATCGTTGCCGCAGTTCAATCATTTTTAGTTCCCGTCCTACGAACGCCTTATTGAGACGCTCCAACTCTTCCTTTTGAATTTTGAGCGTATCTTCCGCGCGTTTTCGGTCTGTAAGATCTCTCATAAGCCCCTCAATCTGCATGGGTCTGCCCGCCGTGTCAAGAATGACTCGCGCATTGAGTGACATAAAAAGCGGCCGACCCCCAGCTCCCTTGATGGCGACTGGATAGTCGTGCACCACTCCTTGTGCCAGTTCTTGCTTGAGCAATTCATCGTGCTTTGAGGGATCAATGTAGAGATCTCGTATATTTTTGCCAATCAACGATTCAGGCCGCCTTCCGGTATAGGTGTACACAGACGGACTCACCGATAATACTGTCCCATCTAGATGTAACGAAACGTAAATATCAGAAAGTGAATTAAAAATATTCTGATATTTTTGCTCTGTTTCTTTAAATGATTGCTCAGCTGCACGAGCGCTTGTCACGGCGGCAGCTCGTGAGAGGACGAGTGTGTTAATGAGAAAAAACAGTAATATGGAGAACATAGCCCCTCCGGTCAAAATTCCAAGAGGTACCAGCTCCTCAACTGGACTTACCCCAAATCCAGGAAGGCTCGCATAGGAAATTGTCCAGTGATGGCTGGCGAGCTTTATAACCCGTGTCGTCGTAAACAAGGGGATGTACGAAGGATTTTGCGTGTAGCGGCCCCCGTCGCGGGAGTATAAAAGGCGATTTTGGGAGAGTGCGCCCGATCTGCCATCATAGATATCAAACGCAATTGTGCTTGAGGTCTTTCCAAGTATGCCTTCTATGAAGTCTTGTGCTCTGAATGGAGCGTTGGTAAATCCTAGAGAAGCATGCCTTCTTTGATCGACGGTTGCTGTCGGTAGGCCTACCTTGTAGATTGGAGTATATAATATGAAGCCAGGTTGGGAATTGGTGGCCAACTCTTGGATAAGCGTCAGCTTCCCAGTCAGTGCTGCGGTGCCCGTATCACGTGCCTTTTCTTGCGCTTGGCGACGAACTGGATCAAAAAAGGTGTCATATCCGAATGCCTTGAGATTTGCTCCGGTGAAAGGCTCAATATAGAGCACTGGCGTATATCCAGCCCGCTCTCCAGGTGGATGTACTGTGTAGGTAGGAAATCCCTCCTTGCGTACATCAGCTATATGCTTACTTAGCTCCGAGGAAGGCACGTATAATGAGAATCCTATGCCCTGGATGCCGGGGTAATTCTGCTGGAGGTTGATCGAGTTTACAAAAAATTTCCAGTCTTGCCGTGTGACCACGCCACGGGCTGCAAAAAGTCCCCGAGCGGCAGAGAGTGTATTAGTGTACAGCTCCATTCTTCTGATAATCCTCTCCTCAATTTCATGAATTTCTGCGTCAAATTTCTCCTTTGAGGCGCGATTGAGCTGCTCTCGTGTCGTCACCCAAAGAAGCAATGTTGCAGCAAGAATCAGCACTAAAATGACTACTGAGAGCAGTGATATCGATGAGACGCTAAGAGAATCAGTTTTGCTATTCATGTTCGTCTTTGTCCTTTGGTGTATCAATGAGATAACTTAGATAGAGAAAGGGGGTCGCGACGAAACCTATCGTGGACTTGATCAAAAAACCACTTACCATAGATTGCAGCAAAATTGAGTTGGGCACAATTCCATAAAAAGCTAAGCTAAAAAATAAAGCACTGTCGAGACCTTGTCCAATAAGAGTCGCGATCATACTTCGCATATAGAGAAGGCGCCCTGCAGTTTTTTGCTTGAGGTAGTTATAAAGAGTCACATTTATATATTGCACGACAATATACGATAAGATTGAGGCCAAGGCGACCCGGGCGCTTCTGGCGTAAATTATCTCCAAGGCCTGAGATACCGAAGATGTTGATTCCACACCTTTAAAGTTGATCACAAACTGTCCCATCAGTATAAAAAAAACAAGTGACAGGAGACCAAACAGCACGCTTTTGAGGGCTTCCTGCTTCCCCCACAATTCACTCATTAGATAGGTCGCCACAAATACACACGCAAAGAAAGAATTACCGGTGTTTGTCGTGATCCCAAAAAATGTAATAAGCTTTGCACCAAAAGCCGAGATTAGAATAATATTGAGCACAATCGAAATATGGAGCGCTTCCCGTCCCAAGCGGGCCGCAAAAAACACTCCGAGTAAATCAAGTATGGTCAGCATCACAAAGACATATTCATTGATCATCGGGAATTGAATAATTTATAATCTCCTTACATTTGCTTTACAGGCGCAGTTAGCTTTCTCATTGCGGACTTGAGCTCGACCATCTTGAGCTCACGACCAATCATAAGTTTATTAAGCTTTTCAAGTTCCAGTGTGCGAAGTTGGAGCTTCATCTGCACTTCCTCCCGTCCTATGGCTGCTCCCAAAATATCACTCGTGGTGCCGACGGCTTCAATTTCCACCACATTCCATGATCTGGCAGTACGATAATCTTCAAATATTAAAAAACCCCACCAAAGGGTTCCTGAAAAGATTGGCGCGATCAGGATCGACTGGATATTTTGCGCCGTCAGAAAGGCTTGCTCTTTCTGTGCAAATTTCTCCAAAGAGCCCATAACCGGCCGCCCCTGCGATAGGTCGATAGTCCATTGACCAAGTCCCTCCTTCTCATACGAAAAATTAGTAAATTGCGCTGTTGATGAGTGGGCAGGGATCCCCTCTGCGGCCCACTCCACAATTTGAGAAGCGTATATGACGCCGGCCTCATCGCGTGTATTGTGATAGATGGCTATTTTTCCAAGCCCCAGTGCGCCAGCTACTAGCTTTAATGTCGATTGAATATTCTTTTGCCATGAAGGCTGGGTGAGAGCGTCTCTTGCAAATACCCCCAGAGCTTGAAGGACACGGTCCCGAAGTTGCACCTTGGATTCCCACTCTACCCGCTTGGTGATATCCTGGCCTATGCCTACAATCCGTATAATCTTCCCGCTTCCGTCTGGTACTGCTCTTCCCTGTGCAAGCAGGACTCCTATTTGTCCATTAGGTCGCAGAATGCGATATTTAAACCTAAAATCCTCACCAAGATGTGCGCTTTTGTCAATAATTTCCTTTACACGGGCCACGTCATCTTTGTGCACTCGACTTAGGAAACCTTCGTAGGTAGCCGGGGCTTCAGGCGGTGAAAGTCCATATATATCGCATAGCTCCTCTGACCACTTAAACTGATTTTTGCTGATATTCCATTCCCAGCTCCCCATGTGGGTAAGCCGCTGCGCTTCATTAAGCGAGGTAGTGGTCTCCTGTGCGCGTGCTTCGAGCACTTGGTTTAGAGTTTGAAGTTTTGTAAGCTTTTCCCTTGTGGCGTCTATTAGTTTCGAGACCCCGACATACAATTGGGCAAACTCATCCGTACCTTGCGGAATAGGTATATTTTCGGAGAAATCCCCCACTGCAATTGCAGCCAAGATATTAGCTATTATCTTGATTTTTTCCTCGGTCCGCTTTTTATATTCAGTGAGGTCAGGAGGGTCCATTTTTTCTTGAACAGGATATGTATACAGAATAGCAAGTAATTGCGCTTTGTGTCAACATGTCAATACCCACTTTGTAATAAAAGTGCCCGCACTTGCCTTATAGGGTATAATTAGGGTGTGTGCGGGATTAGTTTCCCGACGTTTCAGTCGGGATCCCGACAGCGCGGCTCGTCGGGAGAGCAATTGCGGTGGTAGTTCAGCGGTAGAATGTCTCCTTCCCAAGGAGAAGGTCGCCGGTTCAAATCCGGTCCACCGCTCAGGCATTTTTCAGGGCAAGGATGAGACACGAGTTTTCCGACGTAAAGTCGGAATCCCGACCGAAAGCGTCGGGACAATTCTCGTATTCCGCTCATTTGCCCATAGTTAGAAGTCAGTTTATGAACTTTAGTCTAAAGACACGTTAACTATTATGAAATTAAGGGGAAGAAGTGCTTAAAAACCGCATTTCTAACCTGCCGAAGTAGCTCAGTTGGTAGAGCAGGTGCTTCGTAAGCGCAAGGTCGTGGGTTCGATTCCCACCTTCGGCTCATGGTAAAAATCAGAAGATATAGGGGAGCAGACAAGAAAAAGCGTGTGATCGCCATTGGCGTGGTCATCATCATCATCTATTTATTTGCGACATCAATCGGCCTCTCACTTCTGGCTGACGCCTCAATATTTGTCGGCAATCTTCTTGCCGGAAAGACTGCGGAGCGTGAAAACGTCAATTATTTAGACACCCTGACCGTAGATGAACCCTCGCAGGCGACACCCAAAGCAGAGATTCTTATTAGTGGATTTGCCCATGGCTTCTCGAAGCTTGAGTTTTACCTAAACGAAAAAAAAGTGCACGAGAAGACGATTAAAAACACGGAAAACTTTAGTGAGACAGTTTCTGGGCTCAGGGAAGGCGATAATGAAATATATTTGATCGCGACTGCAGAAGGAAAAGAGCAAAAACAATCAAAGATCTTCACCATTACATACCTTGCAAAAAAGCCGGACCTTGAAGTCACAGAGCCCGCCTCAGGAAGCACCGTGCGCAAGGAAGATCTTACGGTCAAAGGAAAAACATCACCTGACAACACGGTGAAGGTCAATGGTCAGCCCGCGATCGTGGACACAACCGGCGCGTTTGAATATACTCTGCGAATCAAAGAAGGAGAGAACAAGCTGCAGGTTGTGGCTACTGACTTGGCCGGAAATACTACGGAGGCTGAAGTCATCGTACGCTACGAGAAGGAGTAGAAAGTTTATTTTTCTCTAGGGCGCAGATATAGGCAAGTAGACATAAAATAAAGGGGTGCAAAAGAATATTGTCGAATAAAGAAAAGACACTTAAAAATAAAATATAGACCTCCCCTCCCCCAAAAAATCTGCTTATCTCCCACAAAACAAGCAGAAAGCCCGCGAGTCCCACGAGCCCAAGTGCCACTAAAATAGTGAGAAATGTCGAGGAGTAGGCACTTTGACCATGATTAGGTACGCCGGCTTTGATCGATCGTGGTGCAGATGGCTTCTTATAAAACTGAGTTCTATTATATCCCACACCCAGTATTGGATGCTTCTTCCACAGGTCCAGGGCCTCTTTAGAGTCTTGAACTCGCGCTACGATTGAGGAAGTCCGCCATAGGTTGGTGCTCTCTGTGGCAGGATTGCTCAATAATACGAGGCCAGTGACAGCCAGGATAAGCATGGCTGCCACTAGCCATATTTTGCCTACTCGCAGTCCCAGATACAGAGCCGCCGCGGCGGCTCCAAGGTATAATCCACGAGAATAGGTAAATATAGCCAGAACAGACGTCCCCAGTAAAGCAAGGTTTATCCACAACGTGCGGGGTCGCTTTGGGTTGACACGTAGTCGAATGAGCCAGATAGAAAATAATCCAAGAAGTGCGGCGGCTACGCCAGTATCTAAAAATACGCCAAATACCCGGTTGAGATGCTCATCCCAGCCTAGGTACGAAAGGTTACGTAGGTCAGGATACCAGAGAAACTGCACAGCACTACTGAGTAGTATCAAAGAAATTGTGCCCATCAGAGCCATTGTCAATCGGACACGAGAACCTTTTGCGCCAAAGACGTAGTACGAAATATTTACAATCAACAAAAGATAAAAAACAAAGCGGACTATATAGAGGCCCGCAACTGCATTCTGAAAGGTGGAAAAGGGGGGATAGTTCCATAAAAAACTAATGATCATATACCCTAGGAAGAGTGCGGTCCACTTAAAGTGCCGCCATGAAGCGGTAACCGCGCGTAGGCGGTACTGATAGAGGCTCCACACGACAAAGATGCAGAGAGGCAATTCATATAGATAGCCATTAATCTTCGCGTCATATAACTCTACACGGCCTAATTGACCTAGGCTAAAAAGAAACAACGCAAAAAAAAGCAACGCCAGGGCAATCATGTTGTTTTACTATGCGTATACTGATAGAGCTTCGCTCTGACTAAAAAAGAGTGAAAGCTCATCATGAAAGAATAGACAAACCCAGGTGCCCCATCAAGAATCCCCAGAAGAAGTATATAGGTGTAAAAAAACTTAGCAAACGGAAGAAATAAAATCTCAATTACACTTGTATTTTTTTTAGCTTTATATAGCTCTCGTGCTCGCACAGAACTATACATGTTGATTGACCTAATAAACGCTTCGAGGGTAGGGTGAGGATAGTGATTCAAAAATCCGTTGAACCTGCCGGCCGCCCCCGTGGAGGCAAACTCTTCATGCACAGCACCTCTCCAGTGGCCAGCATCCTTTTTATATAGCCGGATGAATCCCCGCGAGGCGGCCCTCCCAACCTCACCATGCGTGAGCTCACCCCCCCAAAAAAAATCTTTCCTTCGCAGAAAATAGGCCTTTTTACTATCATCCCCAACAGTGTTTACAATCTCTCTTTTCAGTTCCGGTGTGACTTCTTCGTCCGCATCAATGTGTAATATCCAATCTCCCTGGGCTTTTTCGGCTCCGAATTCTCGCTTGGCAGCAAAACTTACCTCCGAAAAGGAATATACTTTTGCCTTCCTTTGAGCAGCAATTGCTTTGGTTTTATCGGTCGATGAATCATCAATAAGCACTATCTCATCAGCAAAATCGACCGATGAGAGCGCCCTTGGGAGGTTTTGCTCTTCGTTTTTAGTAAGTATGATGACAGACAGCATATATTTTTGAGGCTTGCGCGGCGCACCGTCATGGGTCCACGGTGACCGCTGAGGGGCTCGAACCCCCGACCTTTCGGATGTGAACCGAACGCTCTACCAACTGAGCTAAGCGGTCTAACAGTTATCAGCTTTCAGTCGTCTGCTTCCCATGGGGAACTGAACTCTAATTACTGATCACTAACAATTATACTAAAAATAGCCTTGTTTTTAGAAGTAAGAGTCTCTACAATATATACACTTTATTGTATGTACTATTTGCGACGAGTCATTCATTTCGTGATGGACATCCTCGAGACCATCACCTTCATAGGCTCGATCTTCATTGTGATTTACCTTTTTATCATCCAACCAAATCAAGTGAAGGGATCATCGATGGATCCTACTTTCACGACAGAGGAATACATCCTCACCAGCAAAATTACCTATAAATTCCACGAGCCCCGGCGGGGCGATGTGGTGGTCTTTAAAGCGCCGCAGCGGGAAGAAACTGAGTTTATAAAGCGTGTGATTGGGGTGCCAGGGGATACCATCATGGTCACGAACCAGGAAGTCTATGTCAACGGCGTGAATCTGGACGAGCCCTATATAGCTGCCAAAACCAATCTTTGGCAAGACGGATTTTTGACAGAAGGGGTGGCCGTCACGGTGCCGGAAGGGCATCTTTTTGTGCTGGGTGACAACAGACCAAAATCGTCAGACTCCAGGCAATTTGGTTTTGTTCCAGCCTCCGACATTATTGGTGTTGTCGTGTACCGCTACTTCCCGCCAAATAAAGTGGGGCCGATCGAAAATCCGCTACGACAATAGGAATAGTGTATTAGCTTGCAAGAAGATTCATGAGGCGGCGCAAAGTTGAGCTTGTGGTCTTGAGGTTACCCCGCACCTCAAATACTACCTTACCCTTGATTTTAGACTGCATCACTTTAACCCGAATATTCTTGCCGTCAAATACGCGCTCGAGGCGGTCACGCTCGGGTCTGGATAAATATTCTCCATCATTTTTTATTTTGTAGAGCTTCTCACGCACAGCTTCGTCGGTCAAAGCCACGGTGAGACCTTCTGTTAGTACTCGTTCATATACCTCTGCCATGTCGCTTCTCGTCTTAAGGCGCGAAATCACAAAAAGGTGACTGAGAGATACGGTGCTCGAAAAAAACCCGTCGACTACCATTGGGGGGAGCTTAGTAAGGCGCATAATGTGGCAGAGATACGAGGGCTTCATCCCAATGGCGAGTCCGAGCTCTTTAACGCTGATTCTCTTGGCTCTGACCAGCGATTCGATCGAGCGCGCCTTCTGGAAAGGGTCTTCTTGGCGGCGAACATAGGCAATTGTTTCCTCCAGAGACTCATCCATGAGAAGAATAGACTAGTATATTAGGAATTTGTGACTGTCACGTACTTTTGGCCCCGAGCTTGCTTAAACTGTACGATGCCCTCAATTTGGGCAATTATGGTCGAGTCCTTGGAGAGGTAGGTCCCTTCCCCAGCACGGACGCGGGTACCTTTTTGGCGAATGATGATGTTGCCTGGGGAGGCTTTTTGGCCGCCATAGAGCTTTACGCCGAGGCGCTTAGAGCGCGAGTCTCGATTGCCTGAGGCTGCTTTTTGTGCTTTTGTATGAGCCATACTGACAAAACTTCAAATTCTAAATTACAAGCTCCAAATAAATTCTAATTTCCAAATTCTAAATATTAAAACTGTTTGGGATTTGATTATTGAGATTTTGAATTTGTTTGTAATTTGATATTTGTGATTTGTAATTTCTTTCTTATATTTTGACGATCTTGAGCGTGGTGAGACTTGGTCTAAAGCCCATTACTTTTCTGTATCTTACCTTAGATTTAAACCGCGCCACTCGTACTTTTTCTCCCTTTCCATGCTCCACCACCGAAGCCTGCGTAGGAGATTTCAAGAGTGGCGATCCAAGCTCAATATTTCCCTTTTCGGAGTCAATTATAGCAAGTGTGTCAAGCTGCACTTTGCCCTTATCAGGCACGCTCAAGCGGTCGACGGTGATCTCCTCACCCTCCCTCACGATGTATTGCTTTCCCCCAGTTTTGATGACTGCCAGCTTAGACATACGTCATATAGTATACCACATGTTAGGGGATGAGTGCCAGTCCAATCGCCAAAGTCACGATTGAGGACCCTCCGTAGGAAATAAAGGGAAGCGCTATCCCCACGACCGGCACCAATCCCATATTCATGCCAATATTAATACTTGTCTGTACGAGAAAATAGGTGGTAAACCCAATCGTGTACAAAAAAAGATATTGATCCTCCGCGCTTCGTGCGCCCATATACAAGGAGGCACGCCTGAAGAATGCGAGAATAAGCATGAAAAAGAGGCCAATTACGACTCCTCCCCCGACAAAGCCAAATTGCTCCACAAGAGAAGAGAAGGCGAAGTCAGTGTGATTCTCTGGCAGATATCGCAGCCGCGATTGCGTGCCGTGTCCCAACCCGCGCCCGAGCATGCGACCGCTTCCTGTGGTGATGACCGCTTGAATCATGTTGTATGAGGCCCCCTGGGTGTCAGCGCTTTTGTTGAGAAAGCTGGTAAGCCGCTCCTTTTGATAGTCCTTGAGGGTAACATATCCAAGAGGAGCAAAAAGCACAACAATCAATAGAAGTACCATTAAATACTTTTTAGGAACCGCTGAAAAAAGCACGAGACTCAGGAAGATCGCGACATACACCATCGCGTTCCCCAGATCCGGTTGGAGGAAGATAAGTATTGCGGGCGGTGCAAGGTAGAGAAGACTTTTTAAAAATAGCGAAAGATCGCTTCTGACGTGTCTTTCATGGGTGAGAATATTGGATAGATGCACGATGAAAAAAATCTTGAGAAATTCTGAGGCCTGAAAGCTAAAAAAATAGAGATCGATCCAGCGTCTTGAACCTTTCACCTCAAACCCAATTATATAGGTCACAGCCACCAGGCCTACGAATATCCAGTATAAAAGATTCGCGTTGTTTCTGGCAAACATCCACCCGACACGTCGCACTAGAAAATACACAATAAGAGCAATTAAGACAAATACGAGCTGGTTCTCAACAAGAGCAGGTCGTATGCCAAATAAGTTGAAGAGCCCAAAGACAATAAGTAGAGTGGTGAGTACCAATCGCGCGGTCATTGGCGGCTAGCTCTTGTAACCTTGAGTGTGTGCCCTTGCTTGAGACTTGCTACATGCGCTTTTTTCTTAATCTCTTCCTCAAATTTTTCTGGCCAGGCTGATAGCTCCACGTCGACCTTCTCGTCAATCTGTGTACCTAGTCGCTTTCTCTCCTGCTGAATCATGCGGACTATTCCCCTCGCCTCTCCAGCCTCTACATCCTGATTCTTGATTGCGGTGTCCCCTGATACGGCAAACTCTTCCTCACGCTTCTTGTAAGTAAGATCATACACATTCGTCTCTTCTTTTACTATTTTTTCGACCTCAGGATCCAGTTGTGCCGGGCCACTGTAGCTAATGCGCCTCAGCGGAATTCTTACCTTGATCCCCGCTTCTTTGCGCAGCCCGTTAATCAGGGATGACAGCTTGATGGCGTAGTTCATATTCTTCTCCACCTGCTCGTCCTGAAGCGAGGCCGCGACCACCGGCCAATCCTCAAGATGCACCGATTCCCGGTCAGTAATATTTTTATACAGCTCCTCGGCAATAAATGGGGCGATTGGGGCCAAGAGCTTTGACACTGACACTAAGACTATGTGGAGGGTCTCTAGGAATTCTTCAGTGTGGGCTCGGCTGCGGCTTCGGCGAATATACCACGTAGAGAGCGATTGAATAAAATCATTTATTTCATTAATAGCTGTAACCGTGTCGTAGTTGTCAAGAGCCCTCGTAGCGTTTTTAATTACTCCCTGCAAGAGAGACATAATCCACTTGTCCAGTACGTGAGGACTTGCATAACTCAGTGGGTACCGTTGCGCAGGATTTGCGTAGAGCACAAAGAACTTATAGACGTTCCACAACACGAGCATAAGTCCTCGCACTTGGGCGCGGTATGCGTCTTCCGATATAATAATATCCTCTCCCTTCATGACGGGCGACCCCATAAGATATAAGCGGAGAGCATCTCCCCCATATTTGAGGAGGAGCTTTTTTGGGTCAGGATAGTTGCCATAATTTTTGCTCATCTTGCGCCCATCGGTGCCCAGAATTACTCCTTCAACCAGTACATTTTTAAAAGCCGGCGAGTCGTAAAGAGCTGTACCAATGACATGGAGGACGTAGAACCATGCCCGAATTTGGCCGGTATATTCTGCGATGAAATCTGGTGGGAAAAAATCATCCAACCTTTGAGGTTTACCCTGTGAGCTGCCATCCGGCGGCTCGAAGGGAAAATGCCTCTCCGCAAAGCTCGCCGATCCTGCCTCGATCCAGCTATCCAGAACCTCTGGCGTGCGATGAGCTTTCTTACCGCACTTTTTGCAGAGCACTGTGACTTCATCGATAAAGGGCTTGTGAAGGTCAGTAATTCTCATACCGGAAGCCTCCTCAAGCTCCTTTATTGACCCCGGCACGAAGCGCTCCCCACACTCACATTCCCACACGGGCACCGGACTTCCCCAATATCGATTTCTTGAAATATTCCAGTCGGGCGCGGCTTCCATGCTTTTTTGGAATCGGCCTTCTTTAAAATGCTTGGGGTACCAATTAACTTTTTCGTTTGTTTTCAAAAGCTTTGACTTGAGCTTTTGCACATCTACAAACCATGCGTCCAAAGGAGCATAATAAAGTCGTGTTGCGCATCTCCAACAGATTGGTACATTGTGATGAAGGTCTTCATCTTTGTAAATTAGTCCACGGGACGAGAGATCTTCATTAACCACTGGATTTGCCTTAAGGTAGTACATTCCACCGAATTTGGGAACGTTTGATTTTATTATCCCTTCCTCGTCAAGATGCATCTCAATGTGAATGTTCTCCTTCTTCATAGCGGCCAAATCCTCTACTCCATATGCTGCAATTGTGACCACCCCAGTCCCCTCTTCGGCTGTCACAAAGTCACCACCTATGACCTCAAATGCCTTTTTACCTTTTTCGATTGTGTAGTAATCGTAATGGGGAATGAATTCTTTCCCCACAAGTGTGCTCCCTTTAAATTCCTCTAAGATCTTATGCTTTGGCTCTTTTTTGAGCATGTGCAGCGTAGTCTTGGCCAAAATGTACTGCTGCCCATCCTGCTCGACTCTCACATAGGTGAACTTTGGATTCACTGCTAATGCCGGTGTAACAATTTTGTTCCACGGCGTGGTGGACCATGCCAGAATATAGGTATTTTTTTCCTTGCCCGCCGAAGCCTCGGCGAAGGAGGGATCTTTAAGTCTATATTTATAGATAGTTGCCGCCTCTACAACTTCCTTGTAGCTATGATCAAGAGCTGTTTCAAAGTTGGATATTGGAGTTGCGCAGTGCGGGCAATAGAGTGTCACCCGAAACCCCTTATATATAAATCCTTTGTCGTACATCTGCCGGAATACCCACATCACCGACTCCATGTAGTCAAGGTCCCAGGTCTTATACGCATTTTTAAAGTCCACCCAGCGGCCGATGTGATCGATGTACCACTCCCACTCAGAAGACGTCTGCTCTACATATTTTTTACACTCATCAATAAATTTCTGTACTCCAATCGTGGTCTCGATATCTTTCTTCCTTCTCACTTTCAAAGCTTCTTCGACCTTGTTCTCAATCGGCAGGCCGTGCCCGTCCCACCCCCACACGCGCCGCACGTGGTATCCTTTCATTGTCCAGTACCGGCCAAAAAGATCCTTGGGAAGACTCGAGAGCAAGGAGCCGTAGTGCGGCATACCTGTCACAAAAGGCGGCCCATCAAGAAATGTCCAGGGGCGCTCTGCAGGGCGCGCCTCCACAGAGCGCTCAAAAATCTTATTTTTTTTCCAAAATTCGATGATTTTTTCCTCTATCTTGGGGAAGTCCGGTACCGCTTCAACCTCTTTAAACATGAAGTAGATTATAGCTGATTAGCTTGTGCTTCTCAAGGAAAGAAGGCTATTTTCGACGCAAGAAAGCAGGGATGTCGAATTCGTCGTCGTCACCTTCAAATTGCTGCTGAGGAGGGTCTTGATTTTCTTCGGCCACTGGCTCCTCTTCCTTGAGCTCCTCGTCAATCTCCTGCTCAAGAGCGCTTTTGTCCTCGTCTTCACGATTGGTGAACTTGAAGAGCTTGAGCTTATTTTCGTCAAACTTGGTAGCAATAAGCGTAATTTTGATTTTATCGAGCATCTTCTCATCCACCACTGCGCCAAATATGATATCAGCATCAGGATCTGCGGTCTTGGCGATAATTGAGGCTGCCTCATCGATCTCGGCCATCGTAAGATCCTGGCCCCCAACGATATTAAAGAGCACTCCCTTGGCCCCTTCAATCGACACATCAAGAAGAGGAGAAGAAATCGCCTGCTTTATGGCAACCATTGCCCGCTTGTCGCCTGATCCTTCTCCAATGCCCATAAGAGCGGTACCTGCATTACTCATAATGGTCTTCACATCGGCAAAGTCCACGTTGATGAGGCCCGGTACGGTGATGAGCTCCGCGATTCCTTTTACTCCCTGGTGGAGAACGGAATCGATCTTTCTGAATGCCTCAAGAATTGGTGTCTTGCGGTCCACGACCTGCAAGATGCGTTGATTGGGCACCACGATCAGTGTGTCGACGTTGTCTTTCAAGCTCTGAATGCCATCATCGGCGGCGATTTTGCGCTTGGACCCCTCAAATTCAAACGGCTTGGTGACGACAGCAATCGAAAGTGCACCAGACTCTTTGGCAAGCTGGGCAATAAGGGGAGAAGCTCCAGTGCCGGTGCCACCACCCTCCCCTGCTGTAATAAAGATCATATCGGCGCCGTCAAGCTCCTCTTTGAGCCGCTCTCGCGACTCCTCCGCAGCCTGGAGCCCCACCTCAGGATCTCCTCCGGAGCCTAGGCCCCGTGTGAGATTTTCCCCTATCTGTACCTTGGTGCCCGCTTTGTTGTGCAGAAGCGCCTGAGCGTCGGTATTGACTGCGATAAACTCCACGCCTGCAATGCCTCCCTCATCGATCATCGAAGAGAGGGCGTTGCCGCCTCCCCCTCCCACTCCCACGACCTTAATTCGAGCCGGTTGCCCGGTCTTTGGTTTGATTAGCATACATTGATTACGGAATGAACTGCTTGATAAATTGCTTTACTTTCCCGACAGATTTACCAAGCGAAAAATCCTTTAAGACACGATTAAAGTTCTTAAAGCCCTCGGTAGGGGCTATTATATTTTTTCTTCCGTATAAAATCAAGCCCACTGTAGCAGCGTACTGTGGATCCAACACCTCGTCAAGAAGTCCAGCTACCCCTCGAGGCACTCCGACTCGGACAGGAAGACGCATAATGCGCTTCCCCACCTCCACCATTTCCACGGTCAGCGCTCCCCCACCAGTCACTACTACCCCCGAAGGGATATGCTGCTTGTAGTCACTCTTGTCGACCTCCGCCGCAACCAGCTTAAATATTTCCTCCATTCGCGGCTGCATGATGCCGGAAATTAAATTTTTCAGAGAAATTTGCGGCAGCTTCTCCTCAATTCCGATGTGGGAAAGGTCAAGCTTGTCTGCACGAGTGGCCTCATGAGTTCTTTTGGCTTCGCGAGCTAGATAGAGCTTGATTTTTTCGGCCGACTCCAAAGATACGCGAAGGCCAACTGCGATGTCATTAGTAATGTGACGGGCCCCTACCGGAATCGAGCCGGAATACGAAAGCGCTCCTTCACTGTAGAGCGCAAGATCTATTTTCCCTCCCCCGATATCCATAAGCAACACGCCCAATTCCTTCTCAGTGTCGGTTAAGACCGCTTCTGAGGCCGAAAGCCCTGAGAAAATAAAACCGTGATTATCTATTCCCAGGTCGCCCAAACACCGATCAATATTCTTAAGACTTGTCAAAGAGGCAGTAATAATATGGGTATCCACTTCAAGCCGCACACCACTCATTCCGATCGGATTTTTGATGCCTGATTGACCGTCCACAATATATTCTCGTGGCGTAACCTCGATGATCTGCTTCGTTGTCGAAAGTGAAATTGCGCGGGCCGCCTCCACCACGCGCTCTACATCTGCCTCTCCAATCTCAGCACTTGGATTAGACACAGCCACGACTCCATGAGAATTCAAGGAGGCGATATGCGGCCCACCAATTGAGACAAAGGCTCCCTTGATTTTGTGTCCTGCCATCCGCTCGGCCTTCTCTACGCTTTCCTCGACCACTCCGGTGACCTGGTCAATATCTACAATAAGTCCTTTCTTGACGCCCCGAGAAGGAGTCGTATTGAAGCCGATGATGCGTGGCTCTCCATCTTCCTTGGATTCAATCCCCACAATCGTGGCAATCTTATAGGAGCCAATATCTATTCCGCAGATTAATTTATCAGACATATCCTGAGAATTTCTAATTCCTAATTACCAATTGACCTAAATAATTGGGATTTGATTAGATCAATTAGGTTAATTAGAGTACTTAGAAATTATCGAAATTTTATAACTGGCTTGTCAAATCTCAAATCGAGCGTAGTAAAGTCGCCTCCTTTGATTTTGAGCCGCTCTAGAATCGTCTTCAACTGGTATTCTTGCACGCCAATATCTTTTTGCGTGCTTAACAAGATTGTTCTACCGTCTTTTAGTGTACATGCTATCATATTATGCCCGCTAATATCAACTGCTTGAGGAGAGTACCCTATTTTTTTCAAACTATCTATAAACCGCAAGGCATCTCTAATGTCCTGATATGGCACGGTGTCGCCAATTTTAAGGATATTCGAATTGAGGCGCTGATAAAAGGTGATTGTGGGAAGGTCGGCCGCAGCGTATGTCGACTTTTGCAGTATGCGACCGGTCGAGGCCACTACAAAAAAGCCATCGGTTGCGCTCAGCTGAGCCGCCGCAGGAAGTGTCGTGATCACAACCTCAAGATCTGTCGGATAGTGTTTGGTCACCTGTGCTCCGGCCACGGCGGGATTGCGCCTGACGAAGAACTCAGCTACCTCCCGCGGGCTCAAGGTCAGCATATTGCGGCCGACGAATGTTCCGGCCCCGGCAACTGGAGGACTTTTCAAGGGCGCGATCACGGTAACCTGTGTGACTTTCAAAAATTGCGCACCCACAAAAAGGGCACCCAGTACTACTGCGCAAAGCGCGCTTAGCGCCACTACTTGCAAGTTATTTTTGAAGAATAGCCTGCGCGATTTTTTGTGCTGCATCTTGGTGATAAATCGAAGTAAGATGAACAAAGTTCTTTTTGTACTCTGGAATTTTCGGTGTTGCCTTATTGATAAGGGCCAAGAGCTCCTCTGAGCTATGAGACTGGTTGAATATTTCGCCCACCCGATGAGCGGTAAATATTGCGGCCTGCTTTTCTTGCTCCTTAAAGCCGGCCCACGGCAAGGGAATAAAGATCGCTGGGAGCTTTAGGGCCACGAGCTCAAAGAACGTATTGGCTCCAGCCCGCCCTACCACCAGGTCGCTCTTTGAGTAAATATATCCCATCTCATCTTCCAGGAAGTGCTTGGCTAGAAAATACCGGTCCCGCAGATGCTGGGGAAGCGTATGGCGCGCGCGGGTCAGCTCCTCAAAATCTTTATATCTCTTGGTGTCGCCTGTCTGATGCACCACCACGACTTGGGTGAGTAGCGCCGGAAGAATGTGCTTAATGTGCATGTTAATAGCGTGAGATCCAAGCGATCCACCCGTCACATAGATCACGGGGCGCCCAGTGGGGATTTCAAACGGTTTTTTGCGTACCTCAAAAATAGCAGTTCTGAGGGGATTGCCCGTCACCTCGACGCGCCTTGCGGGGAAATATTCCTTGCTGGAGTCGAATGCCACAAATATTTTTTGGGCGATTTTAGCAATAGCAATATTAGCCGCCCCGGGACGCATGGTCTGCTCATGGGTAAATACCGGAATTTTTTTAAAGTACGCGGCAATGGCCACAGCAACAGCAATATATCCTCCAAAGGACAAGACTACGTCAGGCTCCTCCTGGGAGACAATTTTGTAGGCGCGCGCAAACCCCACGGGTATGCGAAGAAGCTGACGAACTGAGGTGAGGGAAAAGACGCGCGACAGGCGGCCGGCACGAAGTGAAATGAATCTGATGTGACGCTTCTCTACCTCTTTATATTCCAGGGAATCTGTCGTCTCTCCCTCATGCGCGTGTCTGCGGCCTACAAACACGATAGAGACCCTCTCATGCTTCATGAGCTCGTCGGCCACGGCAAGGGCGGGAGTGATATGTCCCCCAGTAATTAGAATTTTCACACGATTGTTCCTTTATTATAGCCCAAATATGCGTAAACAGGAAGGGCCATTCATGATTTTTTGGCGATGTTAAGAAGAATCCCCAGGAGCGCGAATGACACGAGGAGATTTGAGCCTCCGTAGGAAAAAAACGGCAAGGGGACCCCGGTCAAAGGCAATAGACCCACAATTCCCCCTAGATTAATCGATATCTGGAGGCAAAAATAGGCCATAATTCCTCCTGCCAGAAGGCGCCCGAAGCGGTCTGAGCTGGTCGCCGCCACCTCGTAGATTTTGTAGACTAGAATGAAAAAAAGGAAAAGAATAAGGGCGCTTCCCAAGAACCCAAATTCTTCGCCTACAATGGCGAAGATCGAATCGGTATGGGCCTCAGGCAAAAAAAGGTACTTTTGCCGCGAAGCCCCCAGTCCCCGACCTAAAAATCCGCCAGCCTGCAGTGAAATCATGATCTGATTCACGTGATAGCCAATCCCCAGCGGATCAAGCTCAGGATTAAGGTATGTCAGAAAACGATTGAACCGATACGCAGACGTTTGTATAAGAAAAAAGAATCCGGCTGCTGCGGCGGGAATCAGGAGAAACAGGTGATAGATCTGCACCCCAGCCAGAAAATAAATAATAATGCTTATAAAAAAGACAATAATGGCGGTCCCCATGTCCGGCTGGAGCATAATGAGGCCCATGAGAAGACCCAAAAGAAAAAGGAATGAGAAAAAACGCGTGCGTTCTTTCTGCACGAACCAGCTGGAGAGATATAGAATCACAGAGAACTTCGCAAACTCCGTAGGCTGCAGATTGAAGAGCCCTAAGTCGAGCCAGCGGCGCGCTCCTCCTGCGGAGGACCCAATGCCGGGAATTAAAACTAGGAAGAGGAGTACGATCGTGGTCATTATGGCAAGAGGTGAAAACATGTAGAGACGACGGTAATCAAAGACTGAGAATACACTCATGGCCACGATCCCAAGCACAAGCCATGTTGCCTGCAACCGCAGAAAATGAAAGCTATTCCCAAGATCGTTGAAGCTTCTGACAGAAGAAGCCTCAAAGACGAAAAAGAGGCCAATCATAGAGAGAATGATAGGAAGAAAAAAAATCGGCAGGAGATTGCGCTTTACCTTTTTTTGCACAAACCTTCTGGCCATCACTTCATTGTAGCACGTTCGCTGACCCCGGTGTAAACAAGCTAGGAGGGTTCAGATTGTCCGAGTTTTGCCACCCAATGACGAAATTCATCTCCCTTTTGATTGAAGTCCTTCCAAAGAGAATAACTGGGAGATGCTGTGGATAAAAGGCAAGAAGATCCATTTCGCGTACTTTGATATGCAAATTGCACAGCCTCTTTCATACTTTGAGTGTCGAACATATGCGCCTTAGAGTCATTTTTCTCCAATAATACTCGTATTTTTGGGCCGGAGTCTGGAAAAAAAACAATATTCTTTATTGCACTCTTTATGATAACTTGCGCTAGTTGAGAAAAGTCATACCCACGGTCTTGCCCGCCCAAAAAAATTGTCTGAACATTCTTAAGAGCTTCAATTGCCGCGATGGTTGATTCAGGAG
Source organism: uncultured Gammaproteobacteria bacterium (assembly GCA_964384955.1). Classification (GTDB taxonomy): domain Bacteria; phylum Patescibacteriota; class Microgenomatia; order UBA1406; family GWC2-37-13; genus CAYLLP01. The sequence goes on from CAYLLP010000001.1 coordinate 49,315, forward strand.
TTGTGGAGATTGCATCATCATAAAAATCAATTTCTTTGTATTTTCCTACATATTCGAGTCTATGAGGTAGCGCATGAAACTCGCCTATTGCCTTATATGCAGTTTCTTCTTTGATATCGAAAAGATTTACAACAGTGAGAGCCGCTCGAATATTGTCTTCATTGTGTTTACCCAAAAGCGTTGATTTGATAAGATTGAGATTGAGTTCTGAGACAAAGGGAAGCGCCTTGCATTTGGCCTCTTGGGCCCATTTAACAAGCCCTGGGAACTGCGGGTTATAGACAAAAAAATCATCACTTTTAGCGTACTTTAGAATATTTTCTTTGGCCCTGTAGTAGGCTTCCTTACCTTTGTGATAATCAAGATGCTCTGGAAATAGATTGACTACCACACTTATATGAGGAGAGTAGCGAATATCTTCCAACACATAACTTGAGAGTTCGTATACAAAAATATCGTCCTCTCCATACGGTTTCATAACTTCAGCGAGTGCAGGGTTACCAATGTTGCCGATCAGATGAGAGTGCTTCCCTGCAGCTTTTAATATTTCGTGAATTAGCGAAGCCGTAGTGCTTTTGCCTTTGGTGCCAGTGATCCCAATTACTTTATTGGCCACATTTGCAAAAAATATGTTTGCCGAAGTAGTATATGGAATCGTAACTAAATCTTTGGGAATTCCTGGGGTTTTGACTGCTAGATCGTAGCCCTTTTGCCTTTCAAGATAATCCGCATTTAAGTTCTTGTCGGCGATATCAATCACAGCGCCGCGCAGCTTACTTTTAAGAAATTCATGCGTTGCTTTCCCATCCACACCATACCCCAAAATAAGTATTTTTTTTCCTTCTAATTCTTTTAGTTTCATACAATTGTATCGATAATCTGTCTAAATTCGGCAGGCATGCGAGTCATCTCCTTTTTCGTGAATACTTCTTTACTCAATTCGTCGATATTGGAAAGTGTGGGAAGAATTTCTGTCATAAACATCTGCATTACTGGCGTGTCGTTATAGTCCTTCGCTTTGTGCACCAGATAAAATGCAACTTTCGCCTCTTCTGGCGTTCCTACACACTCAAAGGGCTTCACACCTTCCACACCCAAGAGAGATTTAAAAAGAGGAATAAGAGAGTGATCTTCCAATAAATTCTTTCCAAATATTTCCAGAAGCTTTTGCTTGGGCATGTAGACAGCTAGACATACGAAATTAAATGCGCATTTAGGGCATTCTCCACACCACAACTTGGTTGCTTTACTGCTGATCTTAAAATTTCTATTGCAACTTGAAAAAATAGAGAAATACTTATCATGTTTGCCAAATAGTCTAAGTGTGTGAATTTCGGTAAGAGGTCTGGTCCCAGAAAAGTAGTTGATATCAGGTGTAATAAAATTTGCCGTGTGCTGCTGGAAAAGGTCCTCAAATTCGGAAGATTTGCTCCACTGATGATTAATACTTTCACCTAAATATTCCACATTCCCTTCGTTGGAGCTTGATTCATTGGCAACGATTACATATTTATAACTATAAAGAATTGCACTAAAAATACCTAGAAAAGCATAAATTGACGAAATAGGAATATGACCGTTATAAAGATTTTTTGTGAACTCAGTATCAAATAATTGTGTGTCGAGTGTTCGCTTCACTCGAAGTGAATCTAGCTCTGAAGCCTTGATAACTGAGTTTATGAGCGATGAGCTTGCGTGTTCCACGACGAAGGCTGTTAAAGGAATAACCCCCTTAAAAAGTTCGATCGCTACTATTGAGTCCTTTCCTCCCCCAACTCCAATTAATGCGCGCTTTTTTGGACTAAAGGTAAACGCTTCTTTTTTACTCTCCTCGTGTGGAAAATTAATCAGGTTTCTGAAGTCGATACTATTTTTGTAGAAAAACTCCCCTAGCCCTTTGGTATATAAAGCATTCCAAAATGTGGCTTCCTTTTGCGTCAGAGGCTGAGTTTTTAATTCAATTTTAGGCGCACAGTGTAATTTGTAATAACTTAATCCAAGCACAAGATGGAGATTGTAGAGGGCTCTGTCTAAAAGTCTTTGAGACTCCTGGGTGATCTCAAACTCCTGAGCAAATGTAATCAATTCTGTGAAATCCGTTCTTTTTCCATCTGGTAACACTACAGAGTAATGAAAGCTTGCTCTCTTGGCATTCTTGTCAAATTGATATGATGAGAACTCAAATATTTCGGCTTTAGGTTTCATGATTTTAATTAAATGTTTAATTGAAATTTGCGAGCCTAGACTCCTGACCTTTGATCAACAAAGCCGCCTCTGTAATCGGCTTTGTAGACTACTTTTTTGCCTTGAGTAATTTGTTCCGCTCCAGAGTACCGCTCAAGGTCACCTTCCCATTTATTAGTATAAGCAAACTCACCTTGTGTAAACTCACGAGGTCCTCGAAAAGGTGCCTTCTCGGGCATTGCGCTAAGTGCACGTCGAAGGACTTTGTACACAGAGTCTGCGTTTGCGTCATCGGCAACCCACCCATAATACACCATTATCCAAACAGGCTTACTCTCGTGAGATACGACTATTCGCCCTCCATAGGGCTCGCCACCAAAAAAATTGTCGTGCGATCTCCAAGCTCCCTTTTCAAACGGAATGGTAGTTGATCCATCTTTTTCCTTGATCCATTTCTTCTCTTCCCCAGTTGCATATCCTGCTTTATTAGAATCAATAAGAAATTGTGTTAAGGCTTTTTTATTCATAGTTTAATTTCGACTCGGGTGTCAATATAGGTACCATTCTCCTCTCCATCACCGTTCACCCATACCTTTTCAGGCACTGCCTTGTAGAGACGAATAGGACCTGCGCCTTGCACTTGATTAAGCTTCCAGTAAGGCTTTGGATAGCGCGATTGCAATACCTGATGCGCAGCTTCAACATCTTTGGGGTCAGTCAACTCTTGAGCGCTTGCTTTAATATAGACTCCTTCACCAGTTCCCACTGGCACAGTCGAGTCGTAGATTACAAGATACACTCGACCTGTGTCCCGAACATTTTGCGAGTGTTGACTATTCCGATATGAACCCCAGTAGAAGTTGTAATCCTTGTCATACGCACCGACGACTGGAGCGTTCCACGGTTCACCACTTGTTGATACCGTAGCAATCGTGATGTAGAGAATTTTTTCGATGATCTCCTTTGCGCGTTGGACAAGTTTATCCATAGCATTTACTTTGAAAATGCTATCAAAAGGCCCAAAACTGAGAACATAATTGAGAGGATCCAAAATCGCATCACGATCTTGGGCTCTTCCCACCCGCGCATCTGAAGCCACAAGTGAAGAGGCGCCACCGGGAATGCTTTTCTCTTGAGAATGCGCTTGGAGGAAAGCTGCACGAGCGAAGTGAATACCTCCGCCACAAATATCGCGCCGATTATGGGAAGTGCGAAGATCTTGCCCAGAAGAAGGCCAATGACCGCAAAAGTAGCGCCAAAAGAAAGGGCGCCAGCGTCCCCGAGCATAATACGCGCGGGGTAAATATTGAAGTACAAAAATGACAAAAGCCCCCCAAGCCACACACCGATAAAGATCGAGGTGGGCACATCAAGAATGGTGTGCGCGATAACCCAAAAAGAGGCCAGAGCAATCATCATTACTCCCCCGGCCAGGCCGTCCAAGCCATCGGTGATGTTGACTGCGTTGGCGAATGCCACAATGATAAGTGTGGCAAACGGAACATAAAAATAGCCCAGATGATAGGGCTTGAGGAAGGGGATATTGAGGACCTCGATGCCCAGGCCATAGAAAATTCCGCAGGACACTAAAAGGGCGAGTATAATCTCCAGCACCAATTTGTGCGTAAGCCTAAGCCCGAAAAAATTAGCTTTTTTCCAGAAAAAAATCTTATTAAGATCGTCGTAGAGACCAAGCATAGCGAAGCTAATGAAGGTAAAAAGCAATATCCCGATCTCCATACCGAGCTTTTGCTCGTAGTTGGATTGGATAGTGAGATCAAAAATTCCAAAGAGTCCCAAAAATGCGGCGAAAATAACTGTCGTGGTCACGATAATAAGTATCCCACCCCCCACTGGGGTACCTGCTTTGTGGGAATTGTACTTGTCGAATATGTGGGCTCTACGGCGGAAGGCGTCTAAGGTCTCCTGATGGACTCGCTGAAACTTGCGCTTATAGAGAAAATCGATATAGGGCACAATGAGCACCGAGTGGAGCATGAAAGAGACGATGGTGGCGAATAAGTATAAGGACATAAGCGAAAAATTTCTAAGTACTCTAATTAACCTAATTTCTAAAGAAGCACCAAGCTCCAATTTCTCTGGTTTGAGTCATTGGGATTTGATTAGGTTAATTAGAAATTAGAATAATTAGGTTAATTTAACAGCGCAACAATCCTCGGTCCAAATATAATAACGGCAATCACTACTGCTCCAATGGCATAAATAAGCATAGCGCCGGCGGCTACGTCTTTGGCGATTTTGATCTCTTCCTTGAAGTCTGAGGTAATGGCGTCTGTCGCCTCTTCAATTGCGGTGTTGATCATCTCCACAATCAGTCCAAATACGACAACGCTTATAATGACGATCGTCTCAAGAGAAGACACCCGAAGGTAAAGACACGCCAATAGCGCAATTGCTGAAAGCACAAGGTGGACTTTAAAGTTGGGCTGGGTGTGGAAGGCCCACACCACTCCTGCCCATGCATTTTTGAGTGATATATGGTGACGCTTGATCATTTGGGGGTAGTAATTATCTTCATAAGTACTTCGCGCAATTTTTTGGAGTCGTGGCGCAAGATGCTCCGAACTCCGGGATTCACGAGGTCAGCGGTATTCTTGGTGTGTATCTTGCTGTCTATTATGTCTTCCTTGATGAGGCGGCCTTCAAACACTTCTCGGGTTATTCCGTTGACCACTGGCCGCTGGTTCTCCGGTGAATAAAAGCGCACCACATCAGCCGGGATTTTGCCGGTGTTTAGAATAATAATATCAGGTTCTCGTCCCATATAGGTCGTGAGATCCTTAAGATGCATAGCAGCACTGTAGCCCGCGGTCTGCCCGCCCTTGGTCATGAGATTCATAATATAAATAATTTTTGCTGGGGACTGCATAATCGCCTGTTTGACCCCAGAAACTAGAAAAATGGGGATAATTGAGGTGTAGAGGTCGCCGGGACCAATTATTATGAAATCTGATTCTTTGAGGCGCGACACAACACGGGGGTTGGGTGGCACTTTAGGGTTAAGTGAGGCCTTGACAATGCGGGAAGTCTCATTCCAGTTCTCATCAATCGCACCTTCCCCTTCAAGTTCGCGGCCATTTTCGTAACGGCACCTGAGGTCGGTTTTTCGGAAGGTGACCGGAATGACCTCACCTCGAATCTGTAACACATAGCTCGTGAGCTCCAACACTTCATTGTAATCTTTTGAGACCTTCTCTAAAGCAGAGAGGAAAATATTGCCGAAGTTGTGGCCCTTAAAGTCTCCTGTCTTGAAGCGATACAAAAAAAGCTTGCGCCACAGATTAGGAGCCTCGGAGAGCGCCACTAAGCACTGTCGCAGGTCCCCAGGTGGCAGTACCCCGAGCTGATCTCGCAGCTTGCCGGTCGACCCCCCCGAATCTGCCATGGTCACGATTGCCGCCAAGTCCACGGGCTTTTTTTTCAAGCCTGACAAGACCACAAATGCCCCAGTTCCCCCACCCAGCACTGATATCCTTTTCATGATTTGTTTTTTTTGTTCTCCACTATTTTATTTTCTTTGAAGTAACTATTATCGGGCACATCTTCCCACACAGTTTCCCCAGGCGACACGAATGACCCCGCACCAATCTTAATGCCGGGCAGGATCGTGACGTTGACTCCAATTTTAGAGTGTGCTCCCACGACGGCACCCAGCTTTTTCATATCGGTCGACAATTTTTCTTTTCCTACCTGAGAGCTCACATTCTCCGCATCGAAGCGGAAATTGGCTGTCACCCCTCCCGACCCCATCATCACGTGATCTGCCAATATTGAGTCCCCCACATAGTTCCTGTGCAGCATCACGTGATCCCCCACATATGAGCGAGCCACCTCACAATATCCCCCAACCACTGTCTTTTCACCAATCTGAGACTCGCGTACCAGACTATAATCGCCGATTACACTTCCCTCTCCTATATAGGCCGGTCCTACAATCTTAGAGTAGTCGCCTATTGTAACCCGCGGGCCGATGTATACGTCTCCTTCAATGATTGCTGTGTCTGAAATTTTGGCTGACTTGTCTCTATAGTCTTTAACCGATTTTAGAAAATGCGCCATAGCGGGCAGCACGTGCCACGGATATTTGAGAGGAAAAAATGGTCCTTTATAGACTGTGTATTCGACCTTTTTCCCACGCTTTATATATTCATTAATGGCCACTTCATATAAATCGCGGTCGGGCACCTTAAGTTCTGTAATTAGTTTCGTGAATTCTTCAATGTCAGCGATATAATCAACCACAAGCTTGACCTTATTTGACGGCTCGTGACCGGACCCTGGCTTTTCTTGAATTCCCACAAGTTGCTCCCCCTTAATTTCAAGATACCCGCCGGGGTAATATTTTGTAACTTCTATAACAGAGAGTATGTGATCAGGATTTTTCACCTCCGATGTATTTCTTAGCACCTCAAGATGGGATGCCTGAAAATAGTCTCCACTGTTAACTACCACCGCTTCCCCAGACACACCTGCTCCTAATGAAGCCACTGCTCCTCCCAAACCTGGAATATCACTTCTTTGAACGACAATTTCTGTCGCAATATTCAGCTTCTTAGACAACTTTTTGACGATTTCTTCCATGTTCTTCTTGGTCTCTTGGTTGGCAATAAGAATGAAGCTGCCTGAGTAAGGAGTAAGAGACGTGAGGAGGTGTTCAAGGAAGGAGCGGCCCACAAAAGGCAAGAACATCTTTTTCCGCAGGGGCCAAAGCCGAGAGCTCGTGCCCGCCCCCAAAATAATGATTCTTTCAAATTTTCTCATACTAGTATTATACCCCCCGCTCAGTAGGTTACACCTTGGTAATCTGTCCGCGCACAGCAGACACCTTCTCCACGAAGTCTTCGTATCCGCGCTCCAGAATGGACGCACCGGTCACGATCGACTCGCCTTGGGCCAGAAGCGATGCCAGCACAAGAGAAGCCCCAGCCCGCAAATCTTCAATCTTCAGGACCCCTCCATGAAGCTCGTGACCTCCATGGATTTTGATGACCTGACCGTAGCGGCGCCGCAAGTCATAGTTGAAAAAATAAAATTTCTTAGGATCTTCGACCTTAATATCCATAAATTCGATCTCGGCCCCAAGCTTCCGAAGCTCTTTAACATACGCAAACCTGTTCTCAAACACCCGCTCATGAATAATAGAGTCGCCCTGAGCACGCAACATGAGGACTGCCCACATCGGCTGCCAGTCGTTCATAAAACCCGGATGAGGTGTGGTCTCAAGATCCAAGGCCTTAAGGGGGCCTTTGTGCCAAAATCTCATCTTGTCAGGGGCGACCTTGCTAAATCCTGCACCGGCTTTTTTAGCATATGAGACGAAGGTGTCGATTGATCCATTTTCAATACCCGCGACCGTGATATCGCCACCGGAGGCAATCCCCAAAATTGCCCAGGTTACGGCTTCATTACGGTCTGAGGGGATGGAATATGGGCTTTTCTGCGTGAGTGATTCTACTCCACTCACTGCAATCTTCTTTCCATTTCTTTTGATTTGGGCCCCTGCTGCGTTTAAAAACTCAATTAAGGCGTCAATCTCGGGCTCAAGTGCTGCATTGCTAATCACAGTTTTACCATTTCCCACGGCAGCAAGCATAAGAAGAAGCTCTGTGCCTGTATGGGAAGGCTTTGTGAATTCATACGAGCCGTGCGGCGGCTTATCCAAAAGTCCTTCATAGTATCCTGTGGCAGAGTTGTACTCTATTGAGGCCCCCAGCTTCCGCATTCCGGTGATGACCCGACCAATAGGCCGCTCCCCAAGCCGGCATCCGCCGGGATTTGGGATGAAGCATCGTCCAAACTTCTGTAGGAGTGGCGCAAAAAGCATGAAGGACACGCGAATCTTTGAGGCATGCAAAAGATCAACCTTGTTTTTGGAAAGAGTGGTAGGATCAATCTCAAGCACATTTTTCTTCACAAATTTTGCCCGCACCCCAAGCTTTTTAATAAGATGCACGAGCTCCTCCACGTCACGAATGTGGGGTACATTATTAAGGGTGACCTTTGAGTCCATAAGAAGGGCTGCAATAATCGCTTTCAAGGCCACATTTTTGGCACCAGAGAGCTTCACTTGGCCCCGCAATGGCACTCCACCTTTTATAATATATGCGTCTTCCATATCCTGAGAATTTCTAATAACTAATTTCTAACAAAATGCTTAAATTGATTAATTTCAAATTTATTGGGAATTGGTAATTGGATATTGGTAATTAGATTACGACGACTTCTTCTCTTAAGTCTATACCAAACTTCTTCGCGACCCCTGTTTTAATCAAAGTAAGGAGTTTTTTAACGTCTTCGGGCTCTCCGCCGCCACGATTTATCACGAAGTTGCCGTGGTGAGGCGAGACGATAAAAGCGCCAAGTTCTAGTCCCTTAAGGCCCGATTTGTCGATAAGATTGCCCGCGGACTTTGTGGGAACGTTGATTTGCTCTCGCTCATCTTCTGAAATGTTTTGAAAAAAGCATCCCGAAGTAGCTACTCCATGTGGCTGGGTTTTTTTCCGGTGCGCTAAAGAATCTGCAGCAATTTTTTTGAGCTTCTTCGGGTCGTCTTTTTTAAAGCGAAAGATTGCGTCAATTATAATTTCTTTTGTCTTATGAAGAGTACTGTAATCATAAGCAAATTCAAAATAGTCGCGCTCAACTGTTTTCTCATTTCCCTTCTTGTCAACCAGGTTAGCTGCGATCAGAGTATCGCCAAAATATAGCTCCGGATGAGTCCATTTGGAGTTCATGTAGATGGCCCCCCCCACCGTGCCGGGTAAGCCTTCATGATACTCCACACCAGACAAGCCTTCTTCTGTCGTCTCCCGCACCAGCTTGCTCACCGGGTAACCGGAGGAGACGCGCAGATCCACGTGATCAGGAGCATCGTTTACCACTTCTTTTTTAATATAGATATTGCGCACGACGATTCCTTTTACTTCTTTTTTAGTAATTGCTAGATTTGAGCCTCCTCCAATAACAAGAAGTGGAAGATTTTCCGCAGCGGCCAGAGATGTGACCTCTACTAGGTCCGCGCGGCTTCGAGCTTCATAGAAATACTGCGCCTTTGCTCGAATCCGAAGGGTATTGTACGCAAACAAATCAACGCCTGTTTTAAGGTCAGATAGTTCCATAGTTTAGTTTGTCCCAATAGCATTTTCTATAGTACTAATTATACCAGATTTGAGCTTATAGATGTCGCCTGCGCCCATAGTAAAAATGACGTCTCCGGGGGCGATAATTGAGGCTAATCTGCCTAAAATCGCCTGCTTTGTGGCTAGAGCCTCCACTTTTGAGCCTGAGGGAGCACTTTTTGCTATATCCTGGGAGGAGACATGGAATTCCTTGGGATCCTCGCGCGCTGAGGCGAATATCGGGGCTACAAAGGCAAAATCGGCCTTGGCCAGCGTACTCCCAAATTCGGTGACCAGCGCCTGGGTGCGTGAGTAGGTGTGCGGCTCGAAAATGACGATCAGCCGGCGTCCCGGGAATGTTGCACGAGCAGCCTCAATTGTTGCCTCGATTTCTTTGGGATGATGCGCATAGTCATCCATCAGAAGCACTCCCCTCACCTCTCCCTTCTTCTCAAACCGCCGCTTGGCTCCTTTGAAGTCCTTAATTGCCGTAGCGATCTGCACCCACTCAAATCCAAGCTCGTGAAGAAGCCTCACGGCCCCAGCAGCGTTCATTGCATTTTTTCCTCCATACAATCCAATGTGAAATTGGTGGACGTTTCCCCCATCTGAAATAGTAAACTGAGTACCTTCTATAGTAGTCCGAACGTTGCTTATTGTGCTTTCTTCGCACTTAATAACTTTTTTGCTTCTTTTAAAAAACTGTTCAAAAGCTTGTGTGATTTCCCCAAGATTCGCAAACACGTCGGGGTGATCGAAATCAATATTGGTGAGCAAAATGTAGTCAGGAGAAAGGGACAAAAATTTCGGCGTCTTGTCCATTGGCGGATTTACGGCGTACTCGTCAGCCTCAATTACAAAATAGTCAGTGCCATTATAATCCCCTCCCTCAAATTCGTTAAAGTGAGGCGCTCCCACCATATAGCTTACTTGCTTGCCCAATTTGATAAGCGCATATACCACCAATGAAGCGGTCGTGGTCTTACCGTGAGATCCGGCTACTGCGATTTTTGTCTTCGCCGCTTTGAAAAGCTCTGCCATTACCACAATCTGGGGTTGTACCTGAATCCCTCTTTTTTTAGCTTCCATTACCAGCGGATTTTCTATTCCTCCATGTGCACCAGTATAAATCACAAGGTCAATGCCCTCGGGCAATGGGCCCTCAAATCCAACCGCCACACGAATGTCGTGCTTCTTCAGCGTTTCGTCAGTAATGAATTCCTCTGCCACGTCCGAGCCCGCCACCGTTTTCCCCATTTTTTTGAGGATGACTGCGAGGTTGGCCATCGCCACGCCTTTAATGCCCACGAGAAATATATTTTTTGACTTCATGTCTTGATTATAAAATTAAATTGTCGCTCAAAGTCGTGGTGTCTCACCTGCTTGCGACGAAGTGAGAAGAACTTCTCTCGATTGCACGATGTGCAAAATGGAAAAAAATCGATCTGATCCTTTTGTAGGCCTGACCCTTTAAGGAGTAAGAAGTTGAGCAGTGTCAGATTGAGGTGCCATTTCCCTCCACGATGGGCGAACACCCGCTCCACGATTTTCTCGTCCATTGCATCCAAAAACTCGAGCCTGCGATCCTCATCTACGTTGTAGCAACAATCTCCAATCGAAGGTCCAATTGCAGCCACAATATCTCCCCTTTTTGATCCCATGAACTCAAATTTTGCAATCATTTTACTCGGCAAATTGTGCAAGCTGCCACGCCACCCCTGATGCGAAATTCCAACGAGTCCGAGCTTCAAATCGTGGTAGACAATGGGCACGCAGTCGGCGGTAAGCACGATGAGAGCGGCTTTTTTCGCCTGCGTGATTACTCCATCGGTCTCCTCTATGACTTCATGAGGAAGTGCTGTGTCTTTCGTAAAGACCGCGATATTGGCACTATGAATCTGCTCGAGGGACACCACTTTGTCCTGCGGCACCTTGCTTTCTTTGAAAAGCCTAGCAATGTGGGCCATCGTGCGTCCGTCTCCAGTCTCTCGGGTGCCAAATCCCGCATAGACGCGTGGCGAGGCAATCAAGGTGGAGTAGTATATTTGAAGCTCTAGATTATATTTAATCATTTTTGTGGGCGTTTTAATGCATCACTCACAGCCTCATCTTCACTCCAGGGGTATTCTTTCGTGCCCCGAGCCAAGGATTGCTCATGACTTTTGCCGGTGAGGACAACAGTATCAGCTTTGCGTGCTCGTCTTATTGCCTCTTCAATGGCTTTTTTTCGGTCAATTATGACTGTGTACTCCTTACCTTTCTTTTTTATTCCCTTTCCGATTTCTTCGCAAATCTTTTCTGGATCTTCTGTGCGATAGTCTTCTTCAGTCAGAATAATATTGTCAGCGTATGTGGCGCTTGCCTCACCCATAGCGTGGCGCTTCTTGGCGTCCCGGAGGCCCGCGGCTCCAAATACATGTATAAGGCGCCCCCCCGGAGCGATGGTTGATCTAAGGCTTTCTAAGAGGTTATTGATTGAGTTGGGCGTATGCGCAAAATCGATAATAACCTTGAAATCCTTGTCGTAGACTGTCTCAAGTCGACCCTTGGGAAGAGTAAATGTTTTTAGAGCGCTTAGGATAGCTTTTTCTGGTAAGCCAAGACTTCGAGCTACCGCAATCGCTGCCAGGTAGTTGTAGTTGTTGTAGGTCGTAATTGACGAGTCGATATGTGCGCGCGCGTCATAGGAGAAGTCAGCTGTATGCTTGAGACCATACGTCACCAATCGCTTTCCCCTCTGCTTCAAAAAATCATATGATCTATCGTCGCGATTGATAATGGCTGTATCTGAAGCAGTAAGAAGTTTCATTTTTGCCATGACATATTGATCATATGTTTTGTGATAATCAAGATGCTCAGGGGTAATATTCGTCACCACACCGATCGCAAAATGAATTCCATACACCCTCCCCTGGTCCAAGGCATGTGAGGTGGTCTCAAGTACAAAATATTCGCTACCCGCCTCCACAGCTCTTTTTAAGAGTTTTTGCACTAGACTCGCGTCGGGGGTGGTGACATGAAGTCCTGTCTCATACTCTTTTGGACCTATTTTGGCATAGATACTTGAGATGATCGAAGCCTTCTTCCCACAGGTCGTCAGGATGTGATAGATAAGATGAGAGGTGGTGGTCTTGCCATCGGTACCAGTGACGCCAATCACTTTGAGGTGACGGCTGGGCATACCATAATATAGGCTTGCCACAAGTGCCATTATGTGATGGTAGACATTAAGCAAAGGCTGGATAGTGCGTTTGAAGCGATTGAACATAGGGGATTTTACTGTCCTGGTGCTATATTATAGTAGATAAAGAGGCGTCGGGCTATATCAAAAAAAAGCGGGGCTGCTGTCTCTGAGCCCCAGGGTGAGGTACGAGGCTCTGACAAAATTACGAGCGTCAGAAATTGAGGCTCGTCCGCCGGGGCAAAGCCTATGAAAGAAGCGATTGTTTTTGAGGCATCATAGTGACCTTTGATAGGTATTTGAGCCGTGCCGGTCTTGCCCCCAATCATGTATCCTTCTGGTTTGGCCCACTTATACTCTCCACGCTCTACAGTGGAAACGAGCATTTTTTTGATAGTATCAGAAGTTTTTTTTGAGATAACTTGTCTTTTTTCCTTCGCCACAACCTCCTTTTCCCGTTCTGTATATGAGACCTTCTTCACAAGAGAGGGTGTGCGAAGCGTACCCCCATTGACCAGGGCAGAAAACGCCGCGACCATCTGAATTGGCGTGACCGCCACTCCTTGTCCAAATGAGGCTGTGGCGTAGTCGATCGGGTACCAGCTCCCCACTGGCTTAATAGATCCATCGTCCTCTCCTTGCAGATCCACTCCTGTCACGTCCCCAAATCCAAAGCGACGAATATACTCATATTGCAGGCGAGGGCCGAGGCGATCGGCGATGTACACCATCCCTACATTCGAAGATTTTTCAAGAATTCGGGTAATGGAGATCTTACCCTCATACTTGTCGTTCCAGGTCTTGATCGTGTACCCTCCTCGTTCAATCGCGCCTTTCTCATTGTACAAATCCGTAGACTTAATCTTTTTCTCATTTAGCGCTGCGGCTACAATAAACGGCTTGAAGGTGCTTCCTGGCTCGTACGAAGAAGAGACGGCGGGATTCTTAAAGTCGTCCTGCGAAAAGTCGAAGTAGCGCTCAAGATCAAAGTCCGGTAGGCACACCAACCCCAATATTTCCATAGTGTGGGGGTCAGCGGTGATCACACAGCCGCTTTTGGCCTTATATCTATCCAGTCCTGCCAAGAGCTCTTCTTTCATAATCCGCTGCACTCCGGCGTCTATCGTAAGGTACAGGTCGCTGCCATCTTCCTGCGTCATACGATTCTGGGTCCCCACAAGAATGGGCCGGCCTAGAAGGTCACGGTCGCTAGTGAGGAGACCAGGCAACCCGTTTAAGTCCCGATCATAGTAGCCCTCTATGCCAAAGTACCCTGTGTCAGCCCCGTCCTTAGTCTTTCCCACAAACCCCAAAAGATGAGCAGCCAATGATGCCTCAGGATAGCTCCTTTGACTAGTATCCTCAAATCCTATACCCTCAATCTTTAAAGCCGTAAGCCTATCATATTCATCTTTCCCTAGTCCGCTTGCCACGGCGACCCATTCTTTGGACATGTCGATTTTTGCCTCCAAAGTGGCTTCTCCCCGGTGGAGCACACTGTCCAGGGCGCGCACCGCCCTACCCAGGTCTTTGATTTTTTGGGGAGTCGCAAAGAGAAGGAAACTTCGCTTATTCAGCACTAAGGGTATCCCTTTCCTATCATAAATTTTGCCACGAGTGGCATGAATTTTCTGATGTGTGAGGTAATTGTCACCACGGGCTGGAGCGACAAGCTGGACAAAAAAAAGCTTTGCTACAACAAGCAGCAGAAAGAGCGTGAAAGCAATAAATACTATCCGCACTTTCTTCATAGGTTACGGGCGGTGCGCCACCGGCTCAAGCGGAAGATAGAGTGTGTTTTTACTTTTTTCAAACCCAAGTGCCGCAGCTGCGGCGGAGGCACTATCAAGCGAGCCCAATGTAGACACATAGGCTTCAAGATCAATATTTTTTTTGTTTACAGTCTTGGTGTCCTCTTCAAGTCGATCAATTGCAAAGGAAAGCTCCATACTTCTGACAAATACAGCAATATGAAGTGTAATGAACAAACCTACGACAAGAATAAAAAAGAGGCGAGCTTTTTTCATTTAATGCACTTTTTTATTAATAATTACTCTCATTTTGGCTGCACGCTCAAAAGAGGGTCCTCGACGATTGGTGATAGGCTTTTTCGTAAGGGTCGCAAGCCGCCGCGAGCGTACAAATTCCTTCACTATTCGGTCCTCCAAGGAGTGAAAGCTGATGACGACAAGCCTCCCTTCTTCTTTCAGGGTCCGCATGCCGCCGGCAAGGGCGCCGCGCAGATTCTCAAGCTCCGAATTGACCGCAATGCGAAGGGCCTGGAAGACTCTTCTATACACATCGTCGCGCCCTACCCCAACTGCCCTATCGATACAAAACACCAGGTCGCCTACTTTCTCGATTTTTCGCGTTCTTCGCATGTCCACGATTGCGGCTGCAATTGCCGCGGCTTGCGGCTCTTCGCCGTAGCGTCCAATCAGGTCTTCAAGCTCCTCCATAGCTTTCGTATTGAGCAGATCGGAGGCCGCAAGAGATGCCCCTTCTATGAGGCGCATGTCAAGAATATCTCCTGTCTCTTTATAGGAAAAGCCTTTTTTTGCGTCTTTTAACTGTCTCATAGACAACCCTAAATCGATAATAATGCCTGCCGCCCCCAAAAAACCATATTTTGTAGCAATTTCCTCAATATGGGCAAAATTGCCTGTGGCCAGTGTAATGCGTGTATTGTGTTCATATGTATTTTTTAGGCGTTGGAGCTGGGAGGGGTCAGCGTCGATTGCCAATACTTGAGCGCCGGACTCCACAAGCGCCGCGAGGTGTCCGCCTTCCCCAGCCGTGGCGTCAATGTATTTTTCATTTTTTTGTGCTGCTAGCGCTTCAATTGCCGCGCTCAGCAAAACCGGTGTGTGCACTTATTTTGCTCCTTGCGATTGATAATTCTCCCACTTTTCTCGGTCCCAGATCTCAAAGTGATCCCCCACACCTATAAGGACTGCTTTCTCCTTAAGCCCAGCGTACGAGAGAAGCGGCTTGGGAATTACAAATCTCCCTTGCTCATCTACTTCCACATATGACGTGGAGGAAAAGATAAAGCGTCGCTTCTCAAGGTTCTCTGCGTCAAGAAGCGAAAAGCTCATAAGCTCCCGAGCTTTGTCCTCCCACGAGCTTCTATCATATCCTGCCAAACATAAATCGAATCCTTTTGCTAAAATAAAGGTGTCACCGGTTAGTAGTTCTCTGAGTTTTTTGGGAATAATAATCCGGCCGGCCCCTGTGAAGCTCACCTGATATTCACCAAAAAAAACCATATATAACCATTTAACACCATATCAATTGGGTTGTCAAGGGGATACGAGAGTATCACACTAGACCCCGTGAGAGCAATAAGAAAAAAGTAATAAACGTCGTATGTTGAAGATTTTAGTGCGTACTAAGAGGCTACTTCTCCTGGAGCAAAAGAGCATTTTCTCCTCGGCCGCTGTCATTGCTCTGATGATCGTGGTGGCGCGGGCCTTTGGGTTCCTCCGCTACCGCATACTGGTCGGGCTCTTCACCAAAGAGCAGCTTGATCTTTTTTTTGCCTCATTTCGTGTCCCAGACCTCATATTTGAAATCTTGATTTCTGGTGCGCTTACTTCTGCTTTTATCCCCATATTTATCAAGTATCAGAAAAACAAGCAAGAGCTTCACGAGAACATTTCCTCCATTGTAAATTTGATCAGTTTGGTGATGTTTGCGTTTGTCATCACCGCCTTTTTCCTTGCCCCGTACATCATACCCCTTATTACTCCCGGCTTTAGCCCGCAGCAGACGCATACGGTGGTATTCTACTCTAAGCTGCTTCTGGTGGGGCAGCTGCCTTTTTTGGTGTTCGCCTCCTTCCTGACCGGAGTAGGACAGGCGCACAAAGTCTTCATCATTTCAGCGCTCTCTCCCCTCGTCTACAATTTGGCTATTATCATCGTCACCGTATTCTTCTCCTCCAATTTCTTTCTTTTGGCACCCGTGATTGGAGTCATTCTCGGCGCTCTTTTATCCTTCTTGATTCAGCTTCCGCTCTTGCCTCGAGCTAAATTCGTCTATATGCCAATTATCAAGATCACACGCGGTCTGAAAGAATTTGTGTCGATGATCGTGCCCCGCGTAGTGACAACAGCGGCAGCGCAAATCGATGCTACTATCGACCTCTCACTTACAACACTTATGGGGGCTGGCAGCTACACCATTTTCTACCTCGCGCAGCACCTGCAGCTGCTGCCCGTCTCAATTATCGGAATCTCCTTTGGCCAGGCGTCCCTTCCCTACATGTCGCAGCTCTACCAGGACAACAAGATGGAGGAGTTTCGTCGCACCATTATAAGCTCGCTTTTGTCTATGCTTTTTTTCACCATTCCCCTCATGAGTTTTTTTGTCTTCGCTCGCACACCCTTAGTGCGACTTTTTTTTGGTGGCCCAAAGTTTGACTGGGCCGCGACCGTCCAGACCGCAGTCACTTTGTCCTATTTCTCTCTTTCCATACCCTTCCACACCATTTATTACTTCATCACACGCTGCTTCTATGCAATTTTAGACAGCAGGACGCCTTTTGTGGTCAGTGTGGCGACCATATTTTTAAATATCGCCCTCAGCCTCTACTTCGTGTTTGTGCTACGGCTCCCTGTCGAGGCCTTGGCTATTTCTTTCTCTCTTACAATTATTATTAACGTGTGCGTACTTTTTGCTCTACTGGCCTCGAAGGTGAAGGGACTAGATCTAAGATTTTTTACTATTGAGATTGTAAAAATTACTGTCACTACTTTTATCGCCTCGCTATTTGTGTATTACCTCATGAAGCTTCTGGACGGACTTGTCTTTGATACCACCCGCACGATTAACGTGTTTATGCTACTTTTGACCGGCGGCGGGGTCTATCTAGCGCTCTACTTATTCCTTTCATGGCTATTACAGGTGAAGGAATTTGCGCAAGTTGCCACAATTGTGCAAAAAGCGCAGATGTATCGCAAGAGAATTATTGAGATTTACACCGACATTGACCGATGATACCACGTATGAAAAAGACAACTCCTCATGGTCATGAAGCCATTAAGTCGATCCAGAAGAAGCTTCTGGGGAAGAAGCTTACGTATCAAGAGGTCTATAATCTTATGGATGAGATCGCGCGCGGCAGATTGTCTGACATTCTTACCACCTACTTTGTGGCGTCATCATTCAGGACCGGGTTTTCCCCGGACGAGCTCTACCATCTCACTCGGGCAATGGTCGAGACCGGGGCTAAGCTCAAATTTGACGGAATTGTGGCAGACAAGCACTCGACAGGCGGCGTGGCTGGCACACGGACGACCCTTATTGTCGCGCCGATTATCGCGGCCTGTGGCTATAAAATACCCAAAACGTCATCTCGGGCCATTACGTCCCCGGCCGGCACCGCAGATGTCATGGAAGTATTCGCCGATGTGGTGTTTAGCGTCCCTCAAATTGAGCGCATTGTCAACTCCATTGGAGCATGCATTGTATGGGGAGGACACCTAGGAATAGCGCCTGCCGACGATGTAATTATACGCATCGAGGAGCCTTTATCCTTCGAGTCGTATGATAAAGTCATCGTCTCGATTATGGCCAAAAAGGTCGCGGTCTCCACAACCCATCTTGTACTTGATATTCCAGTCGGCCCTACGATGAAAATTAAGCGCCGCGCGGAGGCTCTTAAAATTGAGGCCAAATTTATGAGCTTAGGGCGACGATTTGGCATGAAAATTGTCGCTGACATTCGGGAAACCTATGAGCCGGCGGGCCAGGGCGTGGGACCTGTGCTGGAGGCCCGAGACGTCCTCAAGGTGCTTGAACAGACCAAAGACCGCTCCATCCCTTTGGAGGAGAAGGCATTGCGCCTGGCGGGGAAGCTTCTTGAGATATGCTACGAGGGTCACAAGATCAAAAAAGATGCATATGCGGAGGTTGCGCTTATGCTGCGCTCAGGGGCTGCGCTTGCGAAATTTAAAGAGATCGTGAAAGCACAGGGAGGGAACTCGCATATTTCCTCCGAGACTCTCCTCGTGAAAGGTCATAAACGAGAGTTTACGAGCCTGCGATCTGGTACAATAAAGCGTGTCAACAACTTCAACCTCAACACGGCGGCCAAAATTCTGGGCGCACCACAAGATAAGCACGCCGGAATATTTCTTAATAAAAAAATCGGGCATACGGTCGACAAGAAGGAACCGCTCTTTTATTTTTACTCAAAAGATAGATATCGATTAGAGGAGGCTCACGCCACACTCATTAATTTTCCAATCTATGAAATTCAAAGCTAGAGCACTAATTTTTATGGCAGTTCTGGTGACGACTCTGGTGGTAGGCTATCTCTTCTATCGGGAGGGGCTTCTTCCAGTCAATAAAAAAGATACAGCGGTTAAAACGTTTGTGATCGAACGCGGCTTGGGGCTGACCGCTATTGCCAACAAGCTTGAGAAGGAGGGCCTCATCCGCAATCGCCTCGTGTTTTTCATTGTCGTGAAGCGACTGGGGATTGAAAAGAATATCCAGGCCGGAGATTTCCGGCTCTCGCCTTCAATGACGGCTATTGAGATTGCCACCGAGCTCACCCATGGCACGCTTGACGTGTGGGTGACCATCCCCGAAGGGCTTCGCAACGAGGAGGTGGCTGAGAAAATCTCCGATACGCTGGATATCCCGGAAACTGAGCTCTTGATCCCCATGGCGGGACGAGAGGGCTATCTTTTCCCCGACACGTATTTGATCGCCAAAACTGCGTCTCCTGAAGCAATTATCATGAAGCTACGCACTACCTTTGACCAAAAATACACACCAGAAATTGCTCAAAAGGCACGCTCTTTGAATCTAACTCAAAAAGAAGTAGTCACGATTGCCTCCCTTATCGAGCGAGAGGCGAAATTTGAGGAGGATCGCGTCCGCATTGCCAGTGTCATTCTCAAGCGCTATCGGGAGGATATGCTTCTGCAGATTGATGCCACGATTCAGTATGCCTTAGGCTATCAGCCGCAAGAAAAACGCTGGTGGAAGAGCGCATTATCTTTCGAGGATCTCGAGCTTGTTTCCCCATATAATACCTATCTTAATGTGGGCCTTCCCCCCACCCCTATTGCCAATCCCGGCATGGCCTCTATAAAAGCAGTCGTGGCAGCCAATCCCGATACTCCCTATCGGTTTTATGTGCATGACAGGGCCGGGCGTGCCCACTTTGCCCGCACAGCGCAGGAGCACGAGCGCAACATCCAAAAGTACCTCAAATAGCCCGGGCTATAATCTTCCCTCTATAGCGCTTTCTTTGCTATAATTACTCTTCTTATGTCAGAACGATTTGTGGCAAAAGGGGGAGGCACGACCGGCGCCGACTCAACTGCAATTATGCAAGGTGTGTATGGTCGAATGATTGATGGAGAGCTCACACCTGCGGCCATAATCCCGTCAGCACCCGGAAAAACAAAGGACGCCAAGAAGCTTACTGATTATGCGATTGCTTGTATTGGAGCAGGAGCTAAGTCCGACAATAAGAAACTAGATGAAAATTTCGAGCCTATACGAGAAAGATTTCGTGAAATAGCTGACGGACTGGGCCTTCTTTGGGCTCCTTATCGTGATTTAATTGGTGTATATTACGGGGCACTGCAAGAAGGGTATGGCCATGCAGGAGTACCTGAACAGATAATGGGCCATATACTAGCTGACGCAGTGCCAAACGGGGTCTATATTAAACCTACCGAGGTAATAGACGTTGACACCAATGGCAATGTTGCTCTTTCCTCGTCGAAAAAAGCGGGACGGGTGCTGCGTAAATTGCCCAAAAATGCTGTTCCTGTGATAGGCGGTTTTGTGGGGGAAGGCGTGGATGGTGTAGGCGTCACCACAAGACGGGGAGGAAGCGACACTACAGGAGCACATATAGCTCGGGCTCTGAAAATGCCATATGTCATCTACACAGACACACCAGGCATCATGTCTGTGGACACAAGCAAGATATCGGGGATTTCTAACCCGATCACACATGGGGAGTTAGAGTTTTCCGAAGTTCGTGAAGCGGCCATTATCGGGAATACATATGTTGTGAATGCGGCGGCTCTTGACCCTATCGAACAGATGAATGGAATAATAATAGTAAAAGATTATAGAGATAGTAATGCCGCAGGAACGGTGATTGCTCGAGGCGACCGGACACTCAGACCTGGCGAACTAGGTTCTATCATTACAGGGAAGCCATATCGCTTAATTCGGATTGTGAAACATAACTCTGATCCTGAGGTTGGATTCAATCGGGCCGTGGCCGATGCGTTTGCAGCCCACCGGGTACCTGTACACCAGCATTATGACGAGACCAATGCCATATCGGTGACCACGGATCGTGATGAAAATAACACGCAGAGGGAAACGGCGATTCGCAAGGCTCTAAATGATGTGGAGAGGCACCTCAAGCCGGTCAAAATCGAGGTAGACAGTCATGGGTGCCAAAGCGGTATATCTATTATAGGTGCGGGCCTGCGAAACCGCGGAGGAGTACTCCAAGAGAGAGTTGGGGAAGTCTTGAAGGATCTTCGAATAAAGGCAAACCCCTTTAGTTTTTCTGGCATAAATTACTCTGTGCTTGTACCAGACGAAAAATTCGAAGAAACGGTAAGAAAATTGCACGAGGCCGTGATCGTGGGCTAAATGGCACCAGTGTTTTCGGGCTCCTCAGGCATGCCTCGGCGAAGGACCTCACGTGGCTTGGACCCTTCTGCGGGTCCTACTATGCCAGCGGCCTCGAGCTGATCTAAGATGCGGGCTGCACGGGCGTAGCCGATTGATAGGCGGCGCTGCAATAGTGAAGCTGACGCCTTGTCATGCGAGGCGATAAGCTCAATTGACTGCTTGAAGAGGGGATCCTGCCCTTCGACACCACTCATGTTGCCTCCAGAGCGAAGCGGAATTGAGAGCGGCGCATCTTTCTCCGTAATTTCCTGCGTATAGTTGACTTGCGGCGCTTGCGCCTTGAGGAAGCCCACGACTTCATGAATCTCGTGCTCTGTGACGTACGGTCCTTGGATGCGGCGGGGCTTGGCCTGATCAGGCGGCAAGTAGAGCATGTCTCCCCGCCCCAATAGCTTCTCGGCGCCGGGCATATCGATAATGACGCGCGAATCGACCATGGTCGACACATTAAACGCGATTCGGGTGGGAATATTAGCCTTCATGAGGCCGGTAATGACGTCCACAGACGGTCGCTGTGTGGCGAGCAAGAGGTGAATGCCGGTGGCCCGGGCCATCTGGGCAATGCGGGTAATCAGATCCTCCGCATCCCCTGGCGCAAAAATCATGATATCGGCAAGCTCATCGATCACGAATATTATATATGGCTTTTTCTCAATTCCTGAGATATTGTTGTACCCCTCAAGGTTACGCACGCCCTTAGTGGCAAACTCCTTGTATCTGGCTTCCATCTCCCCTACTGTCCACCGAAGAGCTTTTATGATCTTCTCAGGCTCCACAATGACCTCCGTCAAGAGGTGTGGAATGCCATTGTAGAGAGTGAGCTCCACGCGCTTGGGGTCGACCATGATAAGCCGCAGATCTTCGGGCTTTGTGCGGAAGAGGAATGTGGCGATCCAAGCGTTCAGAAGCACCGACTTTCCGCTACCTGTCGTGCCGGCAATCAGCACATGGGGCATCTTGCTAATCGAGGCCATCTGCACCGCCCCCGACACATCAAGCCCAAGAGGCACCAAAATAGGATCGTGATTTTGGGACACATGAGGAGTGGACAAAAGCCGCTTGAGGGTGACGATCTCAGGGCGCTTGTTGGGAAGCTCGATCCCGACCATTGCACGGCCTGGAATTGGCGCCTCGATTCTCACCTGACCGGTGGGAGCGGCAAGGGCGAGAGCAAAATCATTGGAAAGGGCGCTAATTTTGGAGAGCTTAGTGCCCATAGTGATCTCAAGCGCGTACTGGGTGACCGTGGGGCCGAAGTTGACTTCTGCCACTCGCGCTCGGATCCCGAAGCTATCCAGGGTCTTCTCGATGGTGTCGGCATTTCTTTTGATGTCTCCCCGATCGGCCTCAGTCTGCGACACATCGGTAAGAAGTGTGAGGGGAGGATACTGCCAGGGCGCGCCCGTCTTGAGGAGTGGCTTGATGCTCATGTCCTGGGACTGGGTCACCGGCGTCGGCGTCGCCACCACGCGTGAGGTCTCTAGAGGTTTTTTGTTGATCTGAAAATTCTTGTCGTGGATATAGCTGTCTTGGACTTTTCCCTTTTGGTTTTTGTCCTTAGACAGCATCTCTCGGAAGCCGTGATTTTTGAGAAGCTCCCAAATGGTACGCCCCGCATCGATCAAAAACAATACGAATGCGTCCACAGACGTGTCCAAGAACAAAATAAGCCCCACTAAAAACGCCACCACAAGAATAGTGATGGCCCCAGCCGGAGAGAAGTCTTGCGCTAGATTGGTATAGCAGAAGCTCCCCCAGCTGCCGGCCCGAAACACCCCCAGAAGCGACACAAAAATCAAGAGTCCTCCTAAAGAAATGTTGATTTTCACAAACTTGAGCCTTTTGACATTGAAAAAATGGCCGGAGAGAAGGAGCATGACAAATGGGAGCAAATAGGAGAAAATTCCAAACTTTTCGCGCAGCGATGCATTTATGCGCTCCAAATACACCCCCTGCGTGCCTTGAGAAAGCACGCCAAAGAGCGATATTAAAAAAAGGACTGCCGCTCCAATGAGGAAAAATCCGATGATATTGAAGATCGTTTTTTTGTTTATTTTAAGCCTAAAAAAAGGCACACTCACACGGCGAGTGCGTCGTACTCTTCTCCTGCCCCATCGTGCCATATCTTCTCATTGTAGTGTACGGCTACAACAAAATCAATGAAGATGTGGGTTTTAGGATGCAGTCGATTTCTTCTCAAGACGGCCAATTCGCACTTCATGCCCATCAAGCCGAGAATGGACGTCGGTATACCGACCTGTTAATACGGTGTGTTCTTCGTCGAATTTTTTGAATGCTCCAATAAGCCAGTCAAAATTCTTCATCGCTTCCTCCGCAAATTCACGAAGCTCACTTTGCAGCGCGTCAAATCGAGTATCTACATACTCGCGAATTTCATTATTTTGGGTAAAGAGAGCTTCTTTTAGTATTCCCTTCGTCACCACATCATTGTCAGAGTGTTTGTTGTTTTTCATATGGTAGTAGCAATAGTAGCACAAGTGAAGAACTGTGTCAAACTTTCTTTAAATTGTCGCAAAAGCCTAAAATGAACCGCGTAGGTTCATTCGACATACCACTTTACCTATTCGATTGGACTTACAAGTACGACCATTTCGCACCACGTGGTCCAAAGTGGTAATTAAAAAGAATCATATGATTTTAATATCACGGATTTGTAGGTATAGTTGATTACTCGACTATACCAAATGTTCAATCGATTAATCGATTGAACAAACTTTACTTTACGTGTCCAATTGATCGATTAATTGGACAAGGAAGAAAAAAACACACCCCGGGGTGTGTTGGCGTATGCTTGCTGATCATCACTGGTTATTTGCACCCTCAGGGTGTAAATGCCCTCACACCCGACCGGTGTGAAATTTTATGGACTAACAAACACACCCTGAGGGTGTGTTTGTTAAAGACAATTCTGCACAACTCGGCCCTTGTATCCTCGATTAAAGCCTCGTAATCGAGGATACACTTTTTAAAGCTAAAAGTCAAGCGGGTTTATTTTCTTCGGGCTTGTGTTCAAATGAAACTCGTTTTACAAAATACTTTCTTGGACCTTTAGCAAATAATGTGACATTTTTTCCCTCTAAAACTTGGCGATTATTAACCATGAGCACGTTTCTTTCAACATAAACTTTGCTATCTTCGACAACATATTCATCCGTAATCTCCCCCTCGGTCAGTTCGACTTTATCATCTGATAACACTTTAATCGCGCTAAACTTTTTTGTTCGTATTTGATCAAGGATTGGAGCATTCCGTGATGACAATTCCTCCTGATACGGAGATTTTATAGGAGTTCTTTTGACCCGAATTCCCAATACATCAACTTTTCGCTCAATTCCCATAGATCAACTATATCACAAAGCGCCCAAAATTAAAATCAATTTAAGATTACCCGATGAGCTGGAGGTTGATGCGGCCTTGGCGGTCAATTTCGTAGACTTTGACCTTCACTTTTTGCCCGATCTTCACCACGTCTTCCGGGCTCTTCACGAATCCCTTGCCCATCTTGGACACATGTACAAGCCCATCTTTGCCCGGCAGAATCTGCACAAACGCCCCAAAGGGAAGCATGCGCACCACTTCTCCCTCAAACTCCTCCCCTACTTCAATCTCACGGGTGATATTTTCGATGTGCGTGGCCGCTTCTTCGACCTTCGCCTCGTCGACTCCGGTGATCGTAACCTTCCCGTCGTCGGACACATTAATGTCGGTCTGCGTGCGGGCAATAAGACTTCGAATATGCTTACCACCGGGGCCGATAATCTCCCCTATCTTCTCCGGTGGGGGTGTGAGCACTATCACTTTAGGTGCATACTGGGATACCTTGCCTCGAGGAGCTTTGATCACAGCATCCATCTTGTCCAAGATATGGAGGCGTGCTTTTTTGGCCCGCTCGAATGCCTCCACTATCATCGAGTCGTTGAGGCCCTCGTTCTTGACATCAAGCTGCACGGCGGTCACACCTTCGCGACTGCCCGCGACCTTGAAGTCCATGTCTCCTGAAAAATCTTCTATGCCCAAAATATCGGTCACAATGAGGTAGTCTTTGTCGCTTTTGTAGAAAAGTCCCATCGCAATTCCGGCCACCGGCGCCTTAATCGGCACACCTGCATCCATAAGGGCCAAGCTTGAGCCGCAGGTCGAGGCCATTGAGGTGGAACCATTGGAGGAAAGGACTTCAGAAACGATGCGGATAGTATAGGGGAATTCGAGCTGGGTAGGCAGCACCGGCTCAATAGCCTTCTCGGCCAAAGCGCCATGCCCTATTTCGCGCCGCGAGGTGAAACCTATGCGCCCGACCTCTCCAACCGAGAAGGGAGGCATGAAATAGTGATGAATATACCGCTTTGCTTCCTCTCCCGAGGGGCCTTCAATGAGCTGTTCTAAGCTAGGTGCGCCTAGGGTGGCAATCGACATGACCTGCGTATCGCCCCGATTAAATATTCCGGTCCCATGTGTGCGCGGCAGGAGGCCTACTTCAGCGGAAATTGCCCGAATATCGTCGGGTCCGCGGCCATCAATTCTTTTTTTAGTTTTGAGCACACGGTCTTTGATCATCGCTTTGGTGATTGAGTCCACGGCTCCGGCGATATCTTTTTTTTCGTAGCTATCTGGATACTTGGCCATGACCGCCTCCACAAGGCTCAAGCTCGAGGAGCCATCATCAAACTCTTTATTTGCTTTGCTGTCAATGATCGCGTCCAGCTCTTTGCCAAACTCGCTTTTTAAGACTTCGTCCAATTTGCTCACGTCCTCTTTTGCTTTTACCTCTTCCTTCGGGGTACCTACCTCTTTAGCCATTGACTGGATAAAGTCAATAAGGCGGGCGTTGACCTCTTTGGCTTTTTTGATGCCCTCGATCACTACCTCTTCTGGGAGCTCATGCGCCTGCGTCTCAAGCATCACCACGCGGTCGCGGGTAGATGTCACCACAAGGTCAAGCTGGGACAATTTTTCTTCTGATTCTGTCGGATTCACGATATAGCTCCCAGCTCCGCCATTACCCTTCACATACCCCATGCGGGTTGTGGCAATTGGCCCTTTCCAATTGAGAGGAGAGATGGCGATTGCTGCGGAGGCGGCAATTGAGCTTAGTATCTCAGGCGAATTGACCCCGTCCACAGACAGTAATGTCACAATAAGCTGAATTTCGCGGTTGAAACCTTTGGGGAAGAGTGGGCGAATCGCTCTATCGATCATGCGACCGTGGAGGACTGCTTCGTCTGAAGGCCTGCCCTCACGCTTGACCCATCGTGAGCCTTTGATGCGGCCTCCTGCATAGAGCT
>CAYLLP010000002.1:0-55165 GCA_964384955.1 uncultured Gammaproteobacteria bacterium
AAGCGCCTGTAACTCAGTGGTAGAGTGCGATCCTTATAAGATCGAAGTCCTTGGTTCGATCCCAAGCAGGCGCACACATTCGGCATAGCTCAGTGCCAGTAGCGGAGATAGCCAAGGTGGTCACGGCGGGGGTCTGAAAAACCTCAGATGTCAGTTCGACTCTGACTCTCCGCACACGTTCGACGCTTAGCTCCTCAGCGTACACACATATTTAACTTCTTGAAAAAATATATAAATAGTGTATAAATAAATTATGCTACTAATTTGTGATGCGCACTAACCGAAAAGTGATGCCGTATGAAGATATTGAATAAAAAGCTTCTAGCATTGCTACTCGCCTTCATATTTTTCGTAGGCCTAAGCCTTACCTTTTTTACTGGCCTACCAAAGGTGTATGCTTCCCATTCAAGGGTAGACCTTGCCACGGCTGACAATTTCGCGGTTCTAGCCGGAACAGCTGTCACAGGCACTAACACTAACGTAGTGAACGGGGATGTTGGTTTATATCCAGGTGGTGGTGCTGCTATTACATTATTGACATGTGCTGAAATGGCGTCAGGCACGATATATGATAGAGATGGTGGTTATACAGGCGGTGGCGGTGGAAGTACTGCATGTCGGCTCACTAACGACGGCCTACTCGTTACAGCCAAAAACGATTTGACTACCGCTTATAACGATGCTGCCGGACGACCAACTACGGCTACAATAGCCACAGAACTCGGCGGGAGCACTCTGACGGACGGGACATATGACTCCGACGCGGGCACGTTCGGCATAACAGGAACACTCACTTTAAATGGTCAGGGAAATGCCAATGCAGTATTCATCTTCAAGATGGCCACCACCCTCACGACAGCTTCCTCATCCCAGGTGGTCCTCACCAATGGTGCCCAGGCCTGCAATGTGTATTGGCAGGTAGGGTCATCGGCCACTCTTGGCACATCCACTACCCTTGTTGGAAATGTACTCGCCCTGACAACTATCACTGATAGTGGCAGCTCAACCGTGAACGGAAGACTTCTGGCAAGAGATGGCGCGGTTACATTAAACAATTCCACCATCACTAAGCAAACGTGCGCTACCCCCACCGCTACCCCCGCCGCGACTTCCAGCTCATCTACTACAACCTCTTCTTCCAGTCCTGGCCCGACTCTCAGTAGTCAGATAGTGACACCAGAAATAATAGAATCCCGAAGAGTTGACGCAGATAGTATCTTTATTAAGTGGGCTCCATATTCGGGAATAGAGACATTTAATGTGCGGTATGGTCTTGAAAACGGAGTATGGTTATATAATACCGACGTCACAGGATTCTCGACCACTATTAATGGTCTTCCTCCGAATCAACTCATTTGGTTTCAGGTCGCAGCTCGCAACAGTAACTCAATAGGATCGTATGGAGAAGCACGGCTTGTGGGCGGTCCGAGTCTGCCAAATTCAGGAATGGGGCCCCTCGCGTCCTCTCTTATGTGGCCCGTTTTGATAGGTGCATTTCTGTCCGTATGCTCCGCGTGTATTGTCAATCTAGCTCAAAGAAAAAAGTGATTTCATTCAAAAAGGACTAATCGCCTGCGATTCTTAAATTCTTTACCACTCATGTATGCATTGTATTTATAATTGATCCTATGGAAAGCCGAAATTATACCGATATTACCCATCTTGTCAATAGGGCGAAAAAAAGAGGAAAGACCGACAACTTATGGGAGAGCTCACTAAGATTTATATTTTTTACAGCAATCTTTATATCATTTTCACTCTTGTTAAATTTTCATCTTAAGACAGTAACTAATAAAAATGCGTCAGCTTCAAGTCAGGTATTGAGCGCGGCACGTCAAGCTGAGTCAAAGCGTCTCATAATACCTCAAATCGATGTCAACGCTCATATTGAGTATGTTGGCACCACTCCGGAAGGAGCGATGGAAGTGCCAAGCGATTCGGCCGATGTAGGATGGTTTAAGCTGGGCCCACGACCTGGAGAAAAAGGAAGCGCGGTAATTTCTGGGCATGTGGATTCACAGGATGGGGAAGCCGCGGTGTTTACTAATTTGTACAAGCTAAAGAAGGGCGACAAACTGTACGTGCAAGACGATAAAGGCACGACTACTCTTTTTGTCGTTCGGGAGCTACGCACCTATGATCCCGGATATGCAGATGAAGTATTTAGTGGGGGTGACGGCCATCATCTCAATCTTGTTACCTGCGATGGCGTGTGGGATGGAGTTAAAAAGAGCTATAGCAAACGCTTGGTGGTATTTGCTGATATCGCGCGCTAGCTTTCTGTGGACCTACCGAGAATCGAACTCGGATCTCTTCGTTGCGAACGAAGTGTTCTACCACTGAACTATAGGCCCTGACCCGCCTCGGCGGGTCAGGGTGAACCCGCAGAGGATTTATCTAAAACCCGCAAAAGTGTTCTTTTCTAATGCACTGATCCTACTGGATCAGTGCACCCGGTGGGAATCGAACCCACATCATGGGATCCGGAATCCCACATTCTGTCCATTGAACTACGGGTGCTTCTCCATTGTCCCGACGTAAAGTCGGGACCCCGACCTCACGTCGGGGAACTACGGGTGCTATTTAATCAAAAATAGTATGACTATTATAGCAAGCCCGATCCGATAAATTCCAAAAATATGGAGTGTGTGGCGCTGGAGGTAGCCCGTCAGCCACTTGATGGTAATAAGTGCGGCTACGAAAGATACTGTAAACCCAACGCTTAAAAACATAATGTTTTCGCTTGACCCCATGAGCGCTTCTTTATTTTTATAGAATTCAAGGACGGAGGCCGCTAAAATCGTGGGGACGGCAAGAAGAAAGGAATAGATAGCCGCATCTTGCCGTCTGTAACCTAAGAAGATCGCTGACAGCATCACAATCCCCGCTCTGGAGACGCCTGGCACGATCGCGAAAGACTGTCCTACTCCAATCAAAAAAGCATCCTTGAGGCTAAGATTCTTAAGCTCTTTATTCATAGGGAGAATTTTTCTGCTTATCATGTATTCGACTACCAAAAATACTATTCCGATGAACAATAGAGATGAGACAATAAGTATCAGAGACTCAAAGAAAATATCAGTGACTATGTTGTGGAGCACAAGTCCTATAATTGCAGTCGGGATAAACGATAGCATTATAGGCACTACGATCTGTGAATTTTGCCTCACATACTGCGCGTATACCACCGCCACAGCCAATATCGCCCCCGACTGGATCACGACCTCAAACATCTTGTGGAATGGAGTGGAGGTAATGCCAAGGAGGCGAGATGTGAGGATAAGATGCGCTGTGGACGATACGGGCAGGAACTCAGTGATACCCTCCACGACGCCTAGGATAATAGCGTTAAATAGGTCCATACCTAGTATAATAATACTACATGAAAGTAGCTTTGGTGCATGATCAGCTCCAGGAATTTGGGGGGGCGGAGCGTGTGCTTGTGGCACTGCACCAGATCTTTCCCCACGCTCCTGTCTTCACGGCGTTTTTCAACAAATCGGCCATTACCAAACATATTCCTGATTTTAACGATTGGAATGTGCGCTCGTCATGGGCTGCCCGGCTTCCTTTTTTTGGCAAGCTCTATTCTCCACTTCGCTTTTTAGCGCCTGCCATCTGGGAGAGGTTTGATTTTTCTGACTTTGATGTCGTCATCTCATCGTCGGGGTGGTATATGTGCAAAGGCATTAAAACTAAAAAGCCAACAGTTCATATTTCGTATCTTCATCATCCCCCGCGCTACCTTTATGGGTATGAGACAGCAGTGGAGTATCAAAAATATTGGCCGGTCAAAATATATGCGGCCATCGTGAATCATCGACTTCGTCAGTGGGACTTTGAATCCTCACAAAGAGTGAATTATTTTATTGCCAACTCAGAAGAGACTAAAAAAAGAATCAAGAAATTCTACCGCCGCGGCGCGACAGTAATATACCCCCCAGTTGCAATTCCAGAGGATGTAACCAAGAACTATGAACCAAGAACTATGAACTATTATGTCACTATTGCCCGCTTAGCCCGCGCTAAACATATAGATATACTTATCCAATCCGCTAACAAACTTGGTTTCACACTCAAAATCATCGGCGAAGGACGGGACAAAGCATATCTACAGTCTATTGCCGGTCCCACGATTGAATTCTTGGGTCACGTGCCGGATGAAGAGTTTCCCACAATTCTCTCCAGTGCTAGGGCGTTCCTTTTTGCCTCAGTTGACGAAGAGTTCGGGATCGCGCCCGTTGAGGCGATGGGGTACGGCGTACCTGTAGTTGCGTACAAAAGTGGTGGTCTCAAAGAGACGGTCAAAGATGGGGTGAATGGATATTTGTTTGAAGAATTGCGCGAACAGTCACTCGAGGAAAAAATAAAAAAACTCGAATCCCTCCCGAAAGAGAAATATCTGGAGATGCGCGCCGCGGCACGAGCGGAGTCCGAAAAATATTCATTCGCACGCTTCAGAAAAGAGATTCTAGCGCTTGTGTCCAAACTGCAGGAATAAGCCGCTACTTTTTCTCTAGTTTAAATGCGGTATAGCCCAAAAATCCTGCCATAGCTGCCCCTATAAAGCTCACCCACAGCGGCACTGCATACCCACCGATGATTATTTCCCATCCCATTAAAAGTCTTGCTACGTGCAGTACTGAAATAACAATAAAGAGCGACCCCACAACCTGTAAAAAATCATTTAATTTCATGAATATCACCTCCTCTCACAAGAATGCCGACCAATCAGAAACTGGCATCACGTTGTGTATCATGAAATTCCATGCATAGAAATAGACAGCAACCAGAAGAATCCCAAATACTAATCGGTATTTGGGATTTGTTAAAAAATCCTCATAGGCAATAACGGCAAATGGCCATAAAGGGAGAGCATAGCGTCCAACGTCTTGATGTTGCACCATAACAACTGCAATAAAATAGACCATACTAAAATAAAAGAAACTTCTGTGAGGGGAGTCCTTTAGCTTTACAATAGCTACGAGATAGATGAAAAAATAGAAAAGTATTTCTTCAAGCCATACTGTGTGTACCCATGCTGCATCAAAATTAAAAGCAGCAAAGGGGTAGGCGAGATGTACATTGTCCCCGGAGTTGAAGTAAGCCCAAAAATCTCCATATTGAAAAGCGTATAGTATAAATACGCTTCCTAAACCTAGGGGAATAAGCATAATTCCTGCCCACGATAGGCGAAGCTTTCTTGTTCTGAGAAATTCTTCCAAAAATACAAGGCTATAAGTCGCAAAAAGCAAAATACCAGGAGAGCGTGTCGCCACAGAAAGCCCTCCAAGTAGGCCTGCCCAAAGATATTTCTTTTTTTCAAAAAAGTAAATCGACGCTAGGACAAGGAAGATAAACATACTCTCAGGTGCCCCGACAGATCTTACTACCAAGAACCGCGGAAAAAATAAAAAAATACTTGTCAACAGTAATGGCTTTTTCGTGAGATTGAAAAACTTCAGAAAATAATAAAAAAAACAGCCCGCAATGATACTAAAGAAAATATTTACAATAATCATGGATTTCAAATATCCAGCAACAGGCGCTACAAGGCGGATAAGAAGAGGGTATAGAGGAAAGTGGGCCGCAAAATATGAAGGTGGAAGGACAGTCTCTACCCTAAGGCTGGCAATTGCTTCAACGCTGTAGAGTGATTTTGCTACCACTATATAAAAAAGTCCATCAAAATGTCGATAAACGTAAGAAAAATCATTGCTTACTATTGGAATACCTACCCACTGCCCCACCCCCAGCAGAAATGGCAACCACAACAGCAATGTGCTGATCAAAACCATGACGATTACAGTAAAATAAGGAGATATGCTCCTCCAGAAGGCGCTTGCCAACATATCCTCAATTGTAGCAAAAAATAAACTCGCTACCTTGCTTATTTTAGTTGCGTCATTTTTGCGATTTTATCGCCTGGCGGAATTTGTGACCTTTTTGGGAGACCAGGGACGGGACGCAATTATTATAAAAAGGATTGTTACGCTTGAACATCTCCCTGCAATAGGCCCTCCTACATCAATCGGGCAAGTCTTCCTTGGTCCCTTTTTTTACTACTTTATGAGTCCCTTTCTTTTTCTTTCAAATTTCAACCCCATTGGACTTGCCCTTGGGACCGCTTTATTGAGTGTCGTAGGCCTGGCTTTAGCCTATGCGATCGTAAAAAAAGAAATTGGCCAAAGAGAGGCTCTAATTTTCTTGTTTTTCCTGACATTTTTATACGTTCATGTTGATGCTTCTCGCTATTCGTGGAATCCCAATCTTCTCTCTCCCTTTGCATTCCTTACACTATATTTTTTTTATAAGGCTCTTACTGATACACGAGTGCTCTATGGAGCGTTATTTGGGGCGTTTCTCTCATTTTCAATTCAATTGCACTACCTCGCCGGACTCATGATTCCACTTTTTGCGATAGTGGCATGCCATTACCTTGTGAAAAAGCGCGCAGTGCACATTTACAAAAAATTCATGGCTGCTGGAGGTGCATTCATGTTTTTTAGTTTTCCGCTGGTCATCTTTGATCTTCGTCACAATTTCTTAAATCTTAAGAATCTTGTTAAGCTTGCCAACAAGCATGAAGTAGCTTCCAATTCTTCTCTATTTTCAAGAGTTGGAGAGACAACCTCAGGATTTGCAACCACACTTTGGCAAATCCCAACAAGCTCATATGGTCTTCTTTTGTTCGCACTCTTCTTGGCTTTATATGTCGCTGTTTGGAAGTCTCGTAAGCTATCACTTCTTATACATCTTATGTTTCTCAATACTTTGACTTACCTCATTTTTTTTAGTTTCATACAAAGCCCCCGAATTCCTCATTATTTCGGCAGTGTTTATTTTAGCTTCTTTGCAAGTATTGGCTATCTTCTTGCCCGCTTGCCTAAAAAGCTCTACTCAAATATGGTTATTGTTGCACTCCTTGGTATTTTTCTTTTCCTCAACGTCTCACAAATGAGATTCTTGTGGGAGAGCCCTGGATACCAAATCGTACGTGCACAAAAAATAGCTACGTCGATACGCTCTCTGACTACAGCCAAGAAGTATCAAATAGTCTCTTTGCCATATGGAGAAACTGATGCCCATGTCCGGTATTTTCTAGAGCTTGAAGGACAGCGACCGCTTCCTGAGGATACACACGAGCCCGCAGATGAACTCTTTGTGTTGTGCTTCAAAGAGCCATGCCTTATAATGGGCAATCCACAGTGGCAAATTGCAGCTTTTGCCGGAGACAAGGTTGCTGCAACCCTCACGCGCGATGGCGTTAACATTTACAAAGTGGTACATGATAGGTAAAAACTCACTTACTCTTATCGTCCCCTGCTACAACGAAGAAAAAAACATCCAAAAAGGGGTGCTAGAGCGGATTGGAGGCTACACAGCCGGCGACAAACGATTTTTAGAAGTTCTTATTGTAGATGATGGGTCCTCTGACAGCTCA
This sequence comes from uncultured Gammaproteobacteria bacterium, assembly GCA_964384955.1. Taxonomy (GTDB): domain Bacteria; phylum Patescibacteriota; class Microgenomatia; order UBA1406; family GWC2-37-13; genus CAYLLP01. The sequence goes on from CAYLLP010000002.1 coordinate 7,445, forward strand.
AAGAGCATTATAAAGAAAAAATATCTGCAAAAGTTCAAAAAATTTCGCCTCATAGAGAATCCACATCAGGGCAAAGCTGCATCAATTATGACTGGGATCTCGCAGGCTAAGGGAAGCTATGTTATGTTTACCGATATTGATCTTGCTACGCCACTTGAGGAGGCAGAAAAGCTCATTGAGGAAGCAAATCGGGGTAATCAAGTGGTCATCGGCTCTCGAAGCAGCAGGCGCGCTGGGGCTTCTCTCCTGCGCAAAATCATGGCACAAGGAGCTATTGTGGTGCGCTCCGTGGTCATTGGCATACCAGGCATTCATGATACGCAGTGTGGCTTTAAGCTCTTTGAGAAAAAAACAGCTCTTACTATTATCAGCAAGCTCAAGGTGTTTAGAAAGATGAATGTCATTGAGGGGTCTTCAGTCTCTGCTGCATTTGATATGGAATTTATTTTTCTGGCTTCGCGGCTTGGATACAAGATTAAAGAAGTACCCGTCATTTGGCGTCACGTAGAGACGAAAAATGTAAACTTCCTAAAAGACTCTTTAGAGACTCTTGGCGATATTGCAAAAATTAAATACTATGATCTCACGCGCAAGTATGCATTTTAGCTTCGCTCAAGGAGATACATAGTGTACGTATCGTTGATTGCCCATCTTCGTAGCTCTCGAGCGGGTGCAAAATATTTCACCTCATAGGCGGCATCCTCTTTATAATCTTTACCATTCTCTTCTATAACAAATAAATATCTATTGTGCCAATAATCTACATAGTCAATATCGATCTTATCTACTTTCATCAAATACTTGGGGACCACGGACTTCGCATCATAAGCCAAATTTGCTATGTTGTAATTTTTGAGTCCTTGTTCTTTGACGATTGTATAAATTTTAAGTTCATCCAAGTAGTTCCATTTTCCGGTAGCCGCCCAAAATGCAGTTTCAGGCTTTGGAGCATTCTTAATAAGCGCCCAGCTTGCCAAAAACACATTTAGTGCGATAAGAAATACTAGTATCGCTTTTTGAACGCTCTTTTTCTTTATCCTAAGATAGCGTTTTGAGTGGGAGAGATATAACTTACAAATCACGCCTAAAAGACCAAGATATGCAAGAAAAGAAATGCTTAGATAGTAATGCCCCCGATAATCTCCCCCCGGCTTGTCAATAGCATCAAGATTACTGAGAAATAAAAGCAAAGTATTTATATTGTAGAAACCGTTTCGCAACTCAAAAAGAATCAGAGAAGAAAATCCAATACCCAGTCCAGCAACAAATAAGAAAATATTAGAAATCTTGATTCTTTTTATTAGAAAATAATATATAAATAGAGCCCCAATAGCCAGGACAAATTGATAGTGAAACTGTAACATGGCTCCCAGAAGTATGGAGATTGCCAAGAATACCCATTTATTTTTTCTGGTATGATACAGCCCCATGAGGAAAATAAGAAGAGGAGTGAGAGAAAATTGAAACGTGGGGTTCCACAAGAATCGTGAAAAATTGATGTAATAGGGAGCAAACGTATAAAGCGAAACTAGAATTATTGCTGCAGTGCTATTTACAAGATTTTTAGCTCCATAGTAGAGCGGCACAATCATTATGGCGCAAAAAATCGTAAATAGGTATGAAGCTTTGATTGGATCAAAATTGCCAAGCAAGAGAAACAAAAGTTGAAAATAGTATATTAAGGGTCCCTGGAAGATTTGCCTTCCTCCCAAATTGATCGAGATGGGCGGGCCAATAAGAACCAATTTTTTCTCTCTCCAGATCTCCAAAGCTGTGGTCGAAAAAGTGGCCTGATCTCCTGAGAAATTCAAATGATACACGTAGTGTATGGAGCGAATCAGTAGAAAAGCTACAATGAAGGCGACAAGCAAGATAATTTCTCTTCGGGCGGGCAACTTCATTGTATGATTTTATACATAACCATGCTAAAATTCAATATAAGTTCTTGAGTTTCAAAGGTGTGAAAAAAACCATCATCGAGTTAGGGGTTTTGCTCACCCTGTCGCTTGTCCTCTTTTTTTTCAAATCAACGACAATTCCAGAGAATCTTGCCTATGACGAGGTCGCAATCGCCAATCTCGTAATCTCTCTTGACGGGAAGCCGTATACCCCTTTTAGTCCACTTGCCGACGGCCACGCTACTTTGTACCCATATATACTCCTTTTTTGCATGAAGTTTTTTGGAATTAGCACCTTCGCGTTTCGCCTTCCAGCCAAAATATTCGGAGTGTGCGCTGTCTTAGTTTTTTATTTGATCATGAGACGGATATTCAACAAAAACGTGCAGGGAATATCAGTGGCTTTTCTGGCCACATTCATATTCTTTACCTTACGATGGTACTTTAATTTTGTCCGCTTTTCATTTGAGATGCCATTTTTGCTCTTTCTGGAGCTTGCATCTATTTTATTAGTATTTAAGTATCTTGAAACAAGAAAAATACTTCACCTGGTGGGGTCAGGGATTCTGGCTGGCTTGGCCTTTAATTCCTATCAGCCAGGAAGGATTTTTTTCCTACTACCGCTCCTTTTATTGTTTCTAAAAAAGGCACACCTGAAGTCGCTTGCCATTTTCTTTATTTCATTTCTTATTCTTATAACACCACTTTCTTATTACTTGTTGACTCATGCTCAGGACGATATCAGAATTGAGAGGCAATTATTTCTCAAAAACGACGACCTTACAACCGGCAAGAAAATAGAGTTTTTGGCAGAAAACGTTAAAGGAGTAAGTCTTATGTACTTTGTGAAAGGAGATGATAATGGCAGGCATAACTATCCTGGTAAGCCAGCTTTAAACCCCCTTATAGCTATATTGTTTGCCATTGGATTAGTATTATCCCTTAAGAATCTGTCCAATATTTACAATGTTTTTTTTCTCATGTATTTTGCGGTAGCTGCTGTCCCATCAATTATTACTTATCCCTGGGAAAATCCTAATATGCTTCGGCTCTATGCCACAATTCCATCGGTTGTCTATTTTGTAACTCAGTCCTTGATCTTTCTTATCTCTACCCTAAAAAAAACAGTCATTTCTTCGTATATTGTGCCCCTTGTGATTATTCTTGTTTTAATATCTTCGTTTTACGACATGCGGACATATTTTAAATATCAAAAAGAGACATTTATAGGGGCATTTGCGATTCCCAACGACCTGAGCGAGTTAAAACCTCTTCTCTACAGCGGCAAAACAGACTCTGAACTTTATCGCATATATAACAAGCCAGAAAAAAATCAATAAATATGTTACAGAAAATATTTCGTAGCTATTGGCCATTGCTCCTTATCTTAGTCTGCGTTTCATTTCTTGCTTTTGCCAGGCTTTCTGCTTATGATTTCTGGGACTGGGACGAGTGCATTATGGTGGAGCAAGCCAGAGAAATGAAGGTCACAGGGAATCTCCTTACTAATCAGTGGAATCATCTGCTTCTGTTTGAAAAGCCACCGCTGAATAATTGGCTTCTCTTACTTTTCACAGGTGGACAGGTCCACGAAGCATCAGCTCGAGCGGTTATGATTCTACTGAGTCTTCTTTTGATTGCGAGCGTCTATGTTTTTTCAAAAAAATACTTTTCTTCAAGGGTTGCTATTTTAGCTTCTCTACTTCTTTTGACTTCCAACCTGTATGTATTGTATACCGTCCGTGTCAATACCGACATCGGATTTGCTCTCTTTACGTTCATTGGCTTTTTCTTGTGGCTCCTGTCGTTTAATAAAACCCGATTATCATATCTATCTGGGATTTTCTTGGGTCTGGCGGTATTAAACAAAGGCCTGAGCATTGCTCCATTTTTACTAGCAATTGGAGTCTCCATATTCCTCGACTTTAAGAAGGAAAGACTTATCAATTTTCTCAAAATGATTGCCGCGTTTTTGATAGTAGTCGTGCCGTGGCACGCATATCACTACCTTGTATATGGTCAACAATTTATGCAAGTCTATTTTTCCGAGCATTTGTTTCGGCGGGCAAAGTATGCCCTGGATTTCCACTTTGAAGGGCGACTTTTCTATTTTAGATTACTGTACAGAGATTTTTTTCCTTGGATTTTTGCGGCCGTAATACTTCCCTTTTCCTATCTTTTCACCTACAAGCACTATATAAATATTCGAGCAATTAGGCGTGAACTTGCTCAGAATCAGCTGGTTTTTACATTACTACTACTTATACTCATTCCTCTCTTTTCAATAACTGTCGTGAAAACTAAAATAGCGTGGTACGCGCTCCCACTCTATCCATTTATTGCAATTTTTATTGCATATAGCATCGAACTTGCTCTGCAAAAAATTAGACTTCGCAAAATTTTCTTCATTTTAGTGGTTTTGCTTGTCTTCAAGAGCTATCCCTTGATCATTCGCGAAACAGAGGCAAAAAACCCCTTGCCGGTTGCAAGAAGGAATGAGGTGTTTATCAAGGCTTCAAAATATCCATATCAAGAGATTGATTATCTTGTGCAGTTCTCGGAGCGCCAGGCTAAGGATATCCTCCCTCCAAATCAGCAGACTTCCACAACCTTTTATTTTGGAGGAAATCCTTGCGCGGTCTTTTATAGTGAAAAAAAAGTGAACTATTATTACTCGATACTAGACTTTCAAAATGTCCTAAATCACAAAAAGGGCCTCTATGTAGTGGCCAATGGCGACCTTCACGTACTAAAGGATACACGTGTCAAAATGCTCCACCAAAATACTGACTTTACCTTATTTGAGAAGTAAAGTAGATTCTTATGTATAATAGCTCTATGGTCGATCTTTGGGATGTGCTTTTGTGGATTAAGAAGCAGTTTACTAAAAAGGATCTCCTCATAATCTTTCTTTTGATTGGATTATATCTGCTCACCAGGCTGATCAATCTTGACCAATTCCCAATTTTCACCGACGAAGGGATCTACATAAATTGGGCTAAGATTGCCTGGAAAGACGCAACCTGGAGATTTATATCTCTCACCGACGGCAAGCAACCCCTCCAGACCTGGGCCACAATCCCATTCTTGAAGCTTTTTGAGCATAATGCGCTATTTGCCGGGCGCCTCTTCTCCGTCACCACAGGGCTGGCAACATTGATTGGTATTTTTTCATTGCTGTTCTACCTTTTTGGGAAAAAAGCTGCATATTTCGGTTCACTTCTTTATATATGTACTCCATTTTTTCTTTTTTACGACAGGCTGGCACTTGCCGATTCGGGGGTAAATGCAGGATTCGTATGGATACTCTTTTTCTCAATTCTTCTGGCGCGCACTATGCGACTGGATGTGGCTCTTTTATTTGGGATGGTATCAGGAGCATTTTTGCTCGTCAAGTCGTCGGTCCGCCTATTTTTGGGCCTATCAGTCTTAGCTCCAATTCTTTTATTTCAAGGCAATTTCAAAAAATTCATAAGAGCCTGTATTAATTATCTTTTTTTATACGCAATTTTGTCCGTTCTTGCCATCCTTGTGTACAATGTTCAACGCCTCTCACCCTTCTTACATTTCGTGTCGGAGAAGAATAAAACATTTGTATTTACGTTTGACGAATGGGTGCGCGACCCTTTTGCACTATTTTTTCCTAATTTAAAAACGATTGCGTATTATGTATTTTCAGAGTCTGCCTATATCCTCCCACTTTTAGGGCTCATAGGGTTGTATGTTTTGTTAAAAAATGACAAGCGCCTTGGAATATATCTAGGCCTCTGGTTGATACTACCCTACTTAGCGATTGCTTTTTTTGGACGAGTTATTTATCCTCGATATCTTATCTTTTTTGTGACGCTTTTTCTTCTTATGGCCTCTTATTTTCTCTCCCGCCTGAAAAACAAGAAATTACTTGTGGGTGCGCTACTTGCGTTCTTCCTCTCTGTGGGATATTTCAACTACACAATTCTTTTTGACTATAAGAATATTCCCCTTCCACCTCCAGATCGGGATCAATATATAGAGGGCGGGGCTTCAGGATTTGGGATTAAGGAAATTGTTGCCTATGCGCGAGTAAGGTCGAAGGAAAAGCCGGTCATTATTCTTGCTGAGGGAAACTTTGGGATGACGGGAGATGTACTAAATTCCTCACTTGTCCCGGGGGACAGAATCTTTATTAAAGGATACTGGCCTCTAAAAGCCACAGATATCCGTACAAATCAAAAAGAGTTGGAGAAAAGTATTGTGCTAGTTCTTTACTATCACGTGGAAAATGTGCCCAAGCCACCAATCCCACTAAAATTCATCTTGAGGCATCACAAGCCCACCGGACGCAATGCTTTCTTTCTCTACGAGTTAACGCCAGATGATAAATAAAAAGGATTTTTTATTCTTCGGTCTCCTCTTTGCTGCCATTTTTGCTTTCTTTAATGGCGCTTTTAAGATTAATTTCTTCTCCGATGATTTCTTTTTTCTTAAAATAAGTAGAATCTCTTCTCTACTGGAGTTTCTCAATTTTTTCAATCCGTTCAAGGGCTACTTTTATCGGCCTTTATCTACTGAAGTTTTCTACTGGCTCATTGGCGCCTTCAACTCTAATCTACTTATGGCTCATGGTATTGTCCTTCTGACGTATTTCATAGGCATCTACTATCTATACAGATCCCTTATAGCTGTCACACGCAATAAAGTTCTCTCCCAATGCGCAGTAGTTCTTTTTGCTCTAAATTTTACGCATGTCTTTCAGTTATATTGGCTAGCTACTTTTCAGGAAGTATTACTCTTTGCCACACTTTGCGCTTCATTTTACTTATTTGTAAAGCAAAGATTCGCGCTCAGCTCGCTTTTTTTTATCTGTGCGCTTCTTTCAAAAGAAACCGCTCTCATGTTTCCATTCTTTTTAGCATTATTCCTGGGTACAAAAAAAGAATATCGAACAAGGAAGCATTTGTTATACGTGGGATTGACGGGTATCTTATTCGTCTTATTTCTCCTTATTTATAAATATAACATCGCCCAGGTGGCCCAAATCCAGACATACGCAATCACTTTGACTCCGCGCCTTATGATAAATAACCTCTTGTGGTACTTTCTCTGGGGAATAGGACTGCCTAATTTTATGTATTTATATGTCACAAGCATCTTTAGGCCTCCATTGCCTGAATTTTGGAATCTCTTTAGGATAAGTGAATTTAAGATATACTTTCCACTTGTTGCCGCTTATTTGGCTTGCTGTGCAGCAGTATCTCTCTATGTTTTTGTCAAAGAGAAGAAGAAACTTCTCTATTGGAGTGCCTTCAGCATGACTAGCTTTTTTATTTTCCTTATCCCGTTTCTTCCCATCTTACATAAATGGATGGTAAGACTCGCAGTTCCTCTTATTTTTCTGAGCCTATTTCAAGGATATATCCTAAGCAGACTTTTTAAGGGCAAATTTTTTGCACGGTCTTTCTTTTACTGTATATTTGCCCTCTACCTCGTGTGGAATTTTTACGCCGTCAGGCTTCATGAATCCTCAAGTCTCTATCAATTGGAGGCCCGCTTCGTCAATAATGCAGATAAGTATTTTGCGAAAAATAAAAATACAATTTTAAAGCATAACGTTATTTATATCAGAGATGACCCCAAAGGCACCGCATGGGGTGGATCAAAGAAGCTAAAGGTGACCTTCCACGACCAAGACTTTTTAGACTACTATTTTCCAGGAGCCCCGCTTACTGCAGTCTATGATTTTGAAGCGACCCTAATACCGAAAGGTTCCTATATTGTGCCTTCCTCTGATCTTCTCAAGTAGCCTCCAACTATCAGCAATAGAACTAGTAGCACCGCCAGCAGAGAGATTGTATTTGCTGCTTTGCGCGCAAGAGTATCTTGGAATGTGAATGTAAGAGTGTGCTCTCCAGCGGGCACAGAAACGGTCATAAGCTTATATTTGTTATTATCGGAAACTTGAGTTTCTTTTCCATCAAGTTTCGCCCCCCAGCCGGGAAAATAAAATGTGTTTAGCCTAAACTGCGTAGGTTCATCTGCAGAAAGTGAGAATTTTTTTTGACGGAAGTTATCTTCGAGGACCTCTACACGTGCGTTTCCATGTATGCTAAAAGAGCTTTTAGAAATGTCGTTTTTGCCAATTGCGGGAATTGTAGTATTTAGCTCCGACTTTGTGGTTAAAACTCCGCGGGGAATAAATTCAAATGAGCTGCGGCTCACATTCCACGCAATTTCCTCATAAGAAGTTTTTTGAGCATCGGTGAGAACAAGATCTCTTTGAGGCTTAAAATACTTTTGGTACTGAAAAATAAGAATCAGTGACAACGCGATCACCAATCCCCCCTGTATCAAGGGTCTGCTAGCTTTCCGACTTAGCGCTCCTGAAAATTGCACTAACGATGCTGCAACAAGTGATATAAATATTCCCGTGAATGTGAGAAATCTCCAAGGAAATTGTAGAAACCACAAAAAGCCTAAACTGTCCCACACAAAGGCGGAGTAGCTGGTCGTCATAAAGAGACTGAAAAAAAGGAGTAGAGTCAAAAGTAGAAAGCTCCGGCTGGTTTGGCGCGGTACTTTTTTACTTAAAATTGCCAGAGAACCTAGTGCAATCGCCAGCACGGCAAGAGTAATATGTATTTTGCCCAGCTGATAGCTCATGCCGTCGTATGGGCCAGCAATTGATCCGCCGTATCCCCATGGGGAGTACCAAAATTGCTGCGGGTAGATGTAGTGAATTTTGTAGCTTGCAAGCTCGCTGGTCAGAATTTTATCTGTGAGGGTGTATTTTTTCTCTGCCAAAGAAGGCAGCCAAAAAAAGGCGCTTAAGAAAATCCCTATTGCGATGCCGATGAGGCTTAACTTCAGAAATGCATACCTATTGTTTTTAGAGATTACATAATAAAAGAGGAGAAATGCGGCTACAAAAAACATCGCGGGTGCTGCTATTAGTGGATGAGTTAGTATCAATGCTCCAAGCATTAGACCCCATAGGATACTCGCCTGCAAAGAAAGTTTTTTGCCAAGATTTACGATTGCCAAAAAGACAAACGGTAGAAGAGAATATGCAAATAACTCGGCCAAAGCTCCTCTGACATATGTCAGCACGGCGTGATAGGAAAAGTACGTGTATAAAGCCACGGCTAAATACGAAGCCTTTTCTCCCACAAAATGTCTTGATAGCCGCCACATCCCCACACCTCCAACCATAAATCCTAAAATGATCGTCGCTTTAATTGACCAAATGAAAGACAATCCCAACAGATGAAATCCTTCTGCGACGTAATAGACTAAAGGTGGGTAGAAATTAAAAAGAGGGTACCCGAATCCAAAGCCAAGCTCATCTACCCATCTTGGATACAGAGTCCCTTGAGTGAGCCCTTTGTGAAGAAGATACAAGCGCGCTACAGATTGGTCATCATGAATAGGAAAGTACGTCGTTCTAAGGAGGCTTATAACAGCGGGAATTGTTATAATAAGAATAAGAATGAACGCCAAAACTCGCCTTTCCCACACGCGCTTATTCATGCTTTATATTGTACTATGAGGAATGTATGACAGATAGTCAGGAATTTGCATCTCTTAGAAGACGGACTATCATCTCGACTTTTAGTTTGTTTTTCCAAAGCGGATATGCCGCTGGCCTTGGGTTGGTGGCCAATCTTATTCTTACCATTCTACTTTCTCCCACGGTGTTTGGAATATATATCACAGTTTTATCAGTAATTGCGCTCCTTAATTATTTCTCCGACTTTGGTCTTGCCGCTTCTTTGATTCAAAAAAAGGAAGTAACTAATACAGACCTTAAGACTGTATTTACTGCCCAACAGCTTATTATTGTGATGTTACTTATTGTGGGATATGTTGCGACCCCCATAATTACGTCTTTTTACCACCTTCCCCAGGAAGGAATATTTCTTTACTGGGCACTCCTTGTGGGCTTTTTTGTATCGTCCTTGAAAACCATTCCGTCAATCCTGCTTGAACGCAAGATTAAATTTCAGAAAATAGTACTCGTACAAATTGTGGAGAATACGGCATTTTATGTCTGTGTAGTCACACTGGCGTTTCTCCACTTTGGATTGATGAGCTTCACATATGCCGTCCTACTTCGTTCCATCGTTGGACTTATACTTATTTACTCACTCTCATTTTGGAAACCGTCGTTTCAACTCTCGATCGCATCCCTCAGGGAACTTCTGGCATTTGGAATACCCCTCCAAGCATCCTCGTTCCTTGCGATATTCAAAGATGATTTGATTATTCTTTACTTGGGGCGTTTGGTCGGCTTTGAGGCCTTGGGCTACATTGGATGGGCCAAAAAATGGGCAGAGGCATTTATCAGGATTGTGATGGATAATGTAAATCGTGTCGTGTTTCCATTTATTGCTCGCTTTCAGGACAACAAAGAGATTGTTCGCACGATGAGTGAAAAGATTCTTTACTATCAAACGTTTGTCTTGGCTCCGGCACTTTTGGGAGTGTGTCTTATTATGGGAAATCTAATCGAGGTGATTCCTAACTATCAGAAATGGCAGCCCGCTCTTCCAGCGTTTTATATTTTTTCCCTCTCTTCAATTATTATTAGTTTTGCCGCTCCTTTTGTGACTATCTTGAACGCGTTGGGACGGGTTAAAACTACTTTTATATTCATGCTCGGCTACACCACATTGACCTGGATCCTAACTCCTTATTTCGTAGCTAGCTTCGGATTCCTGGGATTTCCATTCGCGCACCTTCTGGTCTCTACTTCATTTCTTTTAGTGACTCGAAGAGCACAGAGTCTTATCCATTTTCAGTTCATTCGCCCTATATATAAATTTATTATAGCTGCACTAGGAATGGGCATAGTATTGCTTTTGAGCGAGCAAGTGTTAATTCAAAATGCATTACTACGCATTCCTTTCCTGATAGGGACCGGCGCACTCATGTACTTTCTTATTCTTAAGATTGTATTTCGGATCAACTTTATTGAAGAATTTCGGCAATTCCATGAAAAAAAACCTTTGGATAATTAGCTTTTTATTTTTACTTCTTCTATTTTTTCACAAAATTGTCCTTCAAGGACTAGTCATCGGACCCTTTGACTTCTTGGTAGGATTCTACGATCCGTTTCGCGAGATACAATGGGGAAGTGAAGCCCTTCAGCGTGCTTCACGACATTATAAAAACTATCTCATGTCCGACGTGGTGGTGGTGGTGCTTCCGGTCAAGATATTCGCTATGGAATTGTTAAGGGATTTCCAAATTCCTCTGTGGAATCCTTATATCCTCAACGGATCACCTCTTTTGGCCAATATTCAGAGTGCTGTGTTTTACCCGTTTAATATTCTTTATTTTATTTTCGATTATGCAACTGCATTTAATATATACATTATCTCGCAACTGCTCTTGGCGTTTATTTTTATGTATTTATTCCTTCGGAGTCTTACTCTTGATAAGTATTCTTCATACTTTGGCGCCATGGCCTTTTCATGTAGTTCCTACTTTATCGTGTGGCTCCCCTGGGGGACCCTTGGTCACGCCTTTTTATGGCTGCCTCTTGCTCTATATGCTATAAACAAATACTTTTTGCTCCAAGAGAAAAAATATGGCTTCCTTTTGGTGTTAAGTCTTGTGCTATCTTTTTTTGCCGGACATACGCAGACCACACTTGTTGTGTATGCCATATCACTTTCATATCTTCTACTGACGCAGTATAAGACAAAAGCTCAAAAGCCCTTTTTGACCATTAGTGCCTTATATATAGTAGTTTTTCTGCTTATTTGTATCCAGCTCGTCCCAACAATCGAAATGCATAGAGAGAGTGTGCGGGACATTGTCTCAACTTCAGACTTTTATAAGGACCAAACGCTCAATTTTTCTTCCTATCTTATGGCTGTCGCGCCAGATTTTTTTGGAAGTCCTGTGACGCGGAACTGGTGGGGTAAAGCCAACTATGCAGAGTCGGCGGTGTACTTTGGCATCGTTGCATTGTATTTTGCGATTTTTGCCATTTTGAAGAGAAAAGTATTCGATAGATTTCTTTTCCTTTTTTTAGTCAGCTTGCTCTTAGTCGGCATACTCGCCTCAACAAGAAATCCGCTTTCGTGGCTGCTTTTCAAGTTGCACCTTCCCCTGGCTTCATCAAGTGCATTCTCCCGTTACAGCATGATCTTTATATTTGCAGGAAGTGTACTGAGCGCTCTTGGCGTAAGCGCTTTTTTAAAGACTATAAAAAAAGGAGACTTTCGTGCAACCTACGCCAATAGTGCGTGTTTTGTATTGGCTCTAGCGCTTCTCTGGACTTTAATATTCACAAAAAGTCTCCCACCCCTCTACTTGAGTAACTTGACCATACTCAAGCGAAATCTCCTGCTCCCCACGGCTCTCATACTGACCACAATTAGTATCGTTCTAATTTTGATTGTAGTCTCAAGAAGATTGCCCAAATATCGTTCCAAACTCGCGCATCTGGCGCCGGTATTATTCATCCTACTCCTTAGCGTGGAACTTTTGAGATTTGGGTATAAATATACCCCATTTTCTCCTCGCGCATTCTTTTTCCCTCACCACGCACTTATAGAAAAACTCGCACTCCTTGCTAATGAAGATCGCTATAGTGGCTATTTCCCTACAAATACTAATACCTATTACGGTGCCGCAGGAATTGGTGGTGGCGATCCTCTTTATAATAAACGCATGGCAGAAGTGGCAATGTTGGGAAAGGGAGTGGGAGCTGATATTAGAGACCGAGCCGGCATGGAGATTGCTGATGGGCCCCATAAAGAGCGGGTCTTGGATCTCTTGTCAGTCAGGTATTTTGTAGATAAAACCGATAACTTTAGAAATTCGTGGGTGAGAGATCATGGAGGAAGGCACGACCTTTTTGACGGGAAGTTTAAGACGGTATGGGAAAATGATCTTTTTAAGATACTTGAAAATACGCAAGCAGTCCCTCACCACCAGCTTGTGTACAACATAGAATACTATCCCCAAGAAAAGAAGGCGCTTGCGCGACTTATATCAAAGGATTTTGATCCGCGAAAAACTGCGATCATAGATAAAAATCTTCCCCCCTTCTCTTCTTCAGGAAAATACACAATTAAGTCGCTTAGACGAGGCGCCAGTCTTCAAGAATACGAAGTGCGCACAATGGCACCTGCCCTTTTAACTGTCACCGACACGTACTATCCTGGATGGAAAGTCTATGTCGATCGCCAGGAACAGGAAATTATTAGGGTAAATCATAGCTTCAGAGGTGTCGCGGTCCCTGCTGGATCTCACACTGTGAGGTTTGTGTATATGCCACACAGTTTCATTATTGGATCAATCCTCTCCTTTGTCGGGGGAGTAGCATTACTTCTTTTTATTTTTATATAATAGTCAGATGTTCCCAAAGCTTGCCATAATAAGCGTCGTGTACCAAAATTATAAGGTCCTTGACGATTTCTTCGCGTCGCTTAAAAAACAGGATAACAAAGCTTTTCAGGTTTTTCTCACAGATCTGAGCCAAAAGCCTCAGGAATACCACTTCCCCCAATTTGTGAATATAGGCACATCGTACAACAGAGGATATGCATACGGGGTCAACGTGGGACTCAAAAAGGCAATTGATCGAGGATTCACTCATTTTTGCATCATCAACAACGACACATATTTTGAAAAGGATCTCGTAGATTGTCTGCTTGAGGCCCTTGAGGAAAATCCCCGCTCAATAGTGGGAGGCAAAATATATTATGCCAAAGGGTATGAATATCACAAAGACGATTATAAAAAGGATGATTTAGGGCATGTGATCTGGTATGCGGGGGGGGAGGTAGACTGGGCTCACGCCATGCCTATTCATGTCGGAGTCGATGAAGAGGATCACGGACAGTATGATAAAAGCTCTCGGACTGACTTTATCACAGGATGTTTCATGGGTTTTGACAAAGAGGTAGTAGATACTGTTGGATTCTGGGATGAGGATTACTTTTTGTATTTTGAAGATGCTGATTACGGCGAGCGAGCCAAAAGAAAAGGGATTAAGCTAATATATGATCCCTCAATAGTTCTGTGGCACAAGAATGCTCAATCGACCAAGGGCCCCGGCTCCTCCTTGCATCGCACATATCAAGAGAAAAATAGAGTGCGATTTGGGCTTAAATACGCGCCTCATAGGACTAAGCTGCACCTTGTGAGGAATTATTTTTTCTATCTTTTACATAAAAGATGGCCACCACCAGAACGTTCAGAAAAAGAGCAACCCAAATAATGGTGTACTTGTATGAAATCTCGCTCCAGCCTCCCAGTCGTATCAAGGGGTAATACGATAATAGAAGTCCCATAAATAGTAGATTTAGCTTCGTGATAAACCCTTCAAAAAACGGGAGAAAAATAAGGAGATTAAGAAAATACCAAGGCTGAGGTGAGATTGTAATACTCACGTAGGTAATAATGAGTATGGTTGCAATAAAAGCTACATAATTGAGCTTTTTATTTTTAAGCCCAACTAGTATTGCAGGTGCTGACATATATTTTATTCCGGCTGAGACTAAAAGCACTAAGCGACCACCAATCCGTTTCCTTTTAGAAAGTAAATAAATCCCCACCAGAGAAAGGCAAAGCGCGATAAAATCATTATGGGAATTGATAAGCCCTTCTATAAGAATCAAGGGGTGAGTAGCAAAAATCATAGCCCACCTCTTGTTCATTTTCTGCAAACAGACGACCGCACCCAGATATAGCCCTACAAATAAGACCTTAAAAAATAATATGTTTAAGACAAACTTCCCAAACGACAGAAAAGAGGGTACCGCACTAATAAGAAGAAATGTTGGACCGTAGGGATAGTTACGATGAGTCCAGTGCATGAACCTGATCCACGGATCTTGTGGGAAATCAAGCGCCTTGTGAAGATATGGATTCTGATGGTAAAAAGTGAGGATTTTTGCATCAAATAGATAGTTAAAAAAGTCGTGTGAAAGAAATGGATATGAAAAAAGCAAAATCCCCCCCACGATAAACGCTACATGAAGAGGGTTTATTTTTTTATGATTTTTGACCATAAAATAGTGGAATATGAATAACGCCACTACAAACATTGCATACACCACCCAAGAAAGATCTCTCCTAAAGTAGCCCAGTTGGATAATATTCTCTCTAAAAAGCTCCCATAGGGGATGATTGACCAAAGTAAGATTTAAATCCATCAGTGAGTATGAATAGAGAGCAAGCAGCAGAAGGGTCAGGAGATAAGCAATAATCATATTGAGGGAAGTAAAAAAGGAAAAAGGTATAATAGAGGAGTATTTTGACTATGAAAGAAAGAAAATTTCATTTTTGGATTTATTGGGTGGCAGGTGCGATAATCCTTAGTCTTTTTTGCTATTTTAGACTAAAACCAATATTCTTTCAAGATGTCGCCTATACCTACGATCAGGGAAGAGATTTTTTAAAAGCAGCAGAGATTGTACTTTATAAGGATCCTACTTTTATAGGCCCCACAACGGGCATTATGGGATTATACCATGGTGCTTGGTGGTACTACTTTCTAGCAATCCCTTTTATGATTTTCGGAGGGCTTCCAATTGGATTTTATTACTTCAATTTCTTTATGCATCTTATGCTATTCATAGTTCTTTTTTTATTCTTAAGAAAGCACTTTGATGCTCTCGTGACACTTCTTATATTACTTATCGTTGCTGTGTCGCCCTACTTTATCTCTATGTCGACATTTATTGGAAGTAATGTGCCGGCACTACCACCTTTTCTATTCTTTCTGATTATACATTTTATTTTGTTTGAGAAAAAATCTACGCGGGTGCCTCTTCTACTTTTTTGCACGGGCTTATCGCTTGGCTTTATCGCAGAGGCAGAACTTGCCTTTGGGATACTGCTCTTTCCAAGCTATTTTATCGTAGCCCTTCTTTACAGTCCACTTCGCAAAATTTTTCTCCACTATAAGAATAGTTGCGCATTCGCGGCCGGCATCATTATCCCTTTTTCCTTAAGAATTCTTTTTGAAGTCAGGCACAACTTTGCGCAAACCCGTATTTTATTCTCGTCGATAATCGATCCCCCATTACATAATCCCAAGTCGTACGTCCTGATTGTGCATGACCGCTTAGATCTTTTTTTTACTTACTATTTCAAATCAATATTTAATGACGGCGCTGTAGCCTTTGTGTTTCTTTTTTTAATTTTTAGTGTTCTTTTAATTCGCAGAAAAGACTGGCTATACTCCACCACATTCATATTCTTCTTTTTTTTATTTGGCACTCTTTTTGTACTCTCGACTTTCCATAACGACAATTTCTGGAGTAATTATCTGGATGGTCTACAGTACCTTGTGCTTCTGATCGTCACAATCTCGCTCTCCACGCTTCTTAAAAGTAAAGGCGTGGAGTCCTTTTTTTACGCGCTTTTGGTCTGCATGAGCATTGCTATTGGATTTATAAGTATAGGAAAGCTGGCATCTCCCCCAGCTAAGGGAGACCACAAAAATCTTGCCACTCAGATTGAGGTCGTAGATTTTATACAAGCGCAAAATCAAGGGGCTAAAAATTATTGCTTGAAGATATACACTCCTCCTGTAGTTCCCTATACATATGACTATCTTTTTCTCTATAAGAATCTTTCGCAAGAAGAACCTTTCCCTCAAAAAGATTGGGTTGATAATAAATGCTGGTTTATCATAGAATCTGACGATTATGATTTTAGAAGGCAAGGGTGGATAGACAAAAACCTGAGGGTAGGCGTTCAAAGATCCGTCAGGAAGTACTATGGGCAAACTCAGATTGAACTATGGGAAAAATAAAGCCTCTCAAAAAGAGTGGAGAAAATATAGTAGCGAATCTGGGGCCTCTTTTGACGATTGGAGTTTTTTTGTTTCTTTTTGTTTTCTTCACGGCAGTATCCTTTCACCGGCTGAATGCTTTTCAGATTTTCTACTATGATTTTGGCATTTTTGCAAGAATCATCTGGGATCTTTCTCGTTTGAAAGCCCCAATCTTTGATCATCACATTTTAGGTAACATATTTTTTTTGGCAGACCATTTCAATCCAAGCCTTGCTATCCTGGCGCCACTATTTTGGATTACACCCAACATTAAGATTCTTCTTGTTGAGCAAGCCGCTGTTACCACTTTGAGCGGAGTTTTGATCTACCTTATTGCAAAAAGCCTAAAATTTGCACCATTATCCTCCCTTTTAGTTGCGCTTTCTTATCTTTTTTTTGCAGGAGTGGAGAATCCACTCGTTACTGACTGGCACCCAGAGCCTACAGCAGGATTTCTCTTACTTCTATTTTTCTACCTTTTTTGTTTCACAAAGAAGAAATGGCTTTCGTATCTTGTAGTTTTTGTCTTTCTAGGATTTAAAGAAAGCAACCCCATTACATTCCTGTATATGCTTTCTTTCCTCTTTTTTGTAAAAAAAGAAAAGAGGAAAGAGATTGCAGGCTTTGCACTTCTTTCTTTGGCGTGGCTTTTTATGGCTGTTAGACTAGTCCCGCTCTTCTTTTCAAATCATCCCTCCATCTACACGCCACAGCTTCCTTCCTCAGTCTTAGAATTTCTGCGATCATTTGTCTCCATGCCAGACAAGCTTCATCTTGTATATCTATCCCTACTATCATTTGGCTTTTTACCGCTTCTTTTTCCAATCGGACTTATCGCAATCGCAGGCGAACTCGCTATTCGACTCGTGCCCTCAGTGTCGTTATATCAAAGCTACACTCTTGGGATGCACTATAATGTGTTTCTTGGTATCTTTCTGGGCCTGAGCTCTGCCTACGCCATTGTCTCGATCAAGAAGTTATTTAGGGGTAGTAAGAAGGTTGAGTATTTTCTAGTTTTGTATCTCTTTTGCGCAGCTCTTTTGGTGGCAAGAAAGGTGACTTTTTCTCCTATTAATCTTGCAATAAATCCTTTTTTTTGGCAAAACCTACGACCGCAAGCGCGACTCCAGCAAGTAATTGATAAAGTACCCAAAAAAGGTAGTGTGGCAAGTCAAAATAACCTTCTTTCACATTTTTTGGCTCGCGATGAGAAGATTTATCTTTTCACAAAAAACTACAAAAAATATAGTCCGGATATTATTCTCTTGGATATATCTCCGGATCAAAACCCAAATAATTATTGGGAGAGTGCCGTAGCAGATGAGTTTCCAGGTATAATGTACCGTTTGGGAAAAGATGAAGCATACAAGCGTATACCCCTTAATGACAAGTATATCTTTTTATTTATAAAAAAGTGAAAAAAATAACTGTTGTAATTCATACTCGCAACGAACAAGATGTCTTGCGCGAAAGTGTTGAATCTGCGAAGCTCTTGACGACAGACGTCATTGCTATCGACATGCAGAGTACGGACCGGACTTCCGAAATTGCAAAATCGCTGGGAGCCATTGTCCACAGCATTTCTCCCCAACCCTACGTCGAGCTGGTGCGCGCCATGGGTATAGAAAAAGCCACTGGTCCCTGGGTCTTCATTCTGGATGCGGATGAGCGCCTTACTCCCGAACTTGTTGCTGAAGTAAAAGAAATTCTTGAGGACACGCACGGACATACATTTTTCAAAGTCCCTCGCAAAAATTTATTTGGAGGAGGCCGTTGGCTCAGGCATGGCGGCTGGTGGCCCGACTACCAGATTCGCCTGATTAATAAAAAAGCATTTAAAGATTGGCCCCAGCAAATTCACTCAACGCCAGTGATTGATGGGCACCAAGGAATCTTACAATATCCCCTTACTCATCTTGCACATGGAAACATAGAAAAAATGGTAGAGAAAACGCTTGTTTTTGAAAACATTGAGTCAGATTTGCTTTGGCACGCTCAAAAATCGGTCTCAATACTTACCTTTTTTAGAAAATTTCTCGGAGAGCTCTGGCGAAGACTTATAGCCAAAGCCGGCTTTTTAGACGGCACAATTGGTATAATTGAGGGGGTGTATCAAGCGTTCTCCAGGACCATCACCTATCTGATGCTGTATGAAAAACAACACCACTCAACGGGCCCACGTAGCCAAGCGAACAAGAAAAGCCGCTCTCTATAATCCTTATCTAGATACGCTAGGGGGGGGTGAGAAGTATACTCTCTCAATTCTTCAAGTCTTAGATGATTTAGGCTTTCATATAGATATTTACTGGGACGAAGACCTTACAAGTGCTATTAAAGATCGCCTCAATATCGAATTTAAAAATCTTACTTTTGTTCCAAATATTTTTAAGTCCAAGTCTATTTTTTTGAAGAAACTAACTATTCTTAAAGAATATGAAATATTTTTTTATATCACGGATGGAAGTTATTTTATTTCATCTGCCAAAAAAAACTTTGTGTATGCGATGGTACCTGACAGACATTTATATTCTGGCTTTTTGAATAAAATAAAGCTCTTAAACTGGCGCTTTATAACTCACTCCCGCTTCACTCAAAAATTCTTAGCTAAGTGGGGCATTACCTCGGACGTGCTATATTCGTATCTTTCAGATGACTTTTTGAGTGTCAAAGAGACTACCAAAAAAGAAAAAATTATTCTCACTGTAGGGCGCTTCTTTACTCATCTTCATGCTAAAAAACACGATGAAATTATTAAGGTCTTCAAAAGCAATAAGCAAAAATTGAAAGGTTTTAAGCTTGTGTTGGCAGGTGGTTTAAAGCAAGAAGATCAAGAATATTTTGCTAAGCTTAAGATGCTTGCCGGCAATGACCCTGATATCGTATTTAAGCCCAATCTCCCCTTTAGTGAACTTTTGGATCTGTACAAAAAATCACTTGTGTATTGGCATTTTGCAGGCTTCGGGATCGACGAAGAAAAAAACCCGGAGGCGGTTGAGCATTTTGGACTTACTCCACTGGAAGCGATGAGTAGCGGTTGTATGACATTTGTATATGGTGCTGGAGGTCCTGCAGAAACCATCATTGATGGAGAAAACGGATTTGTATTTCAATCCGAAAGGGAGCTTATTAAAAAAACTTTGGAAATACTTAGCGATGAAAAAAAGCAAAATACAATTAGAAAAAATGCGCTTTCGTATATCAAAGACAATTTTAGTTATGATGTATTTAGAAAAAATGTTGTAGACAAGTTGCTATGATTTCAATCATTATCCCCGCCTACCAAAACACAGCTGACCTCGTCGCCACCATAAAAAAAAACTCGCCTTACTTTGAGGATTGCGAAGTGATCGTGGTCAATGATGATCCAACAACCAGTATTAAAAGAGATCTATCCCAATTTAAGGGAATACGACTCACTGAGAACAAAAAAAATTTGGGATTTGCAGGGGCTGCTAATCGTGGAGCTCGCGAAGCCTCGGGGAAATATCTACTACTTCTCAATAGCGACGTAGCACTTCAAGACAGCAATTATAAAAAGTCGTTAAAATACTTTGAGAAAGACGCTTCACTATTTGCCGTTTCTTTTGCACAGGAGGAGAGTGATCAAAAAATCGTTGGAAAAAATAGAGTGTATTGGAAAAATGGTTTTTTCCAGCATGACTCCTCCAGTACCAAAAAGGGGATTACCGCGTGGGCCGAGGGGGGAAGCGCAATTTTCGACAAAAAGAAGCTTGATGCTCTTGGCGGGTTTGATGAGCTCTACTCCCCTTTTTATTGGGAAGATATTGATCTTTCCTACCGTGCCTGGAGAGCTGGATATACCGTACTCTTTGACCCTTCAATTCTAGTCATTCATCATCATGGATCAACTATCAATAAGTTTTTCGCGCGGTCAACAATAAATAAAACCTCGTACAGAAATCAATTTATTTTTATTTGGAAAAATATTACCGACCTTACTTTTATTGCCAGCCATATTGCTCACCTTTTTTACATGATCCCGCGTTCAGTGATTAGAGGAGATGGCCAGCTCGCTGCCGGATTTTTAGCGGCTTTGGTGAGAATTCCACAAATTTTACGTCAAAGAAGAAAAGTAAAAAAATTCTTTATAAAAACTGATCGAGAAGTGCTACGCTTATTTTGATGAGTAAAAAAATAATCATGGTCCTTATCCTTTTGTGCGGCCTGTGCGCAGCATTGGCTTTTGGCCGTCTTAACAGTATGCCAGTGTGCCTCAATGCCGATGAAGCGGCCTTTGGCTACAACGCCCTCTCAATTCTACAGACGGGTCGTGACGAATATGGAGCATTCTTGCCGACTAGATTTAAGTCATTTGGTGAGAACAAGCTTCCTATACTGGGGTATTTGATGACTCCTGGCATTGCTCTATTTGGACTCAATGAATTCACAACCCGCCTTCCTACAATGATAGTAGGGGTACTGTCGCCCGTCCTCTTGTTTTTATTGACGTATGAATTTGCAAAAAACAAAAAGGTTGCCCTTATTGCTGCTTTTCTTATAGCGGTCTCGCCATGGCTGCAAAGCATTGCCCATCAGGCTCATGAGGTGGTATTGGCCTATCTATGCATCTCCCTCAGCCTCCTCTTCTTCCTGCGGTATATAAGAACGAATAATGCGCATTCTTTAGCGCTTTTTTCTCTATTCAATGGCCTTGCTCTTTTCACGCACCACATAACAAAAATTTTTGCGGTCTTCTTTTTTGTGTCTCTAATATTCGTGCTCGCCAAAAAAAGACTTTCCGTGGGAAAATGGTCCACATATCTTTTGCTTTTTCTCTCGCCGATCATTCTCTTTGGATTCACAGAATTTGCCCGTCCCACAAATCGGGTGGGCACCCTTGCGTTCTATAACACGTCCGGATTCACCTCCGCCATAGAAGAGCAGCGAGAAGAGCATCCCTCAAGAATCATTCACAACAAAGTAACATACGCTATTGGCGTGATTACACATCAATACCTCACCTACTTGTCTCCAAATTTCTTGGTCGTGGAGGGAGATCAAAATCTGCGATTTGGGTCTAAGGGTATTTCTCCCATTACGCCTGTTGAGTACGTCTTAGTTTTGATTGGCTTATGTTATATATTTGCCCGGAAGGAAAAATTACGATACCTGCTCTTGGGGGTGCTTCTGGCGAGCCCATTGCCAGCGGCTCTTGCTTGGCAGGAGTTCTCCATGACAAGGAGCTTCTATATGATCGTCCCCCTGACGATACTTGCAGCATATGGATTCTACAATCTAGTGGCCTCATTAAAAAAGAACCACAGGCCGCCTATTGCTCTTGTCGTAACTGCCTTGTACTTCTTTTTCCTATTTTATTCGTGGGATTTTTACTTTAACCACTATTTTAAAAAACCAGACGTCCCCAGAGCATGGCAATGCGGATATAAAGAATTGGGTGAATATGTCAAGCAAAATTATGATGGCTTTGACCGGTTTGTGATCACTAGAAAGAACGGTCAGCCATATATTTACCTTCTCTACTACTTACAATATGATCCTGTTCGCTATCAGCAAGAAGCAACCCTCTCCCCGCCTGATGAATTCGGGTTTGGACAAGTAGAGAAGTTTGACAAGTTTGACTTCAATTTTTCTTACGACTCCTTGGCAAGGAAAACTGTGTTTATAGGCTTCCCTGAGGATTTTGACCCGGGTGAGATTGAAGGATTACCCATAAAAAAGATCACCTATGCAGGACATGAGATTTTTTGGATAGTGGAAAAGAGATAGGAGCTTCTTCTTACCCAAAGAATACAAAAATGCTTGTACTGTAGAAAGCATGAATTAAAATGCAGGGCACTAGGCTTCGCTCAGATAAATATACAAACGAATTAATAAAACTCAAGGACAGGGTCGTACCCAACAGCAGAAGTAGTGTATTACCCTCAAAGGCATTATTTGCAAAAAGAGCCGGAATGTGAAGAAGGAAAAACAGAATACTTGCAACGATTGTGGCAGAGTAGATGTTATTCCATTCTCTGTAAAGCCGCTTGAGCACAAATCCTCGGGAAAGCACTTCTTGTGAAAACGCAGTTACAACAGCTATCATAAAATACCAGGCTACTACTCCAGCTGGCTGAGACGCAGATAATACCCCAGTTAGGCCATTGTGTCTAAAGTAAAATGAAAACAATGAGGCAGCAAAAATAGGAATGCCTACCACGATTCCAATCATTATTTCTCTGCGCAATTTTTGACCTGTAAGGTCGATTGCCTCAAAGAATGGCTTTTTCTCAAAATGGGTCACATAGTAGTACACGGGGCCAACAAAAATCAAAGGCTTTGCTATAAATTCATCTACCCAAAGCATTTCTGAAGGAAGCTTGATATACGCGCGGTAGAAGCTCCACACAATAAGTACAAGCGCCCATACGTTGAGTGTCCTCGAAAGAGGAGAAGTCGTATTTTCCTTCATTACCACTATTTATACCATACTTGCGCTTCACTTGCATCTTATGAGGGGGGGTATAATTATTGCATGCGAGAATTATTCTTAGTACTTCACTTGGGAGGAGCTGCGGTATTGGGAGTTCTGGGGATTGCTGCCATTATGAACGTTTTGTGGAAGCAGAAGAAGGCGTACAAGCCATTAGCGTCGACGATTGCATTTGGAGGTGCCACTCAACTTATAACTGGATCATTATTGGCACTTACTAGTCAAGGAACAGTGCTCGCATTTTGCGCACGGATTGGAATCTATATGACCGCCGTGGCAGCTATTGAAACGATACTTTTTGTAGCAATGCGAAAGAATAATCTTGCATTCCCCGCACATTATGTAATTCCTGCTTTTAGTCTTGGTGTAGTAGTTGCGACCATCACAACTTCTCTTCTTTAAGAATTTTTCTCTGCAATTACGCTGATTTCAATTTGCGCACCCAGGGGGAGTTCTTTCACGCATATGGCTTCGCGTGCGGGGTATGGCTCATCGAAATACGTTGGGTATACTTTGTTGAGCGCTGGCATCAAAGACATATCTGTAACATATAGAGTTGCTTTCACTATGCTATTTAAATCTGCGCCTGCTTCTTTCAGGATCTCTTGTATATTTTTCATGATTTGGCCAACTTTATCCTCCGTCGAGCCTTCGACGAGTTTACCATCCGGTGTCATGTGAATTTGTCCGGCAACGTAAATGAAACCATTAGTGACTACGGCCTGTGACAAAAGACCAGGCGCTTGTGGGGCTTTATCTGTCTCGACCTTTGCTTTCATAGTTAGAAATTATATGTGAATTATTCAAGAAAGTCTCGCAATTTGCGAGCTCTGGTGGGATGCTTTAGTTTCCTAATTGCCTTGGCCTCGATCTGGCGAATACGCTCACGGGTGACCTTAAATTCCCGTCCTACCTCCTCGAGTGTTTTAGGCTTCGAGTCCTCAAGACCAAATCGCATAATGAGCACTTTTTTCTCCCGGGGAGAAAGGGTCTCAAGGACCTTGTTGAGAGCATCTTTCAAAAGCTCTCTTGAAACTTTGTCATAGAGAGAAGGCTGATTCTGATCGGTAATAAACTGCTCAAGCGTGGTCTCTTTGTCGTCTCCAATCGGGGTGGACAACGATTTGGGCTGCTGTGAAATCCGCATCAAGTTCTCAACCTGATCCAATGTGAGGTGCATCTCCCGTGCAATCTCCTTGAGCTTGGGCTCCCGACCCATCTTCTGAGTGAGGCGACGCTGCGTCTTATAAAAGCGATTAATCTGGTCCACCATATGCACCGGAATGCGAATAGTACGCGACTGGTCTGCAATGGCGCGCGTTATAGCCTGCCTAATCCACCAAGTGGCATAGGTGGAGAACTTGAAGCCCCGGCGCCAATCATACTTTTCCACACCTCGAATGAGTCCCTTGTTGCCTTCCTGAATCAGATCGAGAAAAGAAAGCCTCCGGCCTAGATATTTTTTGGCGATCGACACCACGAGACGCAGATTGGCTTTGATGAGCTTTTCCTTCGCATCAGCACTTCCTTTCTCATACTTTTTGGCAAGGTCAATCTCCTCCTCAAATTTCAGAAGGGGAGTCTTGCCTATTTCCTTGAGGTACTTTTTGATAGGATCAAGGGATTCTCCTTGGCGCGTGGCAATGAGCTGCTCGATCTCGCGCTCAATCTCCTCAGCGCTCTTTTTGGCATCCTCCTCTTCGCGATTAGAAACTGTCTCAAAGATATCTATATCTTTTTTAAGCGCTGAGTCGAAGAATTCGTCGATTTCGTCGATGTGTTTTTCAGGTTCAGGGTAGACGAGAAGAATGTCATCCTGCACCAAAAATCCATCGTCTTCGCCCTGCTTTAAGATCTCTTTGAGGTTTTTAGGGAGTCGCTGCTTCATTATTCTCTCTATTTTACGACATTACAAGGCTTTTTTCTACCTCTTTTAGTTGGTGGGACAAATCTTGGGCTTTCTCCTCTTCTTCCTTAGAGAGTGCAATTTCGCCGGAAAGCAGATCCGTGATCTTCTTTTTAAGGGCCTGTTTTCTGACTTCAAGCGCCAATTTTCGTATGTTCTGCTCTTCTATCCCTCGCTCTGCGGAGGCGAAAAGATAGACCTCATCAAACGCCGGTAGAAGAGCTCCATCCAGGGTGGCGGCAAAATTGCGGGGTGCAAATTCTTCGGAGTGCTCTTTAATATATTCCAGATATTTCTTCGCAATATTTTTGAGAGATGGAACAAAAAAATCCTCTGGGCTCACAATCTTAAATACCTCATCTCCACTTTCTTTAGATTGAGCAGTCTGAAAAAGAAGACTCAGAAGATATTTAGGCAGCATTTCTTCTCGCTTTTCATCGTGAGGAGCTTGAGGGGATGATTCGTATCGCTTTTTTGTGCCTTTTCTTTTGTGCTGCAGCATGAGCTCTCGCACGCTTCCCTCCGTCACCTCAAGAAGCGCCGCAATTTTTTTGATGTAATGCGAGCTTACAATGGGATTGGCAATCCGCGATACAAAAGGAATTACAGCACTAGCTATTCTTTTCTTGCTGTAAGGATCATTTTGGGGAAATCTTTTCCTGTATAGGTCTATAAGGAAATCATAGGCGGGAGTAGGTGATTTGATTACTTTTTTGAAGGCGATGGGGTCTGCGTGCACTGCCTCGTCAGGATCTTTGGCGCCGGTTAGGGCCACCACCGATACTTCAAGATCGACTCGCTCAGCCTCTTCAATTGCGCGAGTGGCTGCCTCCTCCCCTGCGGTATCGGCATCTAAGAGAAGTGTGAGACGAGGGCAATAGCGCTTGACGAGGCGCAGCTGCCCCTCGGTCACCGCAGTTCCCTTGATGGCCGCCACATGCTCAATCCCAATTGAGTGGGAGCTGATGACGTCGAACTCTCCCTCCACGAGCAAGATGTTCTCAAGCTTGCGCACCTGTGGGATCGCAAGATTAATACCATACAAAGACTCTCGCTTGTGGTAAATCAGCGACTCGGGGCTATTTACGTACTTAGCCTCATCAGCCGCTGATAAAAGACGGCCCGAAAAGCCGCACACATTGCCTCGCGGGTCAGCAATCGGGAACATAATCCGCCCCCGAAAGCGATCGTAATGGCCACCACCTCGGCCTGCCACAGTGAGCCCGACCTCAAAGAGCTCTTGCGGGGTGAATTTCTTTTTAAGAAGAAATTTGGACAGAGAATCCCATGATGAGGGTGCGTATCCCAAATTAAATTTTTGGGCGAGGCGGGGATCGATTTTTCGCCCCCCCAGATACTCAAGTGCTTTTTTTCCCACGGGGGACTTGAAAAGCACGTAATTGAAGTATTCTGCCGCCAATTGGTTGAGGGCAAAGAAGCGCTCCCGAGTGGCTCCTAGCTTGTCATCAAACGATAGGTCCTTGAGCGTGACGCCTGCGGCTTTGGCCAGCTCGCGGGCCGCTTCGATGAAGGTAATATTGTCTAGCTTCATCAAGAACTTGAAGGCATCCCCGCCCTCCCCGCATGCACCAAAACAGTGCCAGATCTGGCGGTCAGGAGAGACTACAAATGACGGTGTCTTCTCGCTGTGG
Organism: uncultured Gammaproteobacteria bacterium; assembly: GCA_964384955.1. Classification (GTDB taxonomy): domain Bacteria; phylum Patescibacteriota; class Microgenomatia; order UBA1406; family GWC2-37-13; genus CAYLLP01. Next base: position 34,134 of record CAYLLP010000002.1, read on the forward strand.
AAAGGACACAATCCTTTGAAATTGCGTCCGACATGCTTTAGCGCCACGTGATGGCCTATCACCTCTACAATGTCTGTTTTATTTTTGATTTCCTCAAGTTGATCTCTCATAGCAAGTGTATTGTACCTCAAAATGTTCCACAGATTGTGGCAGGAGCGCTGATCTCCGGTATTCGATTGCCTCTTCGTCCCAGATTCCCCCTCGGGCTTTTCCCCTCCAGTGCTCAGGAGTACCTTGCGCTCCGTGGGGATGCCCCAAGCCCTCGCGTACTGTTCCGCTAGTGTATGTAATGAGCCCCGAGGTGAATTTTCGCAGCGAAAGATGTCTGAGCAAGTGAATGCCGATTAGGAATGAGCGGTCCCGCGACTTGAAGGCGGGTGCGAGTTCTTGAGCAAGAAAATTTATCGAGGGGCGAAGATACTAACAATGACATATAAAACGATGACTTGTTTTTTTGGGAATAATACCTTTATAATTAATCTCATGCTCTACGCATTCATCGATTCTCACAGCATAAAGCTCTTGAAGTTCAAAAAATCACTTCTTGGCCAATATGAGGTGGCATTTTTTGATAAAAAGCACACCGTAGACCTTCTAAAGGGCGGCGAAATAAATAATCTAGATCTTTTCGCCTCAGCGATCAAAGAGGGCCTAAGCGCACTCAATGTCTCAGGCGGCGAGGATGTGCTTCTGATCTTGCCACAGGAGGCTTTTTCCTATGTCTCAATGCAAGTCCCCCCGAATTACTCCCCAAAATCGCTTGAGGATTTTGTCAAGGATAAGCTGGAGACGGAACTTGGAGTGACAGCCGCCGACTACGCCTATGATTATATCGCCACACAGGTCGAGGGTCACCAAAATGTAAGCTGCTTTGCCATAAAACGCGACGCCGTGGGGGCATTTATGGAGGCCTTCAAGCTCCTCAATCTAAGACTCGTAGGTATTCTTCCTGAGGCTCTTGCCCTCTTCACGCTTTTTGTAAAAACGCTGCGGGCCGGCAAGAAAGAGCATATTCTCTATGTCTCTTATGGTGAGGGCGAAGTCACGGGCTATCTGTACGACTCGTATGGTCTCACTTCCCGAAAGCGTTGGGTAGAGGATGTACCCAAGGAAGAGGCATTTGAAAAAATCCTCAAAGACAAGGTCAAGGAGCTTGAAGGCAAAAATATTAAGCTGAGCCGCATTATCTTGTCAGGGCCTAAATCTGAAAAAATCCGCCAAGACACCTTCACGAAAAAAGTGGGGGCCTGGACTAATCCCTTGAAAAGAATTATCCCTCACTTCTACCAAGAATACCTCAAGCTCCTGATGACTGCCCCAGACAGCTCTTTCCCCATCCTCACTTATGACGTGCCATTTGGCGCTTTCGTCTTTTCTGCGGAAAACAAAAAGTTCAATATTCTTCGAAATTATTCCCGGAAATTCCGCAAGCGCAGGGGGCCAGGTGGTGGGGGAGGAAGTAAGAAAATATTGGTGTTTGCGCTTATTCTTGTCGTGTCGTTTGGCGCTTCTTTTTACGCCCTGTGGGCCCTGTCACGCGCCGGTGCCCTTTCCTTCCTCCAAAATGTAGCTCTCCCAGATAAAAAAACAGAGCCAACTATTACAAAACAGCCAGAGAAAGATACTACAACCCCCACTCCAGCTCTGAAAAAAGAAAGCATCCGTATAAAAGTATTAAATGGGTCCGGAACGGCTGGCAAGGCTAACGAAGTCAAGAACCTTCTTATTGAAAAAGGCTACGAGGAGATCTTGACCGGCAACGCTGATAATTTTGAGTACGAAGTGACAGTCATCCAGGTGAAAAAATCCAAAAAAGGCGTGGTCGACACGCTCAAAGAAGATCTTTCAGAAGGCGTCAAATCGCCAAAAGTAGAGACCCTCGACGAAGATGACGTGTCAGATGTGATTATCATCATAGGTAGCGACTTCAAGTGACCGGAGGTCATCCCGCACCTTTGATGCGGGATCTTCTTCATCACCGGAGGTCATTCCCGGCTTGACCGGGAATCAAAATAGTAGATCTTTGTAAAGATCTCTAAGGGTAGGATTCTTCTGTTTAATGAGTTCAAGTTTCCATGCTCTATTCCATTTCTTTAATCGTTTTTCTCTCATAATTGCGTCCGAAGGCTTCTCAAGAATTTCAAAGTATAGAAGTTTGTTAAGCTTATACTTTGAGGTAAACCCTTCAACAGAGCCTGCCTTGTGTTGCGACACTCGCCTCACAAGATCGTTGGTCATGCCAACATAGAGTGTTGGACGATTGTTGCCCATTATATAAACAGAGTAGTGTTTCATATTTGATAGCCCATTGTATCAAACAGATCCCCGCTTTTGCGGGGATGACAATAGAGCGACGTTTCGCTATAATATCTCCATGCAAAACGAAGATCTCGAGAAAAGGGTAAATTCGATCTTGAAGCATGCCAATATAAAAGCCAAGCAAGATGAGGTAACTGCCCTGGAAGCGCAGACGTACAGCGAAGATTTCTGGAAGAATCCGGAGCATGCGGCGCAAGTGTCACGTGAAATTAGCGACCTCAAGCATGAGGTGGAGGACTTGGAGATGATGCAGCTCTTGTTGGCCGACAAAGACTACCCGTCGCTTGAGAAGCTTTTGGACAAATATGAAGTGCTCCTTTTTTTGTCTGGGCCCCATGACGCAGGTGGAGCCATACTTGCGATTCATTCTGGCCAAGGTGGTACTGAGGCCATGGACTGGGCACAGATCTTGGAACGTATGTATAGGCGCTATTTTGAGAGAAAGGGCTGGAAGGTGGAGGAGGTGGACCGGGTCTTGGGAGACGAGGCAGGCATCAAAAACGTGACCTTGCAGGTCGGCGGCCGATTCGCGTTTGGGATGCTCAGAGGCGAGGCGGGAGTGCACCGATTGGTCCGCCAATCCCCTTTCAATGCCGATCACTTGCGGCAGACGTCCTTTGCCTTGGTCGAAGTGCTCCCTGAGGTAGAGGACAAAGAAGTGACTATCAAAGACGATGATTTGGAATGGCAATTTTACCGCGCAGGCGGCCATGGCGGGCAAAATGTCAACAAGGTGGCGACCGCCGTACGCCTCACCCATAAGCCCTCCGGTATTGTCGTGACGTGCCAGACAGAGCGCCAGCAGGGCAAGAACCGCGAAAGCGCTCTCAAACTCTTGCGAGCCAAGCTCTGGGAACGGGAAGAGACAGCCCGCACTAAAGCGATGGGAGAATTCAAGCAAGACAAGATTGCTACCTTTGGCATGCAGATTCGCTCCTATGTGCTCCACCCCTACAAGCTCGTGAAGGACCTTCGCACCCAACACGAGGATCATCAGGCCGAGCGGGTGCTGGACGGCGAGCTTGACCCCTTCATCGAAGCGTATTTAAAAAAAGTGTAATGCGAAACGCATAACGAAGAACGAGCTCCGAAATTAATTTTCGCAGTTTGTGGTATCTGAGGAAATATCTTTAGCCCATCGTATAAGGACGAGCGGTCCTCGAACTTAAAGAAGAAAGAAGCATTCGTCCTCACAAACAAGAAAATTTATTGAGGGCGAGTGCATAGACTTGGTTTGTAATGTGTTTGCGGCTTGTAATTTTTATTCAATCTTGCTATCCTGGTAGCATGGATAGTTCCACCACCCACGCAACTCCAAAGGGAGTGCGCTCCGTTGACCAGAATAAGCCTACCAAGGTAGCCGTAGTGAGCGTGCTTGCCGTAGCTGTTGTGCTGGGACTGGGAGCCGGACTGACGGTCGCCAAAATGTCCAAGTCGACAGTTGGAGGTAGCCCCCTCAAAAGCCTTGGTGCCAAAAAAACTGATGGAATTGTGGATAAGAAACGATTCCCCGATACTGCTACCGGAGTCTTGAAAGAGGGTGGTCTAGATGGGGAAGGAAGCTTTCACTTAGAGCGACCTGGTGGTGAGAGTCAGAACGTGTACCTCACCTCAAGCGTCGTAGACCTCTCCACATATATGGGCAAAAAAATCAAAGTCGGCGGGCAAACATTTGCAGGACAAAAGGCTGGCTGGCTTATGGATGTAGGATATGTTGAAGTACAGTAAAAAGTCCATGGGTAAAGAAGCCGGTTTGGGTAAGGAAGTAGAAATATGTCATTGGACCCATTTTTCCAAACCCATTTTCTACTTCTAAACTAGCTTCTCTATCTATTAACTATTGACTATTTTATGATTAATTTCCAAGGTGTCACCAAAAAATTTCCTCTTGGCAATGTAGCGCTCAAAGACGCTACCTTCGAGGTGAAGGACAATGAATTTGTGTTTTTAGTGGGTCCATCAGGCGCTGGCAAAACGACGATTCTGAAGCTCATCTTAGCTGAGCTCCTGCCCTCTTCGGGGGTACTTAAAGTGGACGACCTCGAAGTGTCAGGCTCGCATTTTAAAGAGGTGGAGGCGCTACGAAAAAAAATAGGGGTTGTGTTTCAGGATTTTAAGATCCTACCTGACAAAAATGTCTATGAAAATGTAGCCTTGGGGCTTCAGGTCATGGGTTTTGGAGAAGTGGATATCAAGGCAGAAGTCAAAAAGGCACTTCATCAGGCTCATATGGAAGGTCGTGGCGAGCTTTTCCCTGCTCAGCTTTCAGCAGGTGAGCTTCAGCGAGTGGCGATCGCACGCGCCGTGGCCGGAGAGCGCAAATTCATATTAGCAGACGAGCCCACCGGCAACCTGGACCCAAAGACCACCTGGGATATCATGAAGATTTTTAAGGAGCTTGAAGGCAAGCGCACTATCCTCATCGCCACCCACAACGCCGATATTGTCAATAGCTTGCAAAAGCGAGTGTTAGTCCTCAAAGGCGGAGAGGTAACGCGGGACATCAAAAAAGGAGGATACGAACTATGAACGATCTTATTACATCGGTCAAGCGGACTCCATATCAGAGCGCGGCTTCATTTCTCATTCTCTTTTTCACACTTTTTTTGAGTCTCTTTTTCTTCAATCTGACAGCATTTTTTAATGGCATTTTAAGCTACGTGGAGACACGGCCTCAAGTCACGGTCTATTTTGAGAAGCAGACTAAGGAAGGCGATATTTTCCAGGTGCGAGACGCGGTCACCGAATCTGGGAAGACATCAAGCGTAAAGTATATTTCCAAGGGCGACGCTCTTAAGATCTATAAAGAGCTCAACCGCGATGATCCTTTGCTTCTTGAGATGGTGTCGGCCGACATTTTACCCGCAAGCCTTGAGATATACGCGCAAAAACCCGAGTACCTGCAGGAAATTGCGGACTTTGTGAAAAAACAGCCTGGGGTCGACGACGTAGTCTTTCAGAGGGATATTGTCAATAAGCTCCTTGGGGTCACAAATATTCTCAAAAAGGTTTCTCTTTTTGTGCTTCTCTTCTTGGTTCTTATCTCATTTGTCGTACTGATGACGACAGCCGCTTTCAAGATCACACTTAAAAAACAGGAGATCGAGCTCTTGCGGCTTCTGGGTGCCTCGATGTCGTACATTAGAGGCCCATTTTTGCTGGAGGGAGTGGTATTTGGGGCTTCAGCGGCCTCACTTGCATTCATCTTGTATAATCTGGCTTTTTTTGTGCTCTCGCCCTATCTTAATACCTATCTTGTGGGAGTCCCTAAGCTGCCATTCTACGGATTGCAATCTCTGGATCTATTCGTCTGGCCGCCAAGCCTCTTTTTTATTATTCTCACCTACGTGGTCACCGTGCTCTTTGGCTGTGTGATAGGCCTAATTGGCAACTACATGGCCACGTCAAAATATATTAAATAATATGAAAAAGTATATAAAAGCGGCTGTGGTCGCGGTTATTTTTGTCATCCTTGCTTTTGCAGTCCCTCAAGCCCTCAAGGGTCAGACATGCGGATCTGAGGATGAGTGCCGGAAGCTCATTCAAGAATATGAGCAGAAGCTCACTACCATAAGAACAGAGAAAAATTCGCTTGCGGCCGAGGTGGAGTTTGCCAATACGCAGATTTACCTTACCACACTCCGAGTACAAGAAACTGAGAACAAAATCGCTCAGACCGAACATGAAATCGACAACTTAGGCAGTCGCATTGAGGGCCTTAATACTTCTCTCGACCACCTCTCACTCATTCTCCTGAGTAAGATTGTGGAGGGATACAAAAAAAGGGATGATGTCAACTTCCTCAACATGGTCCTGGACGCACAGAATGCCTCGACACTAGGCAACCGCCTCAAGTACCTCAAAACCTCGCAGGAAAATGATAGCCGCATTGCCTTCCGGGTACAGCAGGCTAAGCTCAATTTCGAGCAGCAAAAAAGCCTCCGAGAGGACAAAAAAGTAGAGCTTGACGCGCTCAAAGCGGTGCTCGATCAGCAAAAAGCGGCACTTGATGTGGCCAAGGTGCAAAAACAGAAGCTCTTGGCCGACACACAAAATGATGAGAACACCTATCAGAGGCTCCTTGCCACCGCTCAGGCGCAACTTTCGGGATTTCGAGGCTTCGTGCAAAGCTCTGGAGCCTCGTCCACGATTGGCGCCAATGCCTTTGGCTCAGGGTCAGATGGGGCCTACTACTCTCAGCGTGACGAGCGATGGGCCAGCAACGCGATTGGCTATTCTTCTGAGAATATTCTGAATGTGGGCTGCCTACTCTCGTCTGTTGCGATGGTCGCTACGAAGCTCGGCGATAATCAGACTCCAGCGTCAATCGCCGCAGACACGAGTCGCTTCTACAGCGACACAGCCTACATGAATCTTCCGTGGAAGGGTGTGGGGGGCCGCAGCTACGCAGGCGGCGTGAATGTAGACGCGGAGCTTGCCGCGGGCAATTATGTGATTGCTGGAGTAGGGGGATGTGGCTATGGAGGCAGCCACTTCGTGGTCCTCACCAAAAAAGATGGTGACAGCTACATCATGCACGACCCCATCTACGGCCCTGACAAAAAATTCTCCGACTACTATTCCGGCATTTGCTCCGCCGCGACTTTCAAGTAATAAGCTTCACACCCGACCGGTGTGAGAAGTCTTTTTGATATAATCTCCTCATGATCGACAAGGATGAACTCCTATTTGTAGTGGACGAGAATAATAATTCTATTGAGCCGAAACCACGAGCAGAGGTTCATGCGAAAGGCTACTGGCACAGAGCCTCCAATATCTGGATTATAAACAAAAACAAGCAAGTTCTTTGCCAGAAAAGATCAATGCGCAAGGATACTAATCCTGGCAAATGGGAAGCGCATTTCGGCGGGCATTTGGCTCCAGGCGAGGACTACTTAATTAATGCAATTAAAGAAACGAATGAGGAACTAGGCTTAGAAGTCTCTGCTTCAGAACTAAAACTTTTCAAGGTTTATAAATCTGAAGATGACAAAGAATTTCAAGCGGTTTACTACCTAGAATGGAATGGTGACGCCAATAGCCTTACACTTGAGAAAGAAGAAGTAGATGAAGTAAAGTGGTTTAACGTTAGCGATTTGGAAAAATTGTTTGTGCAGAAGAGATATCCTGAATGGGTGACACATGGATATGAGGATGAGATGTTGCTCGCACTAAAAAAAGACTCGTTGGACATCTCTAATAATCGCTTGCAATCCTAGGGTTCGTGTAGTATCTTACGAATCATGAAGAGAGCGATAGGGGGCGCCTTTCTATTATTGTTCCTTCTTTTTCCTAGCTGCGTATTTGCTGATATCAGAATCAACGAGTTTTTGGTGGATCCGTCCCCTCAGCAGGTAGAGATTTTCAACACCGGGGACTCTACGGTCGACATTTCAGGCTGGTACATCGACGACTCAGACGGATCCACATACTTCAAGATTTCTGACGGCACACAGCTCCAACCTAAGGCCTGCCAAGTGTTTTCCGCTGATTTCAATTTCAATAAAACATCAGCAGATTCTGTGCGTCTTTTTGATCCGTCAAAAAATCCCACAGAAGCAGGTGCGACTATTATTGACTCATATTCCTATTCCTCAAGCCCGGGCACCAATATTTCTTATCAACGCAAGCCCGATGGAACTGGAGATTGGTCAAGCGGTGAGCCCACATTTGGGCAAAATAATGAGACAAAATCATCGTGCGTTAACGCCGAAACAACTATAACTCCCGTTCCATCACCCACCTCACACGAAAAGATTTCTGTCTCGGAAGCCTACGTGTATCCGGCTAGTGGAGAAGGGGAGTGGGTGGAATTGTACAACGACAATGACTTTGAAGTTAATCTACAAAACTGGTTCATTGATGACGGGTTGGGTAGCGGATCATCGCCCAAACAATTCTCGCTCACCATTGGAGCCAAACGCTACGCTGTGTATGAGCTCTCCTCGTCAATGTTTAATAACGATGGAGACACGGTGAGATTGCTAGACACAAATAGCAATGTAAAACATGAGTTTTCGTATGACGAGTCGAAAGAGGGATTCACTGTGAGCCCTTCATGCATGCGCACCCCCACCAAGGGGAGTGCCAACAACTCATGCATAGAGCCTACATCTGGCCCTGTTACCTCAGCTCCGACGAAATCCCCCACACCCGCCAAGAAACCCACCCCCAAAGCCTCCGTCGCAGCCTCCTCAAAGGCTTCTGTCAAAAAAGTGCCACCAAAAACCTCTCAAAAGGCACCACCCCAAAGACAAGATCACGACAATGCGGAAGTACTCGGTGAGGATACTGCACCCCCACCAAACAAGAAAAATGCACTCGTCAAAAGCTTGTCCTTTGCCTCCCTCTCCTATGGCTTCCTTGCCATAGGATCTATTCTCTACAAAATCAAAAAGTAGCTCGCTCTTTCTGCTATACCGATTCACGACAAAGTCGGAATCGAGTATATACTCGTCGCATTTTTAAATGCGACGGTATACAATGAAAGTAGAAAGACGGCATGAAAAAACTATTATATTTGTGGCTCCCACCGATCGCTCTCATGGGGCTCATTTTTTATCTTTCAAGCCGGCCGCGGACCTCAATCACGGAAATTTATCTTATTGATTTTCTCATCTTTAAGACCCTTCACATGATCGAATATGCCCTACTGTATGCACTGCTGCTGCGGGCGATGTGGGGAGAGGGCAAGTCAAAAAAGGTGTATCTGTGGGCTTTTTTGATAGCCCTAGTCTACGCCGCCTCCGACGAGATCCACCAGACATATGTGCCCGGCCGAGAGGGACGGGCGCGGGACGTGGTCATTGATACGGCGGGGATGATCCTCATGTATAGTTATATTAAAGCGCATCAAAGCGTTGTACGAAAATACTTATCATGAGAAATCTACGTCGCTCATTCTTCAATTTTTTCGTACCTCACTTAGGTAATAATTTCCGCGCAAAGGCGCTCCACCACACTACGCTTGCCACCTACCTTTTGGTGGGACTGTTGTTTGTGGCCATCGCGCGCTCCAACACGCATCTGGGGCAAGTGCTGGGATTTGCCACCGACATCACGGCAGACAAGCTGTACTCGCTCACCAATGAGGTGAGGCACACCAATAATCTACCTCCTCTTACTTTGAACCCCAAGCTCTCTGAGGCCGCGGCCGCCAAAGGTCGCGATATGATCGGCAAAAATTATTGGGCGCACTACGGGCCCGACGGCACCGCGCCTTGGGACTTTTTCTCCCAAGCGGGCTACAACTACGAATACGCCGGCGAGAATTTGGCCAAGAATTTCTTGTACTCTAATAATGTCGTGGACGCGTGGATGGAGTCCCCCTCTCACCGGGAAAATATCTTGCGATCTGAGTATACGGAGGTGGGCTACGCGATGGTCAATGGAGTATTGCAGGGAGAAGAAACCACAGTAGTAGTACAGCTTTTTGGCAAGCCGGAGGGGGCCAGAGCGGTGGCGGCCGCGCCCTCAGAGGCTGCACCAATGCCCACCACAGCTGCGGCGGTTGTCGCACCTGCCACCCCTCAGACTCTCGCATTCCAACAGCGTTCTGGGGCGAGTGGACCTCTCCCTGTGGGTATGGTATCCCTCATCCTGGGATTTTTGCTCGCGACCGTCGCCATCGACCTTTATTTTGCGGCTCGGCTTAAAGTGTTCCACATCCACGGCAAGAATCTGGCGCATTTTATCTTTCTTTTCTTCGTCCTGAGCGGTATAGTGATATTTATTAGCAAGGGCACCATTTTATAACCAGAAATGAAAGACCTCTATATATACATTAAGAAGGAGCTTTCGGCGCACGGAGCGGAATATCTATTATTGGTGGCAGGAGGGATGTTTTTTTTAACCGCACTTTCGGTGTTTCAGGGGCAGGAAAAAGAAAGTCTCTTGGTGTTGGTGCTTTTTGCGGTATTTTACCTCTTGTGGGGAGTACATCATCACCTAGGGGCCCGCACCCTCCACGTCAAAAATGTGCTAGAATATCTCCTCGTGGGGCTCATCATCCTCACGTTTTCCTTAATATTGTTTGCCAACAAATAAACTATGAAAGGTGTGATTTTAGCCGGGGGCTTGGGCACTCGCCTCTATCCACTCACCCACGCAACGAATAAACATCTGCTGCCGGTCTACGACAAGCCGATGGTCTACTATCCTATCCAGACGTTGGTCAAAGCTGGAGTGAAAGACATTATGGTGGTGGCGTCGGGCCCTTACTCAGGCGACTTCATCCGGGTCCTCAAAAACGGCAAGGAATTCGGCATCTCGCACCTTGAGTATGCGTATCAAGATAGCCCGGACGGCGGAATTGCCGACGCCTTGGCAATGGCCGCGGACTTTGCCGACGGCGAGCCTATTGCGGCGATCCTGGGCGACAATACCACCGACGCGGACATCACTGCTGCCGTTCAAAACTTTAAGACCGGCGCATGCTTATTCTTGAAAAAAGTCCCTGATCCAAAGCGCTTCGGAGTCCCCCGCTTTGACACGAATGACCCCAAGAAAATCGTGGAGATATTAGAAAAGCCCGCTGATCCTCCTTCCGACTTTGCCGTCACTGGCCTCTATATTTATGACAACAAAGTCTTCGAGTATATCAAGAATTGCAAACCCTCGGAGCGGGGAGAGCTGGAAATTACCGAAGTCAACAATATGTATATTAAAGCGGGCGCCCTCACCTGGAGCGAGCTTGAGGGGCACTGGCTCGACGCCGGCACCTTCGACACGCTCCTTTTGGCCAACCTCTACTGGGCCAAAAAGAAAGGCTCCCCTGCCCTCAAAGACTCAGAGATCAAATTCTAACATTTCCACCCTAAGGGTGGAAATAATATACGACGTGTTATAATGACTAGTCGTATCCCTAGGGACGTCCCTCAGATTGTTTATAGGGAAGATTCACTTCGTGAATGTGAAAGTCGAGAGAAGTTTAAGAATAGTTTCTTTGTTATTATTATAATCGTTTAGAGAACCTGCATTATTGGGGGCGCCGAATAAAATATGCTCGTTTTTTTCGGTATTAAGTTTTAAGTTTACATATGCGGATGAATTATTTACAATCACTTCTTTTGTACTATATTGTTTTCCATCTATCGTCAAAGTTATATTTTTTTCCTCAAACTTCGTATTCGGATCTCCGAAACCAAACGGATATGGACCTTCAGAAATTGTAATGGAAATGAGAGCGTTAGGGATTGCTACTTCAGTAAGATTTAAATAGTCATCTTCTTGCACCGTCCAACTAGAAGGATATTTAAAAGTATAGCTTTTTTTCGTACTGCTAAATGTTTTCCAGTTGGCAGTTTCGTCGGGGGTGGGAGAAACGGGAACTGTAGTTGGGATAGTTACTGTGTACGCAGGTTGCGTGGTTTGCTTTCCTGATTGCTGGCCCAGGAAGTAGCTCCCGACTCCAACTAATGCCAACAACAACACGACAAGCACCACATACAGCGCCGTTTTATTTGACGAATGCGGAACTACAGCGGCGGGTGAAGTTGGCGTTGTTGGCGGTGTCGATTGCACTACTTGATCGGGCATTATCATCATTATGCCCGATAAATTTGGCTGTGTCAAACATATTCACCATAATTACGCACTAACAATTCTAAATTCCACCCTGAGGGTGGAAATAATTTATGACGTGTTGGTGTAAAGTGTATTCACCATAATTACAGTTGACTAGTCAACTGTAATTATGACAACTACTTGCTACTATCCGATATTACTTGCGTTGTTCAATCGTTTAAACGATTGAACTTTCGTGCCTACACACCCCGGGGTGTGTAAACGGCCAAAATCAACATGTAATGTTAATATCGGGCTTCTGTAACAAGCCAATTGTCGCTCTAGACGCGGGGTCTAGAATACTAGAATACCAACCTCGGGGGTTGGAAAAACGCCTCCAGAGATTTGTGCAGAAAGTAGTCTTGAATATTTCGAAGAAATATGATGTAATGGTGGTATGGACACCACGCAACTCCTTCTGACGACCACCTTGGTAGTCACGACAATTTTTCTTATCGTGGTCGGAGTGCAGCTGGTCTTGGTCTTGATGGAGCTTCGCCGCACCATGCGGCGTGTCAACTCGATTGTGGACGGCTTTGAGCGGATGGGACATGGAGTAGAGCACGGGTTCTCAGAAGTCGTCGGCTTTTTGGGCGGCGTCAAAACACTTTTTAAGGCCGCCGATACGTTGACCAAAAGACGCCATGACAGACACAAGAAATAAATCCCAGCTGTGGCCAGGCTTTGCCGCAGGTGCCCTTGCCGGGGCCGGGGCAATCTTTTTCTTGGGCACTAAGCGCGGCCGCAGCCTCTTGAAGCAAGCGCTCGAGATCTCGGAAAACCTGGAAGAGAACCTTGGAGAATATCTCGAGGGAATCGAGGAAGATATCAAAGACGAGGTCCGAAGTCGCGTGCTCCCAATCCTCCCACACACTCCCTACGCCCAAAAAGAATCCTCAGGCATGCACAATGTGATCGACAAAATACGATCCTTTGCGAGCCCCAAAAAGCACACTAAAAAAGTGTATTCTAAGGATTAACACACGAAGAGTAAATCACGCTTGACAATAGCTTGTCATGGTACTATAATATTGTAGTTTTCATTGATACCCCTAGTGGTAGGGTGGTATTATTTGTTGTCACAGCTCCGCAAGTAGCCTCGAAACTGTATTCGAATGCCCCAAAACTCAAAAAAAACCTCTTTGCTCCCCGAAGCAAAAGGCATTCTCCAAGAAATATTCTTGGGCACGCGTGAACGCGAACTTGAGACCTTCGATCTTATCCAAATCCAGAAAGATTCGTGGAATAAATTCCTTGAAAAAGATCTCAAAGATATTTTCTCTGAGTTTTTCCCGATAGAAGACTACACCGGCAAGAAATTCGCGGTGCACCTTGAGGAAGTTATATTCGGCGCCCCTCGCTACGAAATCGAGCTCTGCCTTCAGAAAAAATTATCCTACGACACACCAGTCTACTTGCGACTTAAGCTTGTCAACAAAAAAACAGGAAGCGAGCGCAGCCAAGACGTGTACTTTTTCAATCTTCCTAAGATGACCGACCGAGGCACTTTTATCGTCAATGGTATCGAGCGGGTCATCATCAACCAGCTCACGAGAAGCCCCGGTGTCTACTTCACCGCCGAGATCGACAAGACCACCGGTCTCACCCTCTACAACGCTGAGATTCGGCCCTTCATCGGTGCGTGGGTCGATATCACCATCTCCAAAAACAACCTCATCGAGATCAAAGTCAACAAAAAGCGCAAATTTCTTGCCACAGCCTTCGTGCGAGCCTTCGACGGGGAGAATGATGCGCAGATTGTCAACTACTTTAAGGATGTGGATCCGGCGCTGGTGGAAAAATATATCCATCCCACCCTCAAAAAAGATACCACACAGAACAAGAACGACGCGGTCCTGGAGATCTATCGCAAGGTCAAGCCCGGCGAGCCTTTGATTCTGGAGAATGCCTACGAGACTTTGCAGAATCTCTTCTTCAATCCCCGCCGCTACTCCTTGCATGACGTCGGCCGCTACAAAGTGAACAAGAAGCTAGGCCTCAACCTCGATATCACGCGGGAAAATTACCTCCTCACCAAAGAGGACCTTCTGGAAACGATTAAATATTTAATTAGGATCACCTCAGGTCAGGGCGAATTTGATGATATTGATCACCTCGGTAATAGGCGCCTGCGCACAGTCGGCGAGCTTGTCGGGATGTATGGCATCCGCGTCGGCATGGTACGCGCTGAGCGGGAGATCAAGGAGCGCATGAGCTTGGTGGCCCCAGACATGCTCCAGGTCACGCCCTCTCAGGTGGTCAATTCCAAGCCGCTCACCATCGCCCTCAACTCCTTCTTCCGCACCAATCAGCTCTCAACGATTGTGGACCAAACCAATCCACTCTCAGAGCTTGACAATTTGCGAAGAATCACCGTGGGCGGACCTGGCGGAATCGAGAAGGAGCGCGCCTCCTTCTCAATCCGCGACATCTCAGCTTCCCAATATGGCCGCATTTGCCCCATTCGCTCTCCTGAGGGCCCCAATATCGGTGTCGTCACGTATATGGCGCTCTACTCGAGGGTCAATAAATACGGATTTTTGGAGACTCCTTACAAGAAAGTGGTTAAGTCGGGGCGCAGCGCAAGGGTGGGAGAAAAGATCGAGTACCTCACCGCCGATGATGAGCAGAAGTATTATATCGCCACCGGCCCGCTACTCACCGATGCAACAGGCGCAATTGATCAAGAACATGTGGTGGCCCGATACGGCGGAGAGATCGTGGAGGTCGCGCCTGACAAAATAGATTTTGCCGACCTTTCGCCCCGCCAGGTAGTTGGGGCCTCTGCCTCACTCATCCCCTTTTTGCAAAATGACGATGCTTCTCGTGCCCTCATGGGCACGCACATGCAGTGCCAGGCTGTGCCTTTGATCAAGCCCCAGGCCCCACTCGTGGGGACCGGCATGGAGAAGAAAGTGGCAGCCGCTTTAGGACGCACCGTATTTGCCCCCGAGGACGGCGTCATCGACTATGTGGACGGCCGCAAGGTCACTCTTAAAGGAAAAAGCGGCAAAAAATATGACTACAATTTGGAGCGCTACATGAAGACCAACAAAGACGCAGTCTTTGATCAGCGGCCCCGAGTGGAGCCCAAACAAAAAGTCAAAAAAGGCGATATTTTGGTGGACGGGCCAGCGACCGATGGGGGCAAATTGGCCATAGGTCAAAACCTGGTCATTGCCTACACGTCCCTTAATGGCCTTGGCTATGAAGACGGATTTGTGATCTCCGAACGCCTGGTGCGCGAGGATGTGTTGACCTCGATTTCAAGCGAAGAGTTCGTGGCGGACATTGTCGACACAAAGCTTGGCCCCGAAGAGCTCACTCGCGACATTCCAAATGTCCGGGAAGAGGTCTTGGCCAATCTCGACCGTGAAGGGCTGGTCGTGGTGGGCACAGAAGTCAAAGGCGGGGACATTCTTGTGGGGAAAGTGGCGCCAAAGGGTGAAAAGGAGCTTTCCGCAGAGGAGCGCCTCCTTCGCGCCATTTTCGGCGAAAAGGCTAAAGACGTGAAAGATACATCGCTGCGGATGCCTTACGGCAAAAAGGGCGTCGTTGTGGGAATCAAAATAATTGACGCCAAAAAAGATCCCAATGAGCTCGAGCCTTCTGTGGTCAAGCGGATTTTGGTCACCACCGCTTCCCTTCGGCCAATCACTGTCGGTGACAAGCTTGCAGGCCGCCACGGCAACAAAGGCGTCATTTCCAAAGTGCTCCCAGAGTGGGAGATGCCCTACCTTGAAGACGGTACACCTGTGGACATCATCATCTCGCCTCTTTCGATCCTCTCACGTATGAATCTCGGGCAGCTTTTTGAGACCTTGCTAGGGCTTATTGCAGGCGCCGAGGGCAAGCAGATCTCGATCCCCATATTTGAAAAGCTTAAAGAAGAATTCATCGAGCAGGAGCTCAAAAAGTTTAATCTACCAATCGACGGTAAGATGACCTTGTACGACGGACAGACTGGTAAGGCTTTCGAACGCAAGGTCCTGGTCGGCATCGGCTACATTATGAAGCTTATCCACATGATTGAGGACAAATTCCATGCCCGCTCCGTGGGACCCTACTCCCTCGTCACTCAGCAGCCCCTTGGAGGTAAATCTCAAATGGGAGGACAGCGATTTGGAGAGATGGAGGTCTGGGCTCTTGAATCCCACCGCGTGCCCCACACTCTTCAAGAGATGCTTACCATTAAGTCCGATGACGTACGGGGTCGTGTGAAGGCATTTGAGCTTATCATTAAGGGTCTTGAGATTCCCCCCTCAAGTGTCCCCGAGTCATTCCATGTTCTTCTCAAGGAACTAAACGCTCTTGGATTATCAGTTGATTATATTCAGTAGAGAAAATAATGAGCAAGCCAATACAAGCGGAACAGTACGCGAGGGCTAGGGGCATCCCCACGGAGCGCAGGTACTCCGAGCACTGGAGGGGAAAAGCCCGAGGGGGAATCTGGACGCAAGACATTAATAAATAATAATTATGGAAGAAAATACCACACCAGAATTCTCAGCACTCAAAATCCGTCTTGCCTCGCCTGAGGATATCCGCAAATGGTCTAAAGGTGAGATCACCAAGCCTGAGACCATCAACTACCGCACACTTCGACCGGAAAAAGATGGACTTTTTGACGAGCGGATTTTCGGACCCACCAAAGACTACGAATGTTACTGTGGCAAGTATAAGCGGATCCGCTACAAGGGCATTGTCTGTGACCGCTGCGGTGTGGAAGTCACGATTTCGGCGGTCCGCCGCGAGCGCATGGGTCACATTCAGCTGGCCTCCCCAATCGTGCATATCTGGTACTTCAAGGGGTCGTCTGCTCCCCTTTCTGTGCTTCTAGACATTCCTCCACAGGCCCTGGAGCGTATTATTTACTACGCCCTCTATTTGGTGCGTGAGGTCGACCTAGAAGGCCGCAAAAAATCAATGACCGCTCTTGAGGATGCCAAGAAAAAAGATCTGGACCGCGATGAAGAGGAGCACAACAGCGCCCTGGCTACCCTTCGCGCCCAGTACGAAAAGGATGAGCAAGGGACAGAAAAAAAGCTTGCCAACCAAGAACAGCGAGCTATTGCACTCCAAGAGCTTGCTCTCAAGGAAAAGGAGCAGGTCAAGCAGCTCTCAAATAAGTACTTAGAGAAAAAGTCTCAAAAAGTGGCTTTTTTTGACCGCATCATCAAGATCGTCAAGACCGTCAAGCCAGACGACACTATGGAAGAAGAGGACTACCTCTATCTTCAGGATCAGGAATTAGACTCCTTTTTAGAGGTAGGAATGGGAAGCGAAGTCCTCTTCGAGCTTCTGTCTGCCATTGACATCGAGAAGCTCTACTCCGAGACCCTAAAGGAGCTCACTAAGGCTCGCGGAGAGCGCCGCAACAAGCTTTTGAAGAAAGTACGCGTCATCGAGTCGTTCCTCAAAAGCGCCACTTCTCCGGTCTGGATGATTCTTACCGTGCTGCCGGTGATCCCCCCGGATCTTCGCCCTGTCGTGCAGCTGCCCGGGGGCAAGTTCGCTACCTCCGACCTTAATGACTTCTATCGCCGCGTCATCAACCGCAATAATCGCCTCAAGCAGCTTATCGATCTGGGCGCACCCGAGATTATTTTAAGAAACGAAAAAAGAATGCTCCAGGAGGCAGTGGACTCCCTCTTGGATCTTCAAAAGTCCCGCGGTCGAAGCCGCACCGGAGGTGCCGCGAGCAAAGTGCAAAAATCCCTTTCAGACATTTTGCGTGGTAAGCAAGGCCGCTTCCGCCAGAATCTTCTTGGGAAGCGCGTCGACTACTCGGGCCGCTCCACAATTATCGTAGGGCCTGAGCTCTCGATCGATCAGTGCGGTATCCCCAAGGAGATGGCTCTTGAGCTTTTCAAGCCGTATATTTTGCGCGAGATCATCTTGCGAGGCCTTGCCCCCAACATCAAAAGCGCCAAGAACTTCCTCGAGCAGAAGGAACCCGTGATCTATGACATATTGGATGAGGTCACACGCGACCATCCGGTCCTTCTCAATCGCGCCCCCACGCTCCACAAGCTCTCGGTGCTTGCCTTTTATCCGGTGCTCACTGATTCACACGCCATTAAGCTCCATCCCACCGTGTGCGCAGGCTACAATGCCGACTTTGACGGAGACGCGATGGGTGTATTCCTCCCCCTCTCCTCGACCGCCATCAATGAAGTCAAGACCCGCATGCTACCCTACCACAATCTATTAAAGCCCGCCGACGGCTCCCCGATCGTGCTGCCCAACAAAGAAATGGCTCTTGGAATTTACTACCTCACCACTCTCGACAACAAGTATGTAGACAAGCCGGATCAAGACCTCACTTTTTTTGCCACTCGTCATGAGGCCCTCAGCGCATATCATTTGGGATTGCTTGAGGTGCGACAACCTGTGATGGTACATGTGAGACATGAGATGATCAGAACCAGCGTAGGCAGGTTGATCTTCAACGAGAGCCTTCCAGCGGAGCTGCAATATATCAACGAGGATGTGCGTGCCCAGGATATCAAGGCGCTTATTGTTCAGGCTATCAAGATCTTCAACGACAATAAAAGAATAGGACAGCTTATCGACAAAATCAAAGAAGTAGGATTTTGGGGCGCGACCATCTGCGGCGGGCTTTCGATCTCAATCAACGATTGTGTGATCATCAAGGAGAAGGCAGAAATTGTCCGGGGCACTGAGCGTGAGATCGACCTCGTCAACAAAAATTTCCTCCAAGGACTTTTAACTGCAGACGAGCGCCGCCGCATCTCCAACAAGCTGTGGATCGAGGTCACGGAATCGCTAGCTGATCGCACATGGGACGCGATTGATCTTGAGAATCCAGTCAAAATCATTATTAAGTCCGGAGGAGCACGCGCCTCCCGAGAGCAATTGAAGCAGCTCTCGGCCATTAAAGGACTCGTCGTGGATCCGCTGGGTAAGATTATCGAAGTCCCGACCAAATCGAATTATCGTGAAGGTCTCTCGATCTTCGAGTATGTCATCTCTGCCCGCGGAGCGCGAAAAGGCTTGACCGACTCGGCCCTCAAGACTGCAGACGCAGGCTATTTGACCCGCCGCTTGGTGGACGTCTCCCACGACATGATCGTGAAGGAGGAGGACTGTGGCACCGATACTGGCCTCATGATTAATCTGAAAGATGATGAGCGGGGCGGCAAGTTCTTTGATCGCGTCAAAGGACGAGTGCTCTCACAGCCAGTCACCGCCGACAAAAAAACGATTCTTGAAGTAGGAACATTTCTGGAGGAAGAGGCGCTGATCGCACTTGCCCAACACAAAATTGAGCACGTGGAGGTGCGCTCCCCTCTATTTTGTAAAGCAAAATATGGAGTGTGTCAGAAATGTTACGGGATTGATCTTTCTTCCGGCGAATTGGTGGAGATTGGGGTACCAGCTGGAGTGATTGCCGCCCAGTCGATTGGAGAGCCAGGCACTCAGCTGACGATGCGAGTGCGGCACTTTGGTGGAATTGTCATCTCCGACGTGACGCAGGGCCTGCCACGCGTGGAGGAGCTTTTTGAGGCTCGCACGCCAAAGGTAGTGTCCCCCATCGTCGAGGTCAATGGAAAGGTGGAGGTGCGCGAAGACAACCAAAAAGAAGTCTACAATGTCAAGGTTATATCAACTGACAAAGATAACCCACAGGAGCAGGAATTCGTCGTCCCCATGTCCCAGTCTCTCAAGATCAAAGATGGCGATCTGGTGGCTCGGGGCACACCGCTTTCCGAGGGATACCTTGATGTCAATGATATTCTTGCCGTCCGCGGCCTCTCCAGCGCCCAGCTCTATCTTCTCTATGAGATCCAAAAAGTCTACGAGTCCCAAGGAATTGCGATCCACGACAAGCACTTTGAGGTCATTATTCGCAAGATGAGCGAAAAGGTGAGCGTAGAAGACGAGGGCGACACCTCTTTTATAAAAGACGAGATTGTCACTCGCACGCGCTACGAAGATGAGAATATGAAAATTCTCGCACAGGGTGGTAAGCCTGCCGTCGGCAAAATCTCAATTCTAGGTATCTCCAAGGCTGCAATTTACACGGAGAGCTGGCTTTCTGCAGCCTCATTCGAGCAGACCACAAATATCCTATCTCAGGCTGCTATAAAGGGCCAGGTCGACTCCTTGCTTGGTCTTAAGGAAAATGTTATAATAGGGAGACTGATTCCCGTCACAAAAGAGCTTATCGACAAGTATTATAATTTACCCAAAGAGGAAGCAGTAGCAACACCAAATGCCGACGATCAACCAGCTAGTGAAGCACAAGCGCCATAAAAAAGTAAGAAAATCACGCGCAATGGCCCTTAAGCCCAGCTATAACGCGCTTGACAGACGCTACACCAAGGCCAACAATCCTATGAAGCGTGGAGTAGCCACAATCGTGCGCACGATGACGCCCAAAAAGCCTAATTCGGCACTGCGCAAGGTCGCTCGTGTGCGGCTTTCCAATAAAATGGAGGTTACAGCCTACATTCAGGGAATTGGACATAATCTGGCAGAGCATTCCGTGGTCTTGGTACGAGGAGGGCGCGTAAAAGATCTTCCTGGTGTAAAGTACCACATAGTGCGAGGCAAATTCGATACAGCAGGAGTGCAGGGTCGCAAGACCTCTCGCTCCAAGTATGGTACCAAGCTCGAGAAAGCCTCTACATAATTTTCAACTTTAAACTGTAACTTAACACATGCCAAGACATCAATATAAAAAACCACCATTTAAAGAAGACCTTTTATTCAAGAGTCATGAGGTCACCAAGCTCGTAAATTACCTCATGTCGGACGGCAAGAAAGAGGTAGCCAAACGCATTGTGCGCGAGGTATTTGAGTCGCTACGAAGCCAGGAAAAAGATCCAAGACAGGTCTTAGCGAGTGCTCTGCAGCACGCGACCCCGCAACACGAGGTCAAGCCAAGGCGTCTTGGGGGTGCTTCATATTTGGTGCCCATTGAAGTGCGGCCCGGCCGGAAGCTGTATTTAGGACTAAAGTGGATTATAGATGCGGCACGCACCCGTTCCAACAAAGAGTACAAGTCGTTTGACAAAAAGCTCTTGGCAGAGCTCCTTGAGGCTTCCCAAAACACAGGCAATGCAGTGGCCAAGCGGGCACAGACTGAGAAATTGGCCGAATCCAACAAGGCATTCGCCCAC
>CAYLLP010000003.1:0-52700 GCA_964384955.1 uncultured Gammaproteobacteria bacterium
CCTCGCTTTTCCCCATGGAAGCTCGGAGTACCCGCTTCCTTGGGGATGCCCCTTTGCTCGGCCACCCGTCGCCTGAGCGTGATGCTGCTAATTAAGCAATAAAATACCCTCGGGCGAAGAGCATAAGAAGAATAAAGAGTAAGACTGGGGCAATCACAGAATAAGCGAGTTTAAGTGTCTTGTTTTTTGTTAAGGAGAGCGCTATATATGCGGGGAAGAGTATGGCGGCATATCGAGGCAAGGCGCTAAAAGTGCCTGACAACGTAGGAATTAAAAACGCAAGTACCGCGAAGATGAGATACGAAGCTCGCACCTTTTTCTTCCAAGCGACATATAGGAGTATGCAAACAAAGATAAATGTGACGATTTCCAAAAGCGCAATCCACCACTCAAATTGAGTAGACGGCAAAGCAAGAAGAATCTTGCTGTACCGGACCAATGTCTGTGGGGGCAGCACAATTGAAGTGACCGACCTACTATTACCCAGCGTGCCTTGGGAGATCAAAAAATGGAGTGGATTACCCCATTTCACAAAGTTAAACCACGAATATGCAAAGATCCCAACAGGCACGAGGAGGAGAGACAATCCCTTAAAAATAGTTTTTGGGCGACTTTTGTTTTTCTCTTCTTTGAGAAACTCATAAATAAGGGCAGGCCATATCGCAATCCCCACAATCCGAGTAGCTGTAAGAAGCGCGGCACATATGCTTGCCGCGAGCCATTGTTTTTTCCGTGCAAAGTAAAAGGATAGTATAGTGAGCAAAAGAAACAAGCCCTCTGAATATACGCTAACGAAGAAAAAAGCGGTAGGAAAAAGAAGCAGAAACAGCAGTGATTGAGTGGCGATTTTTTCGCTGTAATCTAATCGCAGAAGTTTATTTAAAAAGATAAGGGCGGCAAGAAAACAGGCGTTTGATATTAGAAATGCTATTGCAAACTGAATACCGCCAAATGCGACGCCACCACCAAAAGGTTGTGAGGCTATGAGTATTAAAATTGGGTACAGAGGAAAAAACCTTGCGTTATTCGTGTACCCATTCCCGGCAATATCAAGGTAGTGCACGCCATCAAAATTGGCCCACGGAAAAACCACTGGGAGATTTGCAGGTAGGTAGGGAGCAGTATAGTACCAAATATTCGTAAATTCGCTACCAGGCCGATAGGGCACGAAAAAATATCCCACAATAAGCGGAAAAAATAAGAGAAGGCGCCAGCTTAAGAAAATGAGAAGAAATTTTTTCACTGCTAGACTATAGTATAGTATGGAAATTGCGACTGTTGGAGGAGGGTGCTTTTGGTGCACAGAGGCCATAATCAAAAGATTAAAAGGCGTCTTAAAGGTGAGCTCAGGATACGCCGGGGGGACAATGGATAATCCATCCTACGAAGCAGTCTCCGAAGGTACCAGTGGTCATGCCGAGGCGGTGCAAGTCGAGTTTGATCCCGCGATTCTTCCGTACGAAAAATTACTTGAAATTTTTTTCAGGTTTCACGACCCCACCACACCCAATCGCCAAGGCGCCGATGTGGGCACTCAATATCGCTCTATTATTTTCTATCATTCCGGTACACAAAAAATAACCGCCGAAGAAATCATCAAGAAAATGGAAGGAGCTAAGTTGTATAAAGGTCCTTTTGTCACAGAGCTTGTGCCCTACAAAAATTTCTTTACGGCAGACGAATATCATCAGAATTTCTATGCCAAGAATCCGAGTTACCCTTATTGTCAGCTCGTCATAGACCCCAAAGTAGAGAAGCTTCTTGAAGAGTACAGGGAGTATCTCAAAAACGTCTAATTGTAAGAAATTCTCATTCCTTAGTGTATAATACATTTTGTACAGTCAGAAGAGGCTTTTTCTATGATAAAAACAATTCTGGTGGTGGAGGACAACGAGAATTTGCAAAATCTTCTCAAACAGATCCTCATCGATGCAGACTACGCCATAGTGACAGCGTCATCGGGCGCTGAAGCCCTTGATAAGGTACATAAAAAAATGCCCGATCTGGTGGTCTTGGACTTGGGACTGCCGGACATTGGTGGCGAGACGGTATGCCGGGAAATTAAAAAAAGTTATCCTGACATGCCTGTTATCATATTGACAGCAAAGTCTTCTTCGAGCGATATAGTGCAAGGATTTAAGCTAGGAGCAGATGATTACATTTCCAAGCCCTTTATGGCAGAGGAGCTGGTGGCAAGGATCGCGGTGCGCTTAAAAGCGGCAGGGGAAGGTGAATCAATATTAAAGATTGCCGATTTGGAGCTTAATAATAAGAATTTTGAAGTACGGCGCGGAGGGAAGATAATTCCACTCACTCAAAAAGAATTTGAGTTATTGCATTATCTGATGGCCAATAAAGAGCGCGTATTGACGCGCGACATGATATTGAATAAAGTATGGTTGTATTCGCCGGACATTGAATCGAGGGTAGTGGACGTATATGTTGGGTACCTGCGAAAAAAAATAGATGCAGGCTTCAAAAAGAAGCTAATTGTGTCTATGAGAGGGTTCGGGTACTCTATCAAGGAGTAAGTCTTGATGGTCATCTTCAAACAACATGAAAAGCTTACTCGAGGAAATTTATGCATCATCTCTCAACTTTTTATTTCCACATAGTCTCAAGAAAACTGCA
The DNA here is from genome assembly GCA_964384955.1 of uncultured Gammaproteobacteria bacterium. GTDB lineage: Bacteria > Patescibacteriota > Microgenomatia > UBA1406 > GWC2-37-13 > CAYLLP01. The sequence continues at coordinate 2,632 of CAYLLP010000003.1, forward strand.
GTTATCATAGTGGAGGAGGCGGTCAAGCTGGTAGACGCAGATTACGGCTCAATATTTATTGCCTCCCGCGGCCGTCTCGCGCGAGTCTACTCTTCTGTACCCTCACGTTTTCAGATCATGCCGCGAAAAGACGGATTTACTTATCGATCCTTCAAAACCGGAAAAGTATTCATTTTAACAAGAAAAAAATTTCTCAAGACTCATCCAGAGCATAATTTATCCCACACAAAATCTATTATAATTATCCCACTTTTTAATCGTAATAAATCATTTGGCGTGCTTACTCTCCAATCCAGAAAAAGAGAACACTTTACTCGGGGCAAAACCACTGCACTTCGACTTTTTGGATCGATGGCAAGCTTGGCGATTCGAAGGAGTCAACTATTACACAAAATGAAGGAAGTGCTGCACACCAGGGATTTATTTATTTCTCTCGCCTCTCATGAGCTCAAAACTCCTATTACCGTCATTTATGGATACACACAAATACTGCACAAGGCACTTCTTGAGAAAAAACTTCCGGATATAGCCTTAGCAGAAACACTAAAAAAGGAGACATACCGATTAATTCTATTAACCCACGAGCTACTGCAGCTTGATCAAATTAAAAAGGGAGTGTGGAAGTATACCTTCCGGCAGTGTTCTGTCAGGCAGCTCGTGAATCGGGCAGCGATCAACTTTAAGGTGGTTAACCTCAAAAACGAACTTATAGTCGAGAACATGCCTAAAAATATTCATTATGTGCGGGGAGATTTTGACAAATTATTGCAAGTTGTCACCAACATATTAAACAATGCAGTCAAGTTCTCTCCTATTGGGTCCCCAGTCAATTTATCAGTAAAAAATAGTCCTCGATTTACCACAATTATTATAAAAGATAAAGGAAAAGGAATCTTAAAAAAAGAATTGCCCAAAGTGTTTAATGGATTTTATAAGGGGGATAATGCTTCCTCCGCTGGTATGGGATTGGGCCTCTTTTTGTCCAAAGCAATCGTGGACGAACACAATGGAGATCTACAAATCTCCTCAAGACTGGGCAAGGGAACCACAGTTCGAATTAAGTTACCCCAAGCATCATGAAAGAGCATAAAAGCCATCCGCAAATAACAGGTACTCAGATATGGGACGGACTTATGGACGCATGGGGTGTCTCCGAGCGAATTCAAAAGATTGGAGGGCTGGGGGGGTTCCTTGAGCAGGAAGTCGTAGGCGGTTCTTTGCACAGAATTGTGATAGACGGTGAGCCGGGTACGGGGAAAAGTACTCTTCTTTATCAGAGTGATGAAAAATTTAGAGCAAAAGGAATCCCTACGCAGATCGTGGCGCATGATGGTCTTCTCGCCCGCACCGTCAAGATCACCGGTGTACCATACACAGAATGGGGGCCTCCTCATCGCGCAATATTTTCGGATATTATATTTGAGGCTCTTTCGAGCCGTCCCGAGGGAACTCTGCAGCTTGTTGAGGCGGTGACCGTGGGTGAGCAGGAGAGGGGACAGACAGCCCTTCATAAGCTATCTCAATTCAAGGGCGAGCACACACGTACTAAAATTATTGGCCTGATCCCTAATCTAGAATTGCAGGATAGAAGTGCACGGCTTCGATCAAGAGTGCTTGATCAAGAAAACGAGATACGCGATCAAGACGTCGAGGCCATTTTAGATCGTGAGTTTGGAGTGCAAATTGAAGGTTGGAGTAGTGACACAAGCGATAGGAAAAAGGGCAAATTAATAAAAGGTGCTGTTGCAAAAATGGCACCGCCTCAAATAATTGAGTCCATACGAGCAGAGGTATTTAGAAGAGCTGGAGAGGGTGTGGGCACCGCGCGCACTTCTCCTCTTCTTGAAATATTGGACAGCGTACCGCAATCAGTAAGAGAAAAATATCAGCGTGATTATAGGTATTGGCTCAATCTTGCTTCTGAGATTGGCTTAGATACGATTGTGGCATATAATCCTACGCACGGACAGAGAATAACTTGGTATGCTAAAATGTTTGAAAAATAAAAAGCCATGCGTAGGGCTTATCTTACGCAATTCTTACCCCCAACTCACTAATTACTCATGTTAAATAGCGTATAATTGAATTAATTGAGTAAGGATGTGCAAGGGAGGTGAATAAATATGAATGATATATTACTTTGGATAGTTCTAGGACTTATAGCCGGATGGTTGGCCTCAATTGTGATGAAGACAGATGCGCAGCAAGGTGCGCCGACAGATATTATATTGGGTGTTGTGGGAGCCGTTGTGGGAGGATTTGTAATGAATATGTTTGGCTCCCCAGGCGTGACCGGATTTAATCTGTACAGCATTTTGGTGGCCGCATTGGGAGCAATCATCTTAATTTGGTTGGGAAGAACGATGAAACGAGCTTAAAAAGCTATGTTGGTCACGTTCTCTTACGCGCTTGATGAAAGCGGTGTCTCTTATTATACTTAATGATCGTGAACCCGTCAAAAATCATAGGCACATCACTGCCGTTCTTTGCTCTTTTGAGCAAGCGTAATGACGCTCAACACAATCCTTGGCAGCAAGCCGAGCAATTTTTAGATTGGCTCAAGAGGTCGGGTCAAAATGCATGGGTGATGCTGCCTTTGAGTGAGTCGCAGCTTGAAGAGGGGTCTTCCCATAAGCACGTTCCCTCTCCCTACAAGGGCTATGGCATCGGTATTGATCCTCGATATCTTCCGGTTGGAAATAATAAGGCAGAAGACTCGGTATGGATTGAGCAAAATAGCTATTGGCTCGATACCTACGCTTTGTTTTGCGCACTCCGCGATCATTTTGGTTCGGACGACTGGCGAGAGTGGGACGCAGATATTAGAGATCACACCCCCAGAGCGGTGGAGCAGTGGACCAAGAAACTTGCGACCTCCATAGAGCACTACAAAAAAGAGCAGCAGCAGCTTCATGCAGCTTACCATAGGCTTAAAATGAAAGCTCAAGCCCTCGACGTATTCTTAGTCGGCGACGTGCCTTTTTACATGTCTCTGAGAAGTCCGCTCGTGTGGGCTCATCAATCACTTTTCCAACTGGGAAAAGGGGGGGAGCTTGCGGAGGTTTCTGGCATCCTATGGGGGCATTTTGACCGGCAGATATGGGGGCATCCTCTCTACAAGTGGGGGGGCGCGGAGCAGCGAGAGAAAGTAGTGAACCTTTGGAAAATGCGCCTGCGCTACCATGCAATGCTCTTTGATATTGTACGAATCGATCACGTCAAGGGGCTTTTTAAGTTTGGAGTAATAAATATAAGTGATTCAAGCCGCGACCGCTACGCGCGCGGGCCCGGCGAGCAGGTATTGGCGCAGTTTCTTGAGTACTCCAAGCAGATAAGGCTCAAAATATTCGTGGAGGACAGCGGGCACTACAAGTTAAAAGAATTCCTTAAAGCAGCCAAAAAGCACTCACTGGGGGGCATGAAAATCTACCGCTTTGCGTACAACGAAAAAAAGCATAGTTTAAATAAAGAATACGCCAACATTGCTCATTATCCCGAAAATACCGTGGTCTACACATCGACTCATGACACAGAGACCTTAATGGGATATCTAGCGCTTCTTCCCAAAAAAGTAAAGCAGGTATTGGCCCGGCATGTTAGAGTAAGCTATTCAGGGGACGACAAGGCATTTGCACGCATGCTGCGAGATGCTATTATCGCATCCCCGGCCCGTATGATTATTATCCCAATCCAAGATTGGCTCCTCATTAAAGATCGCATCAACACGCCCGGAACTGAAAAGAAGAAAAATGATCCTAACTGGAAGTACCGTGTGCCCTACCCGATCGAAGAGCTGTCGACAGATTTGTGAAGTTATCTAAACAGTATCTACTTCTTCTACCTCTGTAGGTGTGACAGGCTTAAAAAATTGAAAGAGCTGCTCCAAGCCATAGGCCACGATCCAGTACACAGCCATTGCAATGAGTGTGGACCACTCAAAAAGGCTACCTTCGGGGGTAGTGCTCACTCCCAGGACGCCATTGAAGGGCAGAGCGAAGGGGTCGCTAAGCGAGTATACGAGTTGGGTAAATCCGCTCAGCTGGTTTGCACCAAGCATCTTAAGAAGGATTCTAAATGCCAGAAGCACCTCAATCACGCCCAGCAAATACCAGATTATTTGATAGGTGCGAAAAATCGACTTCTTGGTATTATATACATTCTGTGGATGCTCAGTCCTCACTTGGGGATCAGTCACCACGCGTTGGGTGGTACGCGTCGCACGTTGATTGGGTGTGGTGACCTTTGAGGTCTCGCTTACGACTTCTTCCTGCACTTCTGCCATACTATTATTCTACGCCTCTCACTCTATAATGCAAGCGCATTATTTTAAATAGGTATCAAAAAATTCGACAGACCTTTGCATTGCGGTTCCGAAGTTTGCCGCTATGTTGTGATCGTCTCCCGGATACGTGTAGAGCTCTGCTTTTTTACCAGCTTTTTTCATTTGCTCGCTCAGTGTTTGCGAAAATTCCACGGGTACCGAGGAATCGGCAGTCCCATGATGTAGCTGCAGTGGGCCAGAAATATCATCCAAATAGGAATTGGCAGATATTGAGGCCCAGAACTTTGGGTTCTCCTCCGGCGAGCCATATTTTTCGATCAAGCTCTGACGCCACCGCCTAGCTCCAGGAGACAGTACTGGCGAGGGCCCGTTGCGCCTCCAGCGATTGATAAGATCAGGGTAGGATGCCACGACACCAGCCCAGATCACACCGGCCTTAATATCCTTATTCGTCACCATGTTTCTCAATGTAATATACCCTCCCATCGAATGTCCCCACATGCCGATTTTGTTGGAGTTTACTCTTTTCATTTTTTTAATACTGGACGTGGCGTTTAAGACATCTATTGCGTAGGCATTTGATCCATATCCTCCAGTGGCCTCACCCTCCGAGTTGCCATGACCTCGAAAATCCGGCTTAAACACGACGTAGCCCGCGCCGGCGAAGGCATCAAGATAGGCTACATACCTTTCGGCCGTTTGATACTGCGCAGGTTGAATAAATCCATGATTGAAGATTATTGCGGGCCACCCTCCAGTAGGAGCCTGGCCGCTGGGCATTGTGAGAAGTCCATAGATCTTATTGCCCTCCGAGCGGTATGAGGCAATATATTGATCATAACTACCTCTGGAGTCTAGTGTCTGCTCAATCGTAATTTCACTCCCGGGGTATTGCCCGCTCCGCAGATTCTCAATAGTCAGTGGATCTAGATTCTCCGAAAGCCCGCCTCCTTCTTCTTGAAGATTGGCCTGATCTGTGGTGCGCGACGGGTTAACGGGCGCTTTTTGCCCGCGATATAAAGCAAAAAGCATCACTAAAACAGCGACAAAAATCAGAACTTTTTTTGGCACGGCACAAGTTTAACAAAAAATTGCAACGAATGTAGAAGAAAGAGTCGTTGACTTTTAGATTCCCGTATCCTATACTATAGGATGTGAATAAGGTAGCCAAGGTCAAGCCTCTAACGCTTCAAAATAAATCTTCTTTCAAGCGCTTCTTAAAGCTATATATTCTAGTGCCTCTTATAATTACTCACTTCGCCTTGGGCGCCTCATACGCACTGCATGTGAAATCCAAAAGTGCTGGAGTGCGGTTGAATAACCACCAAAACCCAGTGAGCTACGTGACGCAAAGTTTTGAACCGAAAGTGGAGATTAAAACCCCTTCAGAAAGCGCGCTCCTGCCGGGCGCCCGCTGGGTACCCCAGACATTCAATAACTGTGGACCTGCTACGACATCGATGATCCTTGCGTATTTTGGCCATAATGTGAGCCAAGAAGAGATCCAAAAATACCTTCGTACTAGTCCAGACGACACGAACGTCTTCACATACGAAATTCAAGACTATATTAAGCGCGACTTCGGTGTGGAGTCAAAGCTTCTGTACAACGGCGACATCAATCGGCTCAAGACCCTTTTGGCCAATGGAATATATGTTATATTGGAGAACTGGCTCCATCCCAATGAAGACATCGGGCACTTCACCATTTTAAGAGGTTATAACGATGAACAAGGGGTTTTCATTGCCGACGACTCATACTTCGGTACGAACATCGTGTACAGGTACGATGAGTTTGAGGCCACGCAGTGGAAGCCCTTTAATAGAGAGTATCTTCCACTTTACAAAAAAGAGCAGGAGAATGTGGTGAAAAAAATTGTGGGCGAAAATTGGGATGAGCGGGTGATGTACGAGGGGGCAGTAAAAAAAGCCCAAGCAGAAATTGCCACCGGTGACCGCGACATGTATGCATATTTTAATCTCGGCACCAGTTACTATGCGCTTAGAGAATACAATAAAGCTCATGACGCTTTTGAGAAGTCCAGAAGCGTGGGGTGGCCCAGTCGGATGCTCTGGTACCAAATCCAGCCGGTACAAACTTTGAATGAGCTTGGTAAATATGAAGAGGCAATCATACTTGCCAATATGGGATTGTTGGCCAACGATTCTTTTGCCGAGCTTCATTTGGAAAAGGCTCGTGCATTCAAGGGATTGGGGCAAAGGGAGAGCGCCCGTGACGAGATCCAGACAGCCCTTTTCTATTCACCCAATCTTGAAGGCGCCAAAGACTTCCTCATGTCTTTATAATGCATTATTTCTTCCAGTCGGTTAGGACGAGGCGACCGCGGTCACTCTTCACGACCACTTTCTGACTTTCTCGCCAGCCTAGCTGCCTTGCAAAAGAAATCGGAATGTTCACATAATAAGAGCCATTAAATCTCTGAATGTTCCTGATTTGCTTCACTCCTTCCTTTGGTCTTGCCATAATCACAGTTTACCACAGGACATACCATAATCAAGAGGAAAACATAGAGGATAACCAAGAGGTTTTCCTCTTGGTTAATTAAAGGATTCTTTGCTGTGTTTGCGAAGTGCCGCAGCGGCTACCATGCCGGTCAATAGTGCTAAAAACGGATAGAGCGGGAGTATGTACCAAGCGAGCTTGGTGCCCGAAAAGCTTGGAACTACAAGCAAGAGACTCGCAACGAGCCCACAATAACGAATAAGAAATGGGATGCGCGGAAGCTTTTTCAGAAGAAAAAGTGAAAGCAGTACTACCGGAAATACAGGATACACCCGAAGATCGGTAAGTATCTTAAGATAATACCATGGAGCGCCATGATGGCCCTCGAGCGGGAACGCTACTCTCTGCAGTAGGTGACGCACTATGTGTGACTCTATAAATGCTTGTCCAAACTGAAAAGTCATAAGAGCGTACCAAGGTAGAATGATAAAAAAAGCCACAAGCCACGAGTAAAATGTGGGTTTGCGAAGAATGGTGAGGGCAATTAAAGGTACAAAACCTAAAGGGCCCTTGGAAAGCACGGCCAGCCCCGCCGCGAGGCCGCAAAGCGCTATCGCCCATCTTTTTTTTGATGCGCCGACAGCAAATGACACAAGAAGAAAAAAAATCTGCAAAGAATCCGGGTCTGCCGATACTAAAGTATGTGTCGAGAAAATGCCTGCAGGATTTCTTTGGAACAATTGATGCGACAGCAAGAGCATGGTCCATGCGATCACCATTGCCAGGAAACCAAAGTAACTGTATAGAAATGCAATGGAGACCCCAATGATAAGAAGGGCAGAAATAATACTGATACCGCGCATCGCAAAGACAGATGTTTCCTGCGACGTTGTGAATACACCTGCTAGCATATACCACAGCGGTGGTTTTTCAAAAAACGGTTGACCCTTATAATACAAAATTGGGAATGACTTCCGATCTTTTGTTTCTTGTACCACACTGATATTAGTGTGCTCATCCCACCGGGCGACCGGCTCATGTAATCCGGAAAAAATGCGCAAACACGTCCACCCCACAAGAGCCAGTAGTATGGCGGCCTGGAGAATCCCTCGTGTCATTCGATCACCATGGCCATTTTATAATAGCTCCATCTTTCCATAAAAGTGTTGGTATCCATCGCATATTGTCCACGCCACGGATCATTGACAAATATCAACCGAGGATTATCTGTCGAGCCTACATATCCTCGCACAACAACCGAGTGCATACCATTGACTGCTTTTATAAATGTGCCATCTGACGCGGTCCACGAAATATCATATGGATTAGACCATCCGTTTTGTCCCCAAGTCATGACGGGCTTGCCTTTTTTTACTTCCTCCAGAATATCTTTCAAATTTCCGCTTGTGATTAATCGCGCACTGCGATATTGCGTCACGCCTCTGTGAACCGCATCCCAAAAAGTGCCAAAATTGGAGACATATCCCTTATGGGGATTGCCTGAGCCGCGGCCGGCTTGAGTGCCGATTTTATTAATGAGATCCTGCTCACTGACTGAAACTCCTCGGAATCCCAAAAGCATGCGAGCAGCTGCTATGTTGCAGGTAAATAATGTCTGCTGTCCAAACTGCGGAACATTTAATATAACCTGATCGGGGCTGGTATTAAAAGAAATAGTTTTTTCGCCAGTTGACGCAAGACCATATTCGCTAGGCGCATCTTTGGCAATACTAACCTCATATTTAGTTTCGTACGCAAGATTATTTTTAGGTTTAAATTCCACAATATTGTCATGCACGGAGTAAGAGCCTTCAATCCCAGGATTAATGCTAATTTTATCCTTTATAGATGAGGCAACTTTTTGATCAAAACTGATTTTTATAATTGTATCAACCGGTATATTATTACTTCCCTCAGAAGGCTGGGATTCTGTTACAGAGATAGGGCCTGCAGTTTTAAAATCAAAATTGATTTCCCTCTCAAGCTCTCCGCCTTTTTTTGTCTTCACACCTTTGGCAATAATCACTTTGTATTGGGTATCTTTTTTTAGCTCTTCATGATTGATAGTGAGTTTTTTTTCACCATTTTCGAAACGCATGCTATGAGCAACATCAGGAATGATCTTTAAGAATTTGTTAAATGTCGAAGAGTCGATTGCCTCTTCAAACTCAATGACAATTGGTTCTTTTGGATTAACTGCGTTGCCGCTTGGCGTAAAGGACGATATGTGTGCTGCTTTGACTATCCCAAGCTCAATTCTAGACTTCGTCCGAGCATCAAGCTTGCGGACCTCTGTGCTATCTTCGCGCAGTGTGATCACCGGAGTATGAACAAGTTGCAGTTTATATGTCTCGCCCTGTTTAAAAGGAGTGCCTGGTTTGATATGAATAGTTTTGTTGTTGTCAAGTGACAAAGATGTGGGATGTTCAGGTTCGGACTTTATGTTCCATTCCCTTAGATCGCCGACAGCGGAAGAAAATTTAAAAATCACTTCCTGATTGGTGGCCACATGCTGACTCTTGTCTTTGGGGATCACTTCAGTCACCTCCGGATCCATGACAATCGCCTCAATAAGCTGTTCTCCTCCAAATCCTTTTGTTCCGGGACCCCTGATATTGGTGAGGTAGATCATGATGTGCTCACCGGGAGCAAGAGACACTTTTGGAACAAGAGTGATAGTTGTGCCAAAGGGCAGAAGTCCAAACAAATATCCATTTTTTTTAACCGTTGTCTCGATTTGAGGATTTGTATGAATCGTGAGAGTATCGTATATAACCGGTGTGGTGAAGCGGATATGAATAATATCTTCGCGGTCTATTACTTTTTTATCTTTTCCAGGTGTTGATGAGAGAATTAGTGGACTTTTTTGAAGGTCGCTTAAAAGTCTAAAGGTGCCTATGAAAGCAATAAGAAATACTAAAGTCGAGATAAGAAAAAATTCTTTTTTGTCGGGGTTTGGCAATCTTAATTTTGATATAAAGCCGAATCTAGGATGTGGCAAGCTACTTCGTATTGCCTGACCTAAAGAATCGATAAGAGATTTTGGAAGAGGAGTTGCAGTTAATTGCTGTTTGAGTTTGTTTTTATATTTTTTAGAGAATAAAGCCAGCAAAATACCCCATAATACCAATAAGAATAAAACTCGAACTTCAAAAAAAAATGTCATTGATTGAGCTTATACCATAAATTAGAAATGTCACCGGTTGTCGTAAATACTGCAGGACCCAAACCTGCTATTTGAGAAACAGCTGCAATTTTCTTTAAAACTTCGGGAATTTTAGCAAATTCCTGAGTATAAAATTGCGGGTGAGAAGTGAAAACTAAAACTTTCGGCTGTTGTAAGATGCCACCCTTATAAACTGTTCCTATACGCAAGGTTAAGTCTTGAATAGTTTGGTCATATGTTGATACACCGTTATTGGGAATCTCCAAAATACTACTTGAATCCGCCTTAATATTTTGATCTTGGGAGCTTGGAAAATATGGTTGAGCACCTGGCGGTAGATTCCACGGGATTCGGCTAAATGGGCCGGTTGCCGGACGGTCGCGACCTGACGAGTCGTAAGAAAACCCAAGTCCGGAAAGTTCATTAAGAAGGTCCGTGTTTAGATACCAGCCACCTGCCCGATAACCCTTCATAGGAGGTAATCCTGAGTCGCGTGCCAAGCTTTTTGCAAAGGCGACAATTTGACGAAACTCTTGCGGAGTATATTCTGTAGTGGGTACGTCGTATCCCTCATTGGACCGCAAACCCCAATGTGCTTCGCGGGTTGCAACACCGGCGGCTTGCACTAAGTCATAATGCATATGTAGATGCATGGCGATCTCGTCTCCTTTCGCATGTAGGTCGTTGAGATATGAAATAAGCTTCACTCTTCGATCTGCGGTCAGTACACCGGGAAGAAACATTCGCGGATTAACAAAATGAGTAAATTTTATAGTCGGGTACTGTGCTCTTAAATCCGTAATCTGCGCAAGGGCATTGTCCGTCACATCCCACCCTTCCCAATCAAAAGTCCATGAAACAAGAAGCGGCTCGTTTATATAAATCTTTACGGAATTTGAGGGAATAGTGCTATCACTATTATTAATAAGGGCAGTGACCGTATAAATGCCCGGTTTAAAATCATCCACCGGTTTTGTAAAATGCAGAGTGCCATCTTCTGCCGCAATGCCTGAAAAATCAACCTCTTTCTTATCCATTTGTATGGTTACAAGCTCAGGATTTATTTCAACATTGTGACCGCCGCTTTGCGCTTCCACAATAAGCTCGACAGTCTGAGGGACGGGATGATGTTTTACATACCATAAATAATTAGAGGCTAGAGTTACTTTTGTATTTGCCGGCAGCTTCTTGGCGATTGTGAGAGCAGGTGCTGCTAAAAAATTTCCGTATGGGTTACCGGAGGTACCGCTTGATAAGACTATCAAAATAAGCGCAAGGACTGCGTATATAACATATCTTTTTCTAAATCGCGTTGCCCCGCCAAATGCAAGTCCTAAGGGGAAACGTATATGATTGGTGATATTTATAGATGATAAGAGTATTGTTGCGAAAATCAGTATTGCAATAATGCCAAAGACGATTGCGGCATTGCCGGACTGAAAGTTGACATATTGTCTATAGAAAAATAAAAGCAAAAGATGGGTGACCCAGATATCCAAAGCGTCGCGACCAAAGTACGCGATGATTCGCTTTAGCCGATTGCCGAGCCGTGCAAAGACAGGCATTAAAAATAAAGAAATTGCTGCGACACTTATCCCCATCGTAAGAAATGCAATTGAGGGAGGCCATCTGATATCTGGATTAAGAAGAGGGACATTCGCAAAACGAATAAGAAAAATGCCAAATACCGTCACAAAAACCATCCCAATCAGAACTCCCAGATGCGCCCTTGTGTGCGCTTTATCCTGGATGTTGTGGTCAGCATCATGCTGCCACCACAAGCCCCACAAGACAACCGGAAGGTACAAAAACACTGGGAATCGCAAGATTTCTTCATGACCGATAAAAATCGCTTTTAATCCTACAAGAAATGCGGGGACCGGAATTTCATAAAGTATGACGCCAAGAAGGTAAAAAAATCCGCCGGTAATAAAAGTGAGAAGCAATGAAGATCGAGTATATCTAAAAAGCAGACGAAGTATTGGTGTGAGAATTGCAAGAACGATGAAAAGCTGCATGTACTCGGTAAAACTTGGCGCCGACGCGAGCGTGAGCACCGAGATAAGTTGAGAAAGCTCTCCTTTTGAAGTAATAAGTGCGCCTAAAGAAGTGATCGCATAAACAAAATAAATAAGTACCGCGCGCTTTAAGGAAAGTATCCATATCCGCTTCGAGTGCTCATGCGCATGTTCATCGAGCCATTTGGAGAGTGCCTGGCCATATACAAACACAAAAAGTGTAAATACACTCATATTGAGAAACTTCTCGATGAATAGCAGGAATGCATTGGACCCATTATGAAAGAAAAATAGGGCATGGGCGGCGATCATCCCAATAACCGCCCCGCCTCGAAGCACATCTATCTTAATTGAGCGTCCGGAGTGGCGCACGCGGGGATGTTCCATCTATATTATTATATCTTAAATCTCATAGGCTCATCTCCATACCGCTTCACGTATAATAAAGATACGTGATGCTCAAGAAAGTCAAAAAGTTCGACACCATCAAAAAGGCAAAAGATCTCGGTATCGAAAATGCATTAATAACGTGTGATGTCACCAACGAAGCTTCAAAGAAAATCATTGAGGCCAGTGGTGGAGAAGTTGAAAACGCTTTAGAAATGCCCGCCGCAAAACCTCAAAAATTAAGATACTGGATTAAAATACCTTAATACTTCACGAAGTAGTGGATCTTAGCATTGGTCCGCTGAGTAGCAATCCATGATTGAAATTTCTCGTTGAGCTTCGATTGCTCCAGTTGTGTCTTAGTTTGTTCTTGTATTTGCGCATCACTCGAGCCCTCAGGCATGAGCTCTTTATTCTTATCTATAAAGTCTTGCACTTCTTTGTCGCTTACTTGTATGTCTTTAGCAAATAATTTCTCCACAATTTTTTGTATTTTAATCTGCTCTTTCAATTTTTCCCGTGTCAGCCCTTGTGCGACTAACACTTGATTAAAATCTTGCCCCTGCGCCTTAAGGGATTTTTCAATATTGGCTAATTCCTCATTCAGCTCCGAATCAGTAACTGTAATATTTTGTTTTTCTGCGGCTTCCTTCACGAGAGCTTCTGTAATAAGCGAGTCAAGCACCTTTTGCCCTGATTGCTTTTCTAGCTCTCCAATTACAGTAAATCTACTAATAGGCTTGCCATTGACCGTGGCCGCAACTAAAAAGCCTTTGAAAAAGAGAACCGAAAGAAGGATTAAGCTCAGAAGCGCTACGACTACGTAGTATTTATTAATACGTTTTGAGGGGGCATTATTAGAAGCGATTATAGGAGATTTCTTTGCTTCCTCATTTTTTGGTTGAGTAGATTTTGACAAAATTCTTTTCTTCTTTTTAGCGGGCATAGTGTATTATAGCAAAGAAATAGCCGGATCAGAGGCAAGTTGTACTGCACGCTACCGTGATGGGAGCAAGGAAGCGATTCACAATCGCTATTTGATTTTACGCTTCTTGCGATTAAGCGTTTCCTTTTTTAATATAATCGTCTTTATTCTTTTTCGGGCCATCTCTTGGACGGTAATAGAAATATTCCCGATCTGTACGAAGTCTCCTTTTTTTGCCTCCCGGCCCAGTAGCCCAAATGTCAGGCCCCCGATGGTGGTATATCCCTGACCTTTCATGGGGAGGTTGAATTTATTTTGTATTTTCTCCAGTGGTGTGAGCCCGTCTATGAGATAGCTGCCATTTTTCTCTCGATGTATTTCGTGCCGGGGGCTCTCAAACTCATCCTGTATTTCCCCAACCAAGCTTTCGATAATGTCCTCCAGCGTCACGATTCCTGCAGTTCCTCCGTACTCATCCTCCACGATAGCAATATGTATACTTTTTTTTCGCATGTCCAAAAGCACATCATCAATGCGTTTTACCTCGGGAATGGTGATGATCTCACGTATTACATTGGTGTCTGAAATTTTCTTGTCTTTTTTGTTCTGAAGAAGCGCTCTATATATGTCTTTAATATGTACAAATCCAATTACATTATCCACAGAGTGTTCGTAGACGGGAAAACGACTGTGAAGGTGATGCTCCACGCGCCGCCTCATGTTCTCAAGAGTGGTGGCGACATTGAAGGCGATCACTTCAGTGCGCGGAATCATGATTTGCTTGACCGATATATCACCTAATCTAAACACGCTCGACACCATGTCGGCCTCTCCTTTCTCAATCGCCCCCCCAGCTACACTTTGGGCGAGTATCATCTTGATTTCTTCCTCTGAATGGACAAGCTGATGGCCCTTGAGAGGCGTGAAGCCAAACATTTTGAGTATTGTGTTGCCCGCACCGTTTAAGACAAAAATAAAAGGCCTAAAAACCCTTGTAAAGATGGCAAGTGGAGCAATGATGACCAGAGTTACGATCTCCGCCCTCTGCAGGGCGATTGTTTTGGGGGCAAGCTCACCCAACACGATATGAAGAAATGTTATTAAAAAAAACGCGATCGCAACAGCTATACTGTGGGCAGAGATGATGGCTGCATTTTGGGGAAGAAATGTGAAAAATGGCTCAAGGAAGCGAGCGATCGCTGGCTCACCAATCCATCCTAAAGAAAGACTTGCTATAGTGATACCTAGCTGAGTGGAGGAGATGAAGCTATCAAGGTCCTCAAGAGCCGATTGTACGAGGCGGGCAGCTCTGTTGCCCCGCCTGGCCAGCTCATTGATTCGGGTTTTTCGCACTGCCACCAGGGCAAACTCTGAAGCCACAAAGTAGGCATTCAAGAGGACCAGGACAAGCACTAACAAGAATTGAAATACAAATTCCATGAGTGAGAAAGTATACCATGTTGGCGTTTTATTCTCCCGTATAATAAGGATAAGCGATGCTTAAAAAAATAAAAAAGTTCTTCAAGATATTGGGCCCGGGATTTATCACTGGGGCCTCCGACGATGACCCCTCGGGGATCGCGACCTACTCTCAGACGGGCGCGATGTTTGGCTACGGGCAGCTATGGACAGCAGTCTTCTCCTTTCCGTTCATGACGATAGTGCAAGAGATGTGCGGACGAATCGGAATGGTGACAGGAAAAGGTTTATCTGGAGTTATTAAAGGACACTACTCTCGATCTGTATTGTATTTTGCAGTACTTCTTCTTCTTACGGCCAACACCATTAATATCGGAGCAGATTTGGGGGCGATGGCCGCCTCAGCCGAGCTTATTGTGGATATCCCTTTTATCTTTTTGTTGGTTGGGATGACCGTGCTTACATTGCTTCTTGAAATTCTAGTGTCCTACAAGGTGTACTCCAACTATCTCAAATTCCTCACCTTTTCCCTCTTTGCATACATTATCACGGTGTTTGTGGTGAAGCAGGACTGGGGTAAGGTGGCCTACTCTACATTAGTGCCCAATTTTACTTTAAGCCAAGGATATCTTCTTAATGTTGTGGCAATCTTAGGCACTACGATCTCACCCTATTTATTTTTTTGGCAGGCAGGAGAAGAAGTAGAGGAGGAGGTGGCTCACAAAAAACTTCGGATGATGGGGCGAGGTGTGCCACTTGTCACGAATCGCGATATACGAGAAATGCGCATGGACACAGTAATAGGAATGTTTTTCTCCAATCTCGTGATGTTTTTTATCATAGTGACCACGGCTTCTACATTACACGGCGCTGGGGTGACCAATATCGAGACCGCAAGTCAGGCCGCAGAGGCCTTGCGGCCATTGGCCGGCGATCTCGCATTTTTTCTATTTGCCGCGGGTATTGTGGGTACAGGGCTTTTGGCCGTGCCAGTGTTGGCAGGGTCGGCTGCGTATGCTTTGTCGGAAGCCTTAGGATGGAAAGAAGGATTGTATCGCAATGTAAGCAAGGCTTATGGATTTTACGGCATTATCGCCGTTGCCACCTTAGTGGGACTCCTTATCAACTTTTTGCATATCCCACCCTTTAAGATGCTTTACTATACTGCGGTCGTCAATGGCATCGCTGCACCTCCTCTTATTATTCTCATTCTTCTTATATCAAACAACAAAAAAATAATGGGGAAGCACACCAATTCTTTCGAGTCCAACCTTTTGGGAATAGTTATTGCGGTCGTTATGGGGGGAGCTGCGGTCGCGCTTCTTAGTACTTTGCTGTAGTTTTTAAGAGAGCATAATTGCGCTGGCTATAATTCCGTAGAGGACCACGCTTATGGTGTCTTGAATGACTGTCGCGATTGGCCCTGCTCCTACGGCTGGATCTTGATGGTGAAGCTGAAGAATCTCGGTCACCGTCAAAGCTACAAGAGGAGCTGCACTTATTGCGGCAAAAATCGCAAGGCCGACAGAAAGAGCCAGTAAGTGTGAACCCAACCAGATAACCACTACACCCCATGAAACCAATCCAAACAGAGCGCCCAGTATGATTCCCAGTGCCATCTCTTTGGCCAAGTACGTGCTAAATCGCGCCGTGCCGTCGATGAGATCCCGTGTATAAATCGTCTGAGTTTGGGCTCCCACGGCCGCTGCCATATATACGACGAAGGGGATAAAATACGCGACCTCAACATTTGTTTTGAGTACTTCTTCAAAGCGCGAAGTGGCAAAAGATATCAAAAACCCCACAAAAAGACCAATAAGCAGTGGGGGAATTCGAATCCGCACAAGTCTTTTGAGGGAATCTACATCGTCGTCAGCCAAAGGAATCTTTGCATGGTCTACCATTATGGTAATTTTACCTCTTTCCATTTGAGTTTTCTGCCAATCTGGAGAAGTACATAGTTGGTGGGTATGAAAACACCAAGAACTACAAATACTAATGCCGCAAATATCCGGTACGGATATGGAAATTGATAAAGAATAAACGAAAATGCTCCGCGGCAAAAGGTGAGCTGGTGCACGCAGTTGACCGTCCCAGATCGTGGCACCAACAAAAATGTTAGCACTAGAATAGTTGACGCGTACATGATAGCCCCTACCCAGGCGCGCTTGTAAAATTTTTTTGTTCGAAGGTGTGCAATAAGAAGTGCAGGAGGTATGAGAAAGTGATAAAAAGCCATAAAGAAATCTTTTTTTGAATAAGTGGGCTCAAATACATAGCTTGATATTCCCAGAAAATGATAGTCAAAGAGTATTCTTCCCAAGAAATCCAAGGAGTATGCGCTTTCCATCAGAAATAGCGCGCAGAACATAGTCGAGATTAGTATGGGACTTTGTAAGATTAGTGCAATTGCAGTTAAGAGGAGCCCCATCACCGAGTACCAAAGAATAAACTCCGGTTTTTGAACAAAAAAGAGAATATTGATTATGTCAATGATCCAATAGAATAGGCAAAATAGGCCCAACTTAAAAAGTAGCGCATCCTTCTTCATACAAAATTATACGGGTATTTTTATGGTAGTGAGAAGCTGTATCTATTATAGATAAGAAAGTGGTAGACTGTAAGTCACAAGATGATAATGAGACTGAAGAAAAGTAGCAAAGCGATGTATCTGTGTCCTTTTTGCAAAAGTGAGATCGTGTCTTCACACAAGACTGAGATTTTCTACAGAAGTCACTGGATCAACGGCTGCAACGACTGCTTCGGGCTCTCAATCGCCGCTCTAACCACCCGGAGC
Organism: uncultured Gammaproteobacteria bacterium; assembly: GCA_964384955.1. Lineage (GTDB taxonomy): Bacteria > Patescibacteriota > Microgenomatia > UBA1406 > GWC2-37-13 > CAYLLP01. The sequence continues at coordinate 20,089 of CAYLLP010000003.1, forward strand.
TTTCAGCTAAAAGACTACTAATGACTCCAAAGGGGGAAATTGAGCTTATTTTATAGCGACTTCTAATGCTTGAGAGTGAGAGTGGCTTGTGGTATCGATCGACTGTGTCAGAGTTTTATTTTAAAAATTATGATCCCTTCTTCCAGGAGCGGGCCATGAAGCGGTCGTTACTTCCTGAGAGAACTTTGATAGCCCGTTTAAGATTTCGATCTATTGCTGCCTGGGACTTGAGCCATGAGAAATAGCGAAGGATTTCTTTTTGACGACTTGGAATAAGCCGCTGCCAGTTCTTTTTTGCTATTGGATTCTTATCCAAAGCGTTTTTAAACCACCCAGGCATCGGATGCATCGGGCCACTTTTGTACTCATTATCAAATCGTACATCAACATGTACCAAATCTCCGACTTTGGTATTGGATGCACGTCGTACATCGCCATGGAGATATAGGTAAAAGCTCCCGTCGCCTATCGGCATCATGTTGATACGCCAGGCCGGGTCAGGCTTTCCATTGATCTGTACCAAGACTGGAAGTGGCTTGCGCCAGCCGGGCGCCAACTTTGTCGCCTGCTCAGCCGTCACGTGTATGTATGGATTGCCGTTATAGATCTTCATTACTGATTTGAATTTGAGCGCGGGCATATGTTAAATATTAATCAAGAGGAAAACCTCTTGGTTATCCTCTATGTTATCCTCTTGGTTTCATTTCCTACGTAACGCTTGGAGAGGAGCTTATAAGAGGCAGAGCGGGTAGCCAGGATCGTCATAATTAGCCCCAAGACTCCGGTGATTACAAATACGAGTGCAATTCCTCGACCGGTGCCCGTGCCAAACCATCCTCCGATTAGATCCACCCCGCGCCCGGTCGTCATAAACGGGATAAATACAAATTGAGCAATTGGGCCGATCAAAAATGCTGTGGCAGGCGAGGCCGCCTGTTCCACGCTTTGAGCAAATCCAAACACCCGTCCTTGGCGCTCTGGAGGGACCACCTTTTGCACCACAGTATGCTCTGTGGCCTCAATGAAAGGTACTAGGCACATCCAGACCATCATTCCTGCTGTAAGCAAGATAATTGAAGGCTGGATTGTGAAGAAAATACATACAGTCCAGGTCACCATATTGATGCGAAGCAACGTGCGAAGAGGATTCCTGCCCAGGCCCCACTTGGCGATAAAAAGTCCCCCGAAAATAAATCCTAAACTCAAGAATCCCCACAAAGTGCCCCATACCTGGACTGACACAAGCGACAATCCATAGGCGTCCATAAGAGCCATAAAGACACCTCCTAGGAAATTATTAAATGTTGTGAAAAAAATAAGCGCAAAAAGCCCTGGCACGGCTTTAATGGCTCCGATTGTGCCCTTGATGTCAATTTTTTTGGGCTTTACCTCTTCGGCCGTGTGAATAATCTTCTTTTCAGGGATAGAAATAAGACTTAGATACACTATTGCAAGAATTGTGCATACAACTGCAATCACCAAAACCCAGAACATCCCCAAAAATCCAAGCACAAGGCCTGAAGCCACTGAAGTAATCGCAAACCCAATCCCCATAACAGCGCCAAACATCCCATTTGCTTTGTCGCGCTTGTCCTCAGGCACCAAGACCGTCACAAGAGTGGGTATTGCAATAGTGAAAATATTTCCGGCTACAACTCCACACATAAGAAGTAAGACGAACATCCAAAGGGTGACATTTGTCACCGACGCAAATGCACTTGCTGGCGTGGAGCTATACAGAATAAAACTTAAGGTAAAGAAAATCAGAGTGGCAATGCTGCTTCCGAGCATTACATTTTTTTTCTTATTGTGATCCACGAGTGACCCAAACCAAAATCCCGAGAGTGAAGTGGCCACCAAATAAATACCCGCTATATAGGCCGTGGCCACCACTGAGCGGGTCGTAAGATAGATCCAGAAGGTAAGTGCGAACCACACAAAGTTATTGGTGGTGGCGACAATAAGTCCGCTACCAAGAAGCTTATAAAAAGTGTTCATTTTATACCGCAGGTAAGATCAAAACGAGCCGGTTCTAACAATTCCTGCGCGCTTGTAGTTTGCGATTATTACTCCACTTGGTAAAGTTTTAGATTCTGTTAATTTAAACGCTGCGGGAGTTGCTCCGTCTTCGAACAAGCGCTTTCCCTTCCCAAGAGTTATTGGGAAAATTTTTAACCAAAGCTCATCAACTAAATCATTCTTAAGAAGTGTTTGAATTAAATTTCCACTGCCGTAAACTTGCAAATCCGGCCCTTTCTTTTTTTTGAGTTTTTTTATATCATCCACTGATTTTAAGAAAACTGAGTTGTTCCATTCATGTTTTTTAAGTTTATTCGTGGCAACATATTTGGTAATTTTATTTACCTGTGGCCACGCATCTGAATGCTCTGGCCAGTACGCTGCAAATATTTCAAATGTTTTTCTGCCGAGTAACAAATCATATTTTCCTGCCATTTGCTTTGTCATGACTTTTCCTAAAAAATCGTCAAAATAAGGGACGGTCCAACCTCCATATTTAAAGCCACCACTGGTGTCTTCCTTAGGTCCGCCCGGTGCCTGCATGACACCATCAAGGGTAAGAAATTCGAGAACAATTATTTTTCGCATGGAATGTTCCTACCGGGGCGAAATTTTTAATACTACTTTGCCCCTCGGACTACCTTCTTCAAGGTGCTTGAATGCATCTTTGACATCGCTTAGTGGATACACTTTGTCGACTTCCGGCTTTATTTTTCCGTTCCCCACCAATTCTGCCAGGCGCTTAAGATGCGACGCATTTGTATCTGTACTTTGGCCTACGCCAGTCACACCATGTTCTTTTGCAAGTTCTTTGCTGGGCTCACCCAACATGGACACAAGCACACCGCCTTTTTTGAGCACCTTAAAAGACCTGGTCTGGGTCTCTCCTCCGACGGTGTCAAACACTGCGTCATAATCTTTTAGCTTTTCTTCAAACTTTTCGTTTTTATAATCAATCGCCTCATCAGCTCCCAAATTTTTTACAAAATCCATGTCGTCTGTGCTCACCGTGGTGGCAACATAAGCTCCAATAGATTTAGCCAGCTGAATTGCTACGCTACCTATCCCTCCTGCGCCTCCATGAATAAGAATTTTTTGACCTTTTTGAAGCTTCATATGCTCCTCCAACGCTTGTACTGCGCTTGATCCGACCAAGGGTAGGGACGCTGCTTCTTCAAAGCTTATATTTTTAGGTTTATAAGCAGTATTTTTACTGTTAACGGCCGCAAGCTGCGCAAAAGATCCTGATCCACCGCCCAAGGCGCTGGCCGCTCCGAAGACCTCATCACCCGCCTTAAAATCAGATACATCGGCTCCCACTTCTTTCACGACTCCGGCAAAATCTTCTCCCATGGTGAATGGGAACTTGAGAGGGATCGCGTCTTTCATGTAGCCTGCGCGAAGCTTGGCATCAAAAGGATTAATGCTTGCGGCATGAACTTCAACAAGTATCTGTTCTTTCTTGAGTGATGGTGTTGGACTGTTCTGATTGACCTCTAAGACTTCACTACCTCCGTATGCATTAATTTGTATTGCTTTCATAAGATGAATGATACTCTAAAATTGTAAGAATTGAATAAGAAAATCACTTGCTCCGGGGTAATGTGCTATGGGCGAGCCCTGCTATTGTAGATTATGATGAGGCCGTTGAGGGGGCTTCAAGAGAGAGTAAGAACAGTAGTGCCTGATAAATAAAGTAAAATGTAAGGGACACATTAAATTGATTCTGCGTAACGTCTCGTTTTATCTCTTCAGGAGCTTGCTCAAACAGTGTGAAATCAATTGGATCCTCAATATCTCTCTTAAGCGCTATTGTAAGCTCTTTAAATTTCTTAATGTCAAGCACGATCTTTTCTTCGCCGGATCTAATAGTTATCAACAGACTTTTTTTGCGTTTTATTTTGTTCTCTGGCTCATTTGATGCAGAAACTAAATTATCTACTATAGCTTCAGTTTTTTCCCCCTGAGCAAGCGCCAAACGAATTGCGATCATGACATCTTTTGAAACATCTAGCGAAGGCTCTGGTTGTCTCACTTCTTCTTGAGTTTCCGCAGGTGTATCAACAATAGTTTCAGCTAATTTTACAAATCGCTCAACAGTAATTATTGTTTTTTCCTCGGGCTTTTTCTCTCCTGTAATCGGCGATTCCAGCGTCTGGATATTTTCTTCCTCGCGAGACTCTCTTTTGCCCTCGAAAAAGTTTTGGATATCTTGTAGTTTTGTAAAACCTATAATCATGTGTCGTGGATTTTCTCCCGCGACCAGAAATGTCACGGTTTTTTCTTCAGCCTCCTCTTCATTTTCAGTTGAAAGCTCGTCTAAGGAAGGAGAGGACTCTTGATCTATCGGGTCTAAAACATTTTCACTCTCAAAATCTTCGAGCATTGCAAACATCTTTTCGGAAAGGATAATGATGATTTCCTTCTGTAACTCTTCCTCATCTTCAAAATCTTCTTCCATTTCCATTTCTTCATCAAGTTCTTCAACATGTAATTCGCTAATGTATGCAATCGCTTGCAATAATTCCTCCTCTGTGTTTATTGGGTTTACTTCTTGCACTTCAACCTCTCCTTTAACTTTTTCTTCCGGCGGGGCTGCCAGAATTATTTTCTCCTCATCTTGAATTATTAGTATAATTCCAACTTCCTCGCTTTCTGCCTCAGGTTTCACTAAATAACTTAGATTGAGGAGTTCTACATCACTTGTGTCCTGAGCTTCTATTTGGGTATCTCGTATAAAAATTGGTTCGTGAAGCGCTTTATCTGCGATGATCAGGCCCTCTTGAGGTTTTGTTGCCGCCTCCTGTTTTAGTGCAGCATTTATTTGCGTATCTGTTGGAATCTCTGCAGGTTGTTCGTTCTTGATTTCAAGAACAGATTCTGCCAATGGGGGAGGGGCTAGAAAAATTATCGAATCAACGGTGTCAACTGAGTGCTCAAAAATCTGTTTTTTGTGTTCCGCCCTGGTCACGTCTAAAGCCATTTTTTTAACTGGTATGTCTTCTGGTGGAAGGGCGGGCATTGCGTCTGTAGATTGCTCAAGGATGACAGTATCGGGTTTTGGATCTTTTATGATTTCTTTCTGTAGCTCAACTTTAGGAGGTTTTGGCTCCGAATCAACAAGGATAGTTTCCAAAGGAGGCTTATTACTTTCGGTAGGCTCCGGAGGTTTGACCTCGCTGGCGGGATTTATAGCAACTGTTATCGTCTCAGGTAAGACTTCTTGAGGTTGTAGTTTTTCAACTTCTGGCGATTCCTCTTCGCGCATTTCATCAAAAGAAGACTCCTCAACTATTGCAGTTTCAAGTTCAGAAGTTTCACTTATTATTTCTTGTAGATTTTGCGGTTCTGAAGATTCTATTTCATCAGAAGTTTTAGGTTGCTCTTCTTTTTTTTTCCTCTCGCTCCTTGCTTTTCCCAAAAGTAGAATCTCTCATTTGAAATCGATCCTCTCCTAATAGTGACCTAGCGGATGTAACAACTTCTCCTACAGCTTCTTCACCACCCGTTTCAAATGCGCTGTAAAATTTACTCGCAAAATCAACAGGACATACGCTTATACCTTGAGTCTCTAATTCACGCAGTTCTTTAAGCGTTAATGTCTGATCTTTATATGTCAGCGTCGCATTATCATTGAGTTTACCTTTAAGAAGTAAATTTTCTATTATTACTGGAGGTTTTGCCGAAGCTGCTTGTGGGGGACCTTCAGGAGTCATATGCATTGATACTAAAGAATACGTATAAAAAAGTCAAGGAATAGGAGTTTACGGTTTACTGGAGCAGTTGAACATCCATTGCACGCCAAATTTATCTGTACATGACCCAAAATAGTCTCCCCAAAACATTTCCTGAGGCTTCATCTCGACCTTACCTCCCGCAGAAAGTGCATTGAAGAGTTTGTCTAATTCTTGCCTGGTGTCTGGCTCGAGATTAATATATACATTATTACCAAAATTAACCTTAAAACCCATCGACTCCGGTGCATCCGTGCCCATTAGTAGATGGCCTCCCAATATCGGAAGTGCCACATGCATGACCAGATTTTTGTCTTCATCTTTCATGGGAGGCTGACCTTCCTGGGGCGGCACCTCACCTATGCGACTAATTTTGCCGTCAAATTCGCCACCAAACACTGACTTGTAGAAGTTAAATGCTTCCTCGGTGTTGCGGGGGAAGTTAAGATACGTACTTACGCTTGCCATAAAAGCATAATATCACATCAATGTATTTTTTACTAACGGCTTTAAGGAAGTAGAATAAGACAATTTTCTTATTCAGTTTTACCGGTAAGAAGCGCATCAATAACGTTATGTGGTAGCGCTGCAGCATTAAGGAGCGCTTTTCTCACACTGCTCCCAGCTTGGCTTCCCACTTCGTCCGCGGCTTGAAGTATGCCCATCACTGCGTTTTTGGCAAGATTGCCCGAGTCTTCACCTATATTTCCCGCGGCTTTAATTGCTCCTTCAACAGCCGAAACGGCAGCTTCTCCAACATCTCCCCCGACCTTCGCAACGCTTTTTATAGCGCTACTAGCGGCCTGTGTCGTAGTTGAGCCCAGATCGCCTCCCACTTCTTTGACTCCTTCAATCGAACCTTTTACCAGGCCGGTTACCGCTTGTGTTACAGAAACTCCTGTTTGTGAAGCGACTGTTACCCCTTCAGAAACCACATTTCCGACAGTATCTACAGAAGTACTCGCAACTCCGCCTGCGGCTTGAAGAGTTTTGACAATTGTATTTTTGGCAACTCCGGAAGTGGTAGCCACCACATCGCCTGCACCAGAAACTACAGAAGTTAAAGCATCTTTAAAGTCATCTGCAATATTGGCCATAATTATTACTTTAATATATTACATTTCAGATGTCAATGTCAATTTTTTGGCTTCGCCGAGTCAGACTCGGCTTCGTCGTTCATTTTGACACGGGCTTTTCAAGTGTTCTGCCTGTTTAATTATAGTCTTTCTTCGGATTATCTAAGTCTCCTTTCTTTTTTTGAATTTCCAAGAGCTCCATCATATTCTCTTTTGCAGTTTTTCGTCCTGCATTTTTAACTGTCTTTGTCTTGCCTGAATCGACTAAATCGTCTTCAATAATATTTCTTTTATCCCCATGTCTCTCGTATGGTAATTTGCACCCACAGGTATAACACATATAGATTCACCTCCTTCTGCGAATTTATTTAGAAATTATATCAGGAAGACGCGCCAGCACAATGTTATAATAGGATAAATCCCCGGTAGCTCAATGGTAGAGCAGGAAGCTGTTAACTTCAAGGTTCGAGGTTCGAATCCTCGCCGGGGAGCCATCTTTCGCTGAAGCTTCAGATGACTGTCGCCAATATGTACTATGCATATATTCTTTATAGCTCAAAATCTAAAATCTTTTACTATGGTCACAGTCCTCATTTAAAAGAAAGAGTAGAACAACACAACAATGGTTTGTCACCATCGACTAAGCCACATGCGCCCTGGAAATTGATTTGGTATTGTGCTTTTCCAACACTAAAACAAGCTAAAGATTTTGAGCTGTATTTAAAATCAGGATCGGGTAAGGCCTTTGCTTATAAAAGACTCGTTGGAAGTTTCAGAGAAAGATGATTTTTCTACCGGCGAAATAGGTATTCCGTAGTTTTAACGTAGGATATCTCGCCGGGGAGCAATTTCATTCTACTTATTGATATAATGATTTCAGTAAAGTAAGGAGGTGAAAATATGTCAAAACTTCAAGATAAAAACTTTGATAGTCCAGACGAGCAACATAAACCAGGAAGAGGCACTGTTGACGTAGTAAAACTTGGTGGATTTACCCTAAGAAGGCTTACATTCCAACCAGGATGGAGATGGTCTGAGGACGTGAAACCAACTGCCAAAACTGACAGTTGCCAAATCCCACATCTTAATGTTCACATCTCAGGCCGATTGGGCGTGAAAATGGTTGATGGAATTGAAAAAGAATATGGACCGGGTGATGTATCCTTAATTCTACCAGGACATGATGCGTGGGTAATCGGAAATGAGCCGGTAGTGATTATCGAACAAACTCCTCAATCAGTATAGTGAGCAGTGCGGTAGGTTTTAAATAATCTGAAATAGTAGTCTGCTGTTTTTTAGCCAATCATAAGTTCTATATGCATCCAGTTTAGCGAGTACTTAGGGCTTAACAACTGCAGAGGCAGAGACAACCAAAAATATCCCAATCGCATTAAGAAGAAATGATACAAACAAAAACTGATATGGTCTCATTTTTGATATACCTATAAGACTTACTCCAAGCTCATCAGGTAAGGGCGAGGCGATAAGTAGAGCCCCCACGACAGGCAGCGTCCAACTAAAGTACTTAGTATGAATAAGATGTGAAACTTTCTCCGATTGGAAAAACTCAAACAGGTGTTTGACTTCGTTTATTAAATCCTTATTTCTTATTGACCTAAAGATAATATAATCTCCCAGTACCGCACCTAGCCCTGCAACTATGCCTATACCTACATGGGATAATTCCTCTGCCAAAACAAGCAAGATAATTGCTCCGCTAGCCACGGTAAAAGTAGAGACAAAAAGCATACCTGCAAAAAAGGCTCCGACATACCCGAGTCCATTTAGATGCAATAAAATTGAGTGCAAAACCTCGTATTTGTAGAGAAATACCGCAACTGCAAGACTCAGTACTAAAAAAGTAAGATTCTTATACTTATATGACTTCCAAAATCGCATAATCTAAGTCTATCAAAGTTAGAGGTTGAAGTTTTTTAATATGTTATACTCATATTCAAACTCAATCTCTCTGTTCCTGAATGCGTCAATCAGGGGGAGCACTTCGGCAAGAAAGATTTGATAGAATAGACTATGGCAAGCACCACCAAAAAGGTCAAGGGATTCTCGGACTTCGAGCGGGCGGCTATGCAGGAACGCGCAAAAGAGCTAAAGGCGGAAGGCAACAGGGCGGACCTGCCTGCCGGCAGGCAGGCGGGAGAAAGCGCCTTACTTGCGAAGATCGCGCAGATGCAGGAACCCGATCGCACCATGGCAAAGAGACTTCATGCGATCATCAAAGCCAACGCGCCCACACTTATGTCCAAAACTTGGTACGGGATGCCCGCATATGCCAAGAAGGACGGCAAGGTCGTCTGCTTCTTTCAAAGTGCACACAAGTTCAAAGCGAGGTACGCGACCTTGGGCTTTAGCGATGTGGCAAATCTCGACGAAGGCCCTATGTGGCCGACCTCCTTCGCCATCAAGAAGTTGACTGCCGCGCAAGAGGCGGAGATCGCTGCTCTCGTCAAGAAAGCCTGCCTGCCGGCCCGCCTCGACGGAGCTTCAGCGAGGCGAGCAGGCAGGCGGTGAGGGTGGCATAAAAATCGCTAGCCGCTCCTTTTCTTCTTACCATTTTCTTGCCTTATTCTAGCGGTAATTTTATGGCCTTCCAGTAAACTTAAACCATTGTTAGAAATTGGAGATTGATGAAAAATAATTGAAAGGAGGTGACTATTATGGCACGAGCTAAAAAAAAGCAAAACACTACTAATCGCCCCGCCCGCAGCAAAGGGCGCCGTAACAGCGATCAAGACCAGGTGCTTGAGAATGAGTACCTAATGGATGAGGAGATATAGAGCATAAGGCCCTTCATGCAACGTAATGAATGTGCAAGAAGGAAATCAGGGAGTATACTAGAAGTATGTCCGCCTAAGCTTACTTTGGAGCTTTTGGGTATTATTCATACACGCTCCAAAGAGCGCTTGAGCGGCGGATTTAAGAATCCGTAGAATTCACTTTATAAGTTCGTCAACGGATTCTAAAAGAGGTGAGTATATATGCACAAAGACGACATCAAACACGACCCCAAAAAACATTCCCATCAGAAGCAGAAACTTCAGAAGCTAGGCAAGGAGTCGATGGAGGAGCTTGAGCGTCAGGAAGGGCAAAAGCACCCAGGCGGAGGGTAGTATTACACTTGCATTGGCCCCTGAATATGCTATAATAATAAAAGAGGAGTCGGCCTGCGGGATTGAGCTTCTTACACAAATTTATCTGCTAGTTATATCCAGATTTTTCAAATTTCATGTTCTTAATGCGCAAAGGAGGTGAATTATTTATATGAAAAACAAATTATATGTGGGGAATCTTCCCTACACAATGACCACCGATCAGCTTCGCGATTTATTCGCCGAGTTTGGTGAGGTGTCAGACGCAATTGTGATCTCAGACCGGCATTCTGGTCGCTCAAAGGGTTTTGGATTCGTAGAGTTTGCCTCAGAAGAGGCAGCCCAAAAAGCTATTGAAGCGATGGAAGGCAAGGAGGTAGACGGACGCAATATCGTGGTAAATGTTGCCCGACCTAAAGTCGACAACAGACAATAAACGACGGATTAAGTCTTTTCAATTTTTTTGTATGAGAGGCTTTGTAGAATTTATTAGGAAACAGGGCGTCGTCGGGTTTGCTGTGGGGTTTATCCTCGGACAAGAGGTCAGTCGCCTTGTGAAATCATTTGTTGATAATCTCATCAATCCTTTTGTTGGGTTGGGTCTTGGGTTCGCCAAGAACTTAGACGGCGCGTCAATTCATGTCGCTTCAGCCAACATCAAGTGGGGAAGCTTTGTGGTGGCTCTTATCAACTTCGTCATAATTGCCGCTGTGGTATATTTTGCGGTCACGATCCTTAAGCTTGACCGACTTGACGTACCCAAAGAGCCCCCGGAGACCGTCCCTAAAAAAGACCTTAAGAAAAAGTAGCTTGATTTCTGCGGGATATTTGTCTACTCTTAATCTAATGGATCCTACGCAAACTCAACCCGCCAATCCCCCTAAGACATCTCTTATGCGAGTCTTCGCACTTCTTGCTTTTGCACTAGTCATCGCAGTTTTATCTTCGTTGGGAACTTATTGGTACATAAGCAATAAAATGACCCAACAAAATCAACAGCAAGTTTCACAACAAATTCCAACAGTCAAACAGACTGAGAATTCGCAAACATATACAGACTATGGATTGGGGTTCTCGGTAAGTTTCCCCAAAGACTATACAATAGCGGAATCGAAAGGTGCGTCATATAGCGGTATATATGGAATTGTATTAGAGCCTATTTCAGGGCAGGGTTACATACTACATATTTATGTTGGTCCTGGTAGTGATATAGTAAATCAAGCGGTTAGGGCAAATGATCCAAAAGTTATTTTCAATAATGGACCGTTTAAACGTAGTCATGTGTTGACATCAAATACTGATATACAACTTATGACGCTGACGAATGGACAAAAAATATATCAGACTCAAGGTTTTGACACAGAATATTACAAAGGAGAAAAAGTGTATGCGACCACGGAGAAAAATAGTATTTATGAAATTTTAGTCTCAAAGGCAAACACAGCTTCAAATCAAAATGATATGAGTAAAAAGATTTATCAAGATATTGTGGGATCTTTCAAAATTTTATAGACCGACAAGGTAAGTTACTTATGCAGGCTAAAGTAACGGAACAAAACCTTTCCGACAATATTCTTGCGAGGAACTTTCCCAAACTGGCGGCTGTCGGTGCTTTTTGAGGGATTATCTCCCTGCACAAAATAATATCCGTTCTTCAATTTAGTGATGCGTTTGAGTAGCAACTTTCCTGTGCGTGGATCTTTAGCAACAACAACGTCGTTGGCACGGGGCCGAAATAAACGGTAATACAAGTCACTCACGAACAGGCGATCGCCACTATGAAAAGTGGGCTCCATGCTACGTCCCTGCACCACGAAGCGCATTATTTTTTCTTCGTTTCCTTAAATATCACGGCAATTTCTTCGATCAAGTCAATGAGCTCCTCTCCTACTTTCACGTCCGGCACCCTCTTGGCTTCTCCCGCCTTTTTGGTGGCGCGCCAGAAAAGGTCATGAAGATTTGGGTGCGCCTTGAGATGTTCCGGTTTAAAATAATCAGTCCACAGTACCCAGAGATGATGCTTCACCAGCTCTGCTCGCTGCTCCTTAATTAAAATAGCGCGTGTCTTATCCTCAGCAGTTAGCCCCGAATATTTCTCCATGATCTTGGCGATCGACTCGGCCTCGATCCGGGCCTGCACTGGATCATACACACCGCACGGCAGATCGCAATGAGCATACACAATCTCTAAAGGCCCAAATAGTTTGTCCACGATTTTTTGAAGCATGTTGATTTCAAGAACTTCTAATGCACCACAATTATAGCATTCCTAATGTTAAAAACAAGTAAGAATTTGGGCTTTTTTGCTGGATTTAGCCTCAACAAACCCCTGGGGTTTGTAAGGAGGGGGCGGGGGTTGATTTTTGGGCCTAAAATGGTATAATATAAGCTCACTTTGTCTATGAGTATTCTTGAATTTAATGCCCTTTGGATGAGCTGGAACGCCTTTCTGGCCACGGTCGGGGTGGCCTTGGCGTATGCCTTCCTCCACGCCTCTAGTCGCCGTACCAAGCTCCTGATTGCGCCCCTTTGGCTTGCATTTGTGCCTAACACGATCTATATCCTGACCGATATAATCCATCTTTTTGAGCAGTGGCAGTATGTGGAAGGTGCCGGGCGCCTGATTCTCTTGGGGCAGTACTTGGTATTTATACCATTTGGATTCGTGACATTTTATCTGAGTCTGCGATTTTTTGAGCAGGGAATTAGGCCCATCTACCGCCGCCTCTCGCTGCCTGCGATTTTGAGCATCGAAGCCGTCATAATGATCATCAACTTTATGATCGCATTTGGGGTCACCATGGGTCGCATTCAGCGCACTAACTCATGGGAGCTCGTGACTAATCTGGAAGGAGTGCTCCATGATGTGACAAGGACTCTGTACTCGTCTCATCTCTTGGTCTATACAATGGTGTCGGGAATTCTTTTCAATATGCTTTACTTTTCACTTCGGCGGATTCTTGCCCGGGACTCGCGCTAATTACCCCACAAAATATCCCTGCACAAAAAGTGCAAATACGATGGTCTGCAGAAGCGTGCATACGCTAAGAAGAAGTACTTTTATGACCGTGTTTTTAAGAGCCCCAAGATATAAAAAGGGCGTGGGGGCAAGGAGGGCATATCGGGGAATCGATGAGAAGCTTCCTGTGAAAGTCGGCAGAAGTAGGATGGCTAAGGAAAATAGGGCAAGAGAGAAATAAAACCACTCTCTCTTTTTATATGATCTAAATACTTCTCTTGTGCAGATGACAAAAAAGGAGGTAAAGATGAAGCACTCGATGAATGCAATAAAGTATGCCACACTCAGATCGGAGAAGAAGAAAATCTTGAGATACCGGAAATATACCTGTGGAAGCAATATCAAGTGAGTGCTGCGCTGAGGGCCAAACGCGGCAAGAGACGAAAAAAAAGAAAAAGGACTGCCAGTTGTGACGTAGAGATATATCATATATGCGGCTAGTCCAAGAGGCGGCAAGAAGCTGTACAGAAGATTGAATCCACGACCCTTTTTGTAGGCCAAAAACACGAAAGGAATAAAAAGGAATACTCCTGTAAGACGTGTAGCGGAAGCGGCCGCAGCAAGGAGGCCGGCAATCACAAATTTTTTAGTCTTTAGAAAATACAAACTTACCGTAACGAGCATGAAAAAGAGACTTTCAGTGTATACGGCGTGAAAGAAAAAAGAAGTGGGAAAGGCAAGAAGAAATACAATCGTCCACATTGGCCAGCTGTGCTTCAAAAGCCTCAATAGCTTATAAAAAAATACGAGTCCTACAATAAATGAAATATTGGAAATCAAGAGGCCAGCCACCAGCGGGTTATGGAAGAAATTATTTGAGAAAAAACGAATAAGCAAGGGATAGAGAGGGAAGAAGGCCTCTTGGTATTGCGAATAGCCGACACTAGCGATTTGTATATAATGAATTCCGTCAAAGTTGGCCAGAGAATAAATGTAGTCGGGCACAGCAAACGTGAGTAGCTGCTCAGAATAAGGAAAGAATCCTCTGTAGGGCACCACCAACTTTGCAAGATATGCAATAATACCGGTAAGTAAAAGTTTGTCAACGTAAAGAAGAAAGAGAGGTGCCATATATATGACTTTTAAGAAAAAAGTGTATGAGTATTATACGAAAAATAAGCGCGACTTTCCCTGGCGCCGCACGCGCGACCCCTATAAAATCTTGGTCTCAGAGGTGATGCTCCAGCAGACACAGGCCGACCGGGTTGTCACAAAATACAATGAGTTTGTCAAAAAATTTCCTAATGTAGGCGAGTTAGCTCATGCTCCATTTAGCGCTGTCTTAACGGTCTGGCAAGGACTAGGCTACAACAAGCGAGCCCTTTTGCTTCATCGGGCAGCGGCGATAATAGATCAAAAACATAACGGCAAAATACCTTTTCTACACCAAGCACTTGTCGCGCTTCCTGGGGTAGGACCCTCAACAGCCGGAGCGGTCTTAGCGTTCTCTCAAAACGCGCAAGAAATATTTATCGAGACCAATATACGCAGCGTCTTTATTCATGAGTTCTTTGCGGATAAAAAAGATGTTGACGATACACAATTGTTGTCATTGGTCACACAAACGCTAGACAAGAAAAATCCACGAGAATGGTACTACGCGCTTATGGACTATGGAGTGCACCTCAAGAAATTGCACAAGAACCCCTCTCGCGCAAGTGCGCATTACGCGACGCAGTCAAGATTTGAAGGCTCCCCGAGGCAGCTGCGAGGAAAAATTATAAAAGCAATTGTGGAGAATAATCAAATTGTGAAGAGCGACATCGAAGGCTACCATAGTGCTCCTGAAAAAATCAATAAGATACTGACCACTCTCATCCACGACGGACTTATCAAAAAGAAAGGAAAATATTTTATGATACCTTAAGATCAGTGAGGCTCATGGTGGGGATGGCAAAGTGGGTAGGCTTTTTTTCTTGTAGTTTTCTTCCTTCATAGAGACTTGAGCCAAAGTGCACCTTGCCGGCCTCGATAAGAGGGTACGTTTTCTTGATCTTCTCATCTGAGGCCGTTTGGTCAAAAAGCGACCCTTGAGTGCTAGCTGCTTCCTCAAGACCGCTTATCGTGACTCCGGTGGTGCGGTAAGTAGTGCTGTGCTGATAGACCCGAGAAAATGCCTCTTCGAGATCCTTTTTTATAAGGTGAGGATACTCTGCTGGCGTAAGCGGCTTGATATCAGAGTGATGATAGCGGAAGCTCTGCGTTTTGAGAAAAAGACTGATAGACCCCACCCGATAACGAAATCGTCGTGCCTCAATGAATGCTTCCTCGACATGCCCTAAAATCCTGCCCCACAATACATAAGGATTATTGGTCGCTGGAGTAAATGTACGACTTCTGGTAATAGATTGATATGAAGTTTTGGAAGCGCCAGAAAGCGCATACACTTGATGTCCGCGAAGCTCCTGCCAGATCTCAAAAAATGGGCGGCTTAGGTGGGTGGTGACAAAATCCTCAGAGCGCGAAGCAAACTCGAGGGCAGTCTTAATACCTAACTTCTGGAGATAGCTACTGGTGTTGGTGCCAATGCCCCACACATTTTCAATTGGCACCTTGCCTAGATAATTTTGGATAAATCGACCGGGGATTAAAGTGAGGCCCGAGGGCTTATTGAAATTACTTGCTATCTTGGCCAAGGACTTGGTGATAGAGACCCCGACTGAGATAGAAATACCCAAAGAGGATTCGATATCGTGTTTTACGGCCTGGGCGATCTCCTGATAGGTCATATTGAGGGGGCGCCGTAGGCCCTTGAGGTCGGCAAATGCCTCGTCTACGGAGTATTCTTCGATAGTGGGCGCGTATTTACGCAGGATGGTGAACATTTTTTGGGAAAACATCTGAAAGAGCTCATAATCAGAGGCCACGATGATGACCTGGGGGAAGCGTTTTTTGATTTCAAAGATTGGAGTCGCTCTGATAATACCTAATTTTTTGGCCTCAGGTGAGATTGCAGTGGCCACGCCCCGCTCGCTTCCCGTCACCATGGCACGCCCGCGAAGGCGCGGATTGACAGCCTGCATCACGCTTGAGAAGAAGGAATCTCCATCAAGATGGAGAATGACTTGGGGCCAGTCGTAGACCTGGAACATACAAAATATGATGCCGATGATACGGATCTCATGCCGATCTTGCGAACATGCGGATATCCGCATATCTGCAGTATCTGTATATAATCCGCTAGATCTGCATCATGGCTATTAAAACTTTCTAATCACGGCTTTTACTTTGCCATAGATCTCAAGCTCCTCTTGTGGCTGGAAGGGAGGATACTTGGGATTGGCGGATATAAGAAGCACCGTGCCATCTTTTTTCTCGAGTATCTTGAGGGTCCACTCTCGGTCGATGTGGGCCAACACGATATCGCCATTCTTGGGTTCGTGGGTGCGCTCTACCACCACCAGATCATCGGGCATGATGCCGATTCCACTCAGAGAATCGCCCGAGACCTTGAGAAGGAATGAAGCTGTGGGCTTTTCGATAAGATACTCGTCGAGACTCAGAAAATCAGTCGTGTTTTCCGCCCCAGTGGGGAACCCTGCCTTGACGACGCCTGAGTATGGGAGGGCGAAGAAGCTCTTGGTAGGCACCAAGCGCCCCCCATCTTTGGTGAAGTAGCCTTGAGTCACGAATTTATTGATGATTTTGTGCACTGAATTCTTGGAGGACACATTGAAGAGGCGCAGCATCCGAGAGTAGGAAGGGAGGAACCGGTGCTTGGCGTAAAAGTGCTTCAAGCGCTCGAGGCGAAAGACACCAAATGAGTGCATAGATTACCAGTGTAGTGAACGATTGTTCACTTGTCAACCCCGATTTTAACACTGGCACACGAGGGTCTCTTCACCAAGTCTTTGTTCCAGATTCCCCCTCGGACTTTTCGTGCGACGGGGCCTGCCCCTCGCTTTGCTCGGGGTAAACCCCTGTTCTTTAGCGCCCTTTACACTGAGCGTGCGAAGTGGTCGCCCGAGTGTACTGTTCCTCTTCTGTTATACTATATTCCATGAAAAAAGCGGCGTTTTTTCTCATTATTGTTATCCTTCTTCTTGCGATATTAGCGTTTATGATACCGGTTATTAGCGGTATCAAGCCTGCAGTACTTCCTCCCTCCAAAAATATTACCGACATTCTTGATCAAAATGCATCAAAAAAGCAAGGGGAGGCTGTGGAGATACCACTTAAAGTGGCGCCAGGCTACAAGGTGAGCGTATTCGCCAAAGGGGTGGGGATCGCGCGCGATCTTGAGTTCTCTCCAGAAGGGACATTATTAGTATCGGCGACTCAAGATGGCAAAGTATTTGCTATGCCCGACAAGAATAAGGACGGCAAGGCAGACGAAGTCAAGTCGATTTTAAGCGGCCTCGACAATCCCCATGGTTTAGCCTTCTACAACGGCAAATTGTATGTTGCCGCAGAAACAGAAGTCACGCGCTACTTGTTTGACGAAAAAGCGCTTACTGCTCAAAAGGAAAAAACATTGTTCGCCCTTCCCCCCGGTGGCCGGCATTTCACGCGGTCGATCGTATTCAACAAGAAGGGGGATATGTATGTGTCCTTGGGTTCCACATGTGATGTGTGCTTCGAAAAAGAAGAATTTATTGGCACCGTGATTATCTCCAATGCAGAAGGTAAGGCTCCGCGAGTCTATGCAAAAGGTCTTCGCAACGCCGTATTTATCGCGGTCAACCCTACCACGCAAGAAGTGTGGGCTACTGAGATGGGGCGCGATTTTCTGGGCGACGAGGCACCCCCTGACGAAGTGAACATTCTAAGAGACGGGGAAGATTACGGGTGGCCAGTGTGCTACGGCGACCGAGTGTACGATAAGAATTTCAACCAGCGCTCCCCTTCCTATTGTGGGGCGACTCAGCTGCCTGCATACAAAATCCCAGCTCATTCTGCCCCCCTAGGCCTGACATTCATCGACTCGAAAGAGTTCTCCGCGGACGAGCAAGGCGATCTTCTCGTGGCTTATCATGGCTCATGGAATCGCTCAGAGCCCACGGGCTACAAGGTGGTGCGCATGAATGTGGTGGGCGGCAGAATAACCGCCGAAGAAGACTTTTTAAGTGGATTTTTGCAGGGAGGGGAGGCATTGGGGCGACCTGTGGATATGATTTTTGACCAAGAAGGGAGCCTTTTCGTGTCCGACGACAAAGCGAAGGTGGTGTATCTGATAAACAAATGAAGAAAAAAGTAATTATCTTCGATTTTGATGGCACACTGGCTGACACCCTAGACGTAGCCGTCAAGATCGCCAATCGTATGAGCGCCGACTTTGGCTACTTGAAGGTCAAGCGGCAAGATGTAGCCCGTCTTCGGCAAGAGTCGCCTTTTGCGATCATGAGGCAGTATCACATTTCACCCTGGAAGGTACCTGTTATTTTGGCCCGCGGGAGGCTTGAGTTTGCCAAGGAAATACCCCGCGTGGCACTCATTGGTGGCATAAGCCATGTACTTGAGTCATTGGACAAAAAAGATCTCACGCTTGGTGTCTTGACCTCAAATTCTGCTCAAAATATCAAGGAATTCCTCAAAAACAACAATCTCCATATGTTTGATTTTGTGGAGGGAGACATAGGTATCTTTAGCAAGAAGCGGAGCCTCTTGAAACTCATGAAAAAATGGGGCTACAGCTCTTCGGAGGTGGTGTATGTCGGCGACGAGATCCGCGATATTGCCGCCGCCCGCCATGCCGGGGTCACTTCAATCGCAGTGTCCTGGGGGTTCAACACGCACGATTTCCTCGCTGCCCACAATCCGGATTTTCTGGTCGATCACCCAAGCCTCCTCCTCGACGTGCTCAAAAAATCTGCCCAATAAGATATCTGATGAAGGAAATTATTGTGTGGGGCAGGAGTGCCAGAGGCCCCGGCTAGCTTCGCGGGCTTCCTGTTGGGCTTCAAGAAATGATTCTTGGTACTTCACGTCCGGAGGATACGTAGAGGAAAAGGCATAGCCTTGGCGCACCAAATAATCGTTCACAAAAATAGCTTCGCCGGAGGCATTTTTATTCTCTTTTGGAAGATACACATAGCGCAGCAAGCGGCCATAGCGGTCAGTCTCCGATACATCCCGCTCTAGCATCACTTCGTGTCCTTCCACCAATTCTTTATTCTTTGTGTACGCTTCCTGGCCAAAGCACTGCACTGGCGTACGGGGCTTTTTGGTCTCTGGGGTATCGATCCCGATGTAGCGCACTTTTTGCCCCCCCTCAAGTTCGATTGTGTCCCCGTCGATAACCCGAGTGACGCGGGCTCTTGCGGTGACGATTGTGGAGGAGGTACCCGGAGTATCTACGGAGTAGACTAGAGCAGGAGATGGAGAGAGCAATGGTGTGGGGGAGGGGGCAACCTTGGCAATCTGAGGGGTAGTGCGACTATTTAAAAAAGCAACAACAAAAAAAAGTAGAGGCAATAAATATAGTTTTTTCATAGAAATTGACCGGCGCTAATGTGTAAGC
The DNA here is from genome assembly GCA_964384955.1 of uncultured Gammaproteobacteria bacterium. GTDB lineage: Bacteria > Patescibacteriota > Microgenomatia > UBA1406 > GWC2-37-13 > CAYLLP01. Next base: position 39,504 of record CAYLLP010000003.1, read on the forward strand.
TCCGCGAAGTCGGCAAGAATTTTGGTGGCGTGAGCCGCGGGGCGGACTGCCGGATAGACCTTTCGCACCACGCCCTTGGGATCGATGAGAAATGTGGTGCGAAGCACACCTTCATAGGTGCTCCCCATAAATGTTTTTTTACCCCAGGCTCCATACGCGCGAAGGACTTCTCTTTTTTCGTCAGAAAGAATGGGAAAATTTAGATCAAACTTTCGTGCAAACTCCTCGTGAGAGGGGACAGAATCTTTGGATATGCCCAGTACCACAATATTATTTTGCTCAAAGTGTTCTAGGTTGTCACGGAAATCACAGGCCTCTTTGGTACAGCCCGGGGTGTCGTCCTTGGGATAAAAGTAGAGCACGACCCATTTTCCAGCATACATCTCAATGTCATGCTCGCGGCCTGCCTGATCACGAAGGGTAAAGCGGGGTGCTTTTTTATTAAGAAGCGTGCTAGCGTCCATGTAAGGTAATTATACCAAGCATGGGGGTTTTGTGGCAAGGCGAGGCTAAGCCATATTGGATCAGGTTAGAGAAAGTCAGGGTTTATAATCACTAGTGCCAAAAGCAGAAGAAGCACTACAAAAATAGCAAGAAAAAAAGACACATAGGATTTGGGCCTCATTTTGGTGTACTCGAGCTTTAAAACTGATCCAGGTTTCTTCATAAGGGAGGTTAGCCCATATCCAATAAAGTACGAAAATAAAAAGGCGCCAAAGTATCGCATTGCAGAATACTGTAATGCAAGAGGTAAGAAATTAAAGACCCCAATATTGGATCCAATGGCTGGAATGGTTAGAATACTAACGACTATAGCTGTCGATATAGAATAATTTGCTTTGCATAGTCTAAAAGCGATTGCTGCTCCGAGAAAAGGACCCAAAATGAGTGCAAATATCAACAAGATTAATCCTAGTATAATTCCACAAGCAATACCTGAGTCCCCCTCACATAGCAATCTACCGAAGTAAGATTCTACTAAAAAATCCGCAGCAAAGACAGTTATTAGAAAGTAAATAATTGACGATAAAGCAGAAGATAAAAAAATTGCTAAGACAATTGACTGGATCGAGCTATGAGAAGATTGAATAGAAGCACTCTTACCTTTGGCATCAACACTAAAACTTGAATCTTGATGCTGACCTGCAGAATTGTCGTTGGAATTCATAACAATTTAATTATACCAAGTGGCTCGTGTCGGGGCGGCCGGACTCGAACCGGCGACCTCACGGTCCCAAACCGCGCATTCTACCAACTGAACTACGCCCCGATATTGTCAATTATACTCTAGTTTAGCTTCATATCGCTCTAGATTTGGACTTCTTTTGAAACGGTTTACAGTTGGACAAACTAGTGCACGTGCACTAGTTTGTCAAATAGTGGAACAAGAAATAAATACTAGAGAAAATACTAGTATTTTCTCTAGAGATTACGGGTTGAGAATAACCTTTGGAGCTTCCCAAAAGCCAAATATGAACGTCTGATGTTCATGCTGGGTTTGTAGGTTCATTTCGGGGACACCGTTTGCGCTATTCGTGGAGTTGGTGGGCTTCTTTCTCATGTTGGGCCCGAAGTGACTGAAGCATTGGGAGGTAGAACTTGACAATATATTCTTTGAGCATGCGGGTGGCACTGAACTCCTTGACGATGAGCGACCGGGCATTCTTCATATTCTCGACCCATCCTTCAGGTATGCCACTCGCATTCCTTGTGTAATAAAAGGGAATGATATCCCGCTCCAAAATGTCGAGCAAATCTTTAATAATATTGTCCGAATTCACAATCCAGCCGATTTTGTACAGCTCCACTTCGTCTACCCAGCCGTCCCGAGTGGTCACGGGCAAGCTGCCGTTGAGGGCTGCCTTCATACCGCTCGTGCCCGAGGCTTCAAACCCGACAACCGGGGTATTGAGCCAGATATCGCACCCCGTGGTAAGGAGCCGGGCTAAGGCGGTGCGGTAGTTGGGAAGATATACCACGTTTCCTTTGAGCTCTCCTTGGGTGATCTTGCCAATGGTCTCCAGAAGATGCAGTCCTTCATCATCCTTTTCATTGGCTTGCCCAGATATGACTATCCGCAAAGGCCTATTCTCCCGGGTCGCAATTTGCCTGAAGCGCGTAAGGTCTTGAAAAAGCGCTAGTGGCCTCTTGTAAGCCACGATGCGCCGGGCCCACCCGGCCACAAGATCATTTTCACCCCAGCTCACCCCTGTCTGCTCTTTGATATGGTGCAAAAGCGCCCGCTTATTTTTCTGATGCTGTGCCCAGATGTCTTCTCCCTCCGCAATGCCGTTCCAGGTGCCAAGGTGCACGCCGTTGGTGACTGCCTCCATGGGGTGGTCTTTCCATGTCTCGGCGGCTTTTTTCATATGCAGCTGGCTTACGGCGCCAATCCGTGAGGCCATCCGCAGAGCGAGCATGGTCATCGAAAAAATGGACGTTTCTTGAATAAGTCCAAGCTTGACGAGCTCTGCTACCGGTACAGCGAGCTCCTGTGAATATCCCCCCAAAAGCGTGGACACGAGGTCGTTGCTGAAGGTGTCGTTGCCGGCAATAAGAAGCGTATGATTGGTGAATACAATATGCTCCCGGGCCCGCGCCAGCTGATCAAAAAATGTCCCCCCGTGCACTTCCACCTCGCGCCGCGCCATCTCCAAGACCATCATGGCAGAGTGCCCTTCATTGAGATGATACACCTGCGGATTGATATTGAGCCCCGTCAGTAGCCGAAATCCACCGATCCCCAAAAGAATCTCTTGCTTGAAGCGCATCTCTTTGTCATTGGTGTAGAGCCGATCGGTAATGCGCCGATCAAGCGGATCATTTTGAGGGACATCGGTATCAAGAAGATATATCGTGACCGACCCTTGAAGCCATTTCCACGCGCGGGCAGCTACTTTGCGATCCTGAATGGGGAAAGTGATAATCAAGGGCTCATTTTTTTCATTCAAAACTGGTGCAAGACCTACCTCTTCCGGAGCCATACGAAGGCACGCTTTGACGACCACTCCGTCCTTTTCAATCTGCTTACAGGTATATCCTTCGTGATAGTAGAGTCCAATCCCCACAAAGGGCAAGGCTTGATCCAAAGCCTCTCGTATGATATCGCCGGCCAGAATTCCCAAGCCCCCGGCATAGGTGGGGATCCGGTCATCAAGGGCAAATTCGGCGCAAAAATAGGCAATAGGACGCTGTGTGAGGGTTTTGAAGTCTTCGCTTTTCCGAAGATTCTCAAACCACCCATTATGAGTATCCATATGTGCAAGATTATAATCTTTTAATGGCTTTAGGACAAGTCCGCCGATTAAAGCAGCGGCCCAAATTCCCCCTCGGGCTTTTCTACTGAGCTTGCGCTCAGCACAAGCCCCTGTTCTTTTAGGCCCTTTACACTGAGCCCCCGAAGTGCTGGCCCTCGCGTACTGTTCCGCTTAGTTGTTGTTTTAAACTGCGAAAATTCGCTTCGGGGCTCATTGCATACACTAGCAAATAATTCGCATGTGCGACGGGTGGCCGAACGGAGGGTCACCCGACAGCGCCGCACCCTGAGTACTCGGGGGAGCACGGGAGGGGGGAGGGAGGGCAGGCCCCGTCGCACGATAATGCCAGCGAATCTGGGACGAAAAGTCTATAAGGAAGTGACCGCCGTGCCATAGAGCGGGTGGTGAGTAATATTCGTGGAGCGCTTTTTTTCCTCGATAAGCGATTGGTACCATTGGCTATATTTTTTGGCAGATTCATCCCAAGAAAAATTGGCACCCATGCAATTGCGGACGAGCTTTTTCCAGAGCTCAGGCTGCCTATAGATAGTGATAGCCTCGATCACAGCCTTATACAAAGCCCACGAATCTTTTTCGACGAAAGAAAAGCCGTTGCCCCGAGCGGTCCCTGGATCAAACTCGACCACCACATCATTGAGGCCTCCGGTGCGGCGCACCACCGGCACGGCTCCATAGCGCATTGCCTCCATCGCCACAATCCCGCCCGGCTCAAAGAAGCTAGGCATAAGGAGTATGTCAGCTCCGGCAAAGAGCTTGCGCGGAAGTCGGAAGTCGGAGCGAATGTGAAGCCCAATCTGGGTAGGATAGGATTGCTGTAGCGATTGGAGCTCTTTTTGGAAATTGTCGTCGCCGGAACCTAAGACCACGAGCTGTACTTGAGGATGTTGGGACAAGAATTTAGGCAAAAAAGGAAGGATCAGATCCCAGCCCTTCTGCTGCGAGAGCCGTCCGACATAGACAAAAAGAGGTCGAAAGGGGTCCTCAGCTAAGAGGAATAGTTTTTGGATTTCTTTCTTATTTTCCCGCCGCCCCGCCGTGAAAAATTTCCTACTGAATCTTTTTTTTAGAATAGGATCATGTGCAGGGTCAAATTCATGTGGATCGATTCCATTTAAAATACCAATAAGCTTACCTCGCACTCCGCGAAGATCATCCTCAAGCCCTTCTCCATATTCCGGGGTTAAGACCTCAAGGGCATGTGTAGGACTCACGGTGTTTATGGCATCGGCATACAGAATTGAGCGACGTAATGCATTTTGTTTCTGTAGGTCGGGGGAGAGAAGCGGCGCCAAAGGCGTGGTGGGGTCTTCTCTTTCTTTGTCAGGAGAGAAGCGGAAGTCATAGTTGCCCTGGAATTTGAAATTGTGGATTGTCATCACCAAGGGAGTCTTCCTAAATAGCTCTTTATAGCGGTTATCCCGGCGTGCTAGCTCGATCACATACCCCGTGTGCCAATCATTGCAGTGAATGATATCTGGGAACCATCCACGCTCGCGCTTGAGTTTTAAGACCCACTCAAGGACACCTTTGGAGAGAAGGGCAAACCTAGTGTGATCATCCATGTAGCCAAAGACATTAGCCCGGAGCTCGTAGTATTCGCGATTTTCAAGAAAGTACACCAAAGGGGATGCTTGTCTGCGGCGATAGGATTTGACGTTGCAGATTAAGACATTTCTTTTGTCTCCCTTTTCTGAGCCGTCGTAATCGTGGTCAACCGGGACCCGCAGGCCTTCATACTCCATCTGAAGCTTCCAGTTTTTGTTGTTGGCAGGGTTGTCCATGAGGCCATATTTGGGAGTAAAAATTCGCACATCATGCCGCAGTTTTTTGAGGGAATTGGGAAGAAAATACATCACCTGAGAAAGGCCCCCGACTGAGACAAAAGGTCCCACCTCTGCCGCCACAAACAAAATGTTCATATATATATTATAGCTTTTTTTCGAGGTTAAAATGAGTATAATAAACGTGTTCTATGGACAACAAGAAAAATATGCCCACGGTCTTCGTGATTTTTGGCGCCACTGGCGACTTGATGCGCAAGAAAATCGCGCCCGCCCTTTTTCATCTTTTTAAAAAAGGCAAGCTTCCCAAACTCCTCCAAATCATTGGGTTCTCAAGGCGGGCGATGACGAGCGCAGAGTTCAAGAAGAATATTCAAGAGATTCTGCAGGCGCACAAGGACACTTCTCCCACCCCAGAAGAGCTCCAAAATTTCTTGCGGCACGTCGTGTATCACAGTGGAGATTTTCAAAATGCCGCCGACTACGAACGCTTGGCTGCCGACCTTGGGAGAATTGACGGAGAGTGGAAGGTCTGCTCCAATAAGCTTTTTTATCTGGCGGTGCCCCCTAATTATTATGAAAATATTCTAAATAATCTTCACGACTCCGGGCTCACCATCCCCTGCTCGCCGCAGGAAGGATGGACGCGGGTGATCGTGGAGAAGCCATTCGGCCGCGACTTGGAAGCGGCCCGCCGGCTGGATCTTCTTTTGGGAAAGTTATTTAAGGAGGAGCAGGTCTACCGGATCGATCACTATGTGGGTAAAGAGATGCTCCAGAATATTTTGAGTTTTCGTTTTTCAAATACATTGCTTGAGGAGAGTTGGAATAATAAATTTGTAGAAAAAATCGAGGTGAGAGTATACGAGGAGGGTGGGGTGGGATCGCGCGGCGCTTTTTATGATGGATTGGGCGCACTGCGGGACGTGGGGCAGAACCACTTGCTGCAGATGGCGACATTTGTGACTATGGACAATCCAGGAGCTATCACGCCGGAGCATCTGCGGCTCAAGAAAACTGCCCTTCTATCGGCTTTTGAAAAACTATCCTCGGCTAGAATAAAATCTAATACATTCCGTGGCCAATATCAGGGATATCGAAATGAAAAGGACGTCGCTCATGACTCTAAGACTGAGACTTATTTTAAGATTAAATGCGAGATTAAAAGCCCCAGATGGCAGGGAGTGCCGATTATTCTTGAAAGCGGCAAAAATCTGCCCTCCTCGGTCAAAGAAATTATCGTGACCTTCAAGCATCCCTCTCCCTGTTTCTGTCCTCCCGGTGCCCCTCACTTGCAGAACAAAGTAGTGTTCAAAATAGAGCCCCACATGGAGATTGATATTAATTTCCTGAGCAAAAAGCCCGGGTTGGCGATGATGGTGGAGGAGCGTAATTTCAATTTCTCCTACAAAAGCGCCCCGGGAGCACGCGAGGTGGCGCAGGATTATGAGAAGCTATTGGTGGATTGCATCGAGGGCAATCAGATGCTTTTTATTTCAACTGCGGAAATTGCCGCCGAGTGGGAATTCGTGGGTCCTATCATTGCCGCGTGGGAAAAAAATATGGTGCCTCTTGAAGAGTATGCACCGGGCACAGACGATAGTATAAAAAAAGCAGACGCGCGGCTTGATGCCAAAGCGACTGTCACAAAAAGTATAAAACGCGAAATTGGCGTCGTGGGGCTTGGCAAAATGGGCACAGGAATTGCGAAGCATTTGCTTGACACGAATTGGAAAGTGGTGGGATACAATCGGACTGCGTCAGTGGCGAGCGCCCTTAAGGCGGAGAGGTTTGATCCTGTCAAAAATATCCCGGAACTTGTAGAAAAACTCGCCCACCCACGAGTCCTTTGGGTAATGGTGCCCGCCGGTACTCCCACTGAAGAAGTGATTTTTGACAAATCCTCAGGACTCATTAATTACCTAGAAAAAGGAGACACAGTGATTGATGCGGGCAATTCTTTCTATCAAGATGCCGCCCGGCGAGGAGCTACTTTCAAAGAAAAAGAGATCAATTTTTTAGATGTGGGGGTGTCGGGAGGGCCGGCAGGCGCCCGCTACGGCGCGTGTCTTATGATAGGTGGAGACCGCCCTACCTATGAAGAACTCCTGCCCTTATGGGTAGATTTATCAGTACCTGAAGGGTATCAATTTTTTGAAGGGCTTGGAGCCGGGCACTTTGTGAAGATGGTGCACAACGGCATTGAGTATGGCATGATGCAGGCTTTGGCCGAAGGCTTTGCGATCCTGAGAGCTTCCGACTACAAGCTCAACCTCAAAAACGTAGCGCATATCTATAATCATGGATCTGTCGTGGAGTCGCGCCTTGTGGGGTGGCTCGAGAGCGCGCTCGAGCTGTATGGCGATGATCTTAAAGGTATCTCTGGGTCGGTCGCGCACACGGGGGAGGGCGCCTGGACCGTGGAGGCCGCCAAGCTGCTTAAAATTAAGACAAAAGTGATCGAGGGTGCACTCGAATTTAGACTACAATCTGCAAAGAATCCTGACTATACTGGCAAAATTTTATCAGCGCTTCGGAATATGTTCGGCGGCCACACCATAAAATAATATGCCTACTATAAACTACGAACACATAATTGATATCTCGCTGCCGCTGTCGGCGGATATGGTCGTGTATCCGGGGACACCACCGATTGAGCTGACCCCCACTAAAAGCACCGCCACCGGCAGCCTACTTACCAAAATTACCTTCTCCTCGCACACCGGTACCCATATAGATGCGCCTTCACATGTGATTGCGGGCGGTGATAGTTTGGACGAAGCTTTTGTCTTGAAAAACTTTATTGGACCTTGCCGAGTGATTGATTTTTCGCTCCTTCAGGGATCAATCGATGTGGAAAGCGTGAAGAAAATTAATCCACAGCCCAAGGAGCGGCTTTTATTCAAAACTTCCAATTCGCGGCGTGGATTTAAAGAATTTTACGAAGACTTTGTGTATCTTGCGCCTGAGGCCGCCGCATTTTTGGCGCAAGTTGGAGCCGGGCTTGTGGGAATAGACTCTTGGTCGATCAAGCAAAAAGGCTCCCCCGACAACACTCCCCACACCGCTCTTTTGTCCAAAAATATTCCAATTGTGGAAGGCTTGAATCTCTCGCATGCATCTGGGGGAAGCTATTTTCTTCTTCTTTTGCCTCTCCGATTTGTGCAGATGGATGGTGCACCGGCTCGAGCAGTGCTTCTTACTCCATGAAAAGAATATTCCTTGCCATCGCAGCCGTCGCTCTTCTGATCGGTTGGGCAATCATCTCAGAAGTTTTATTACCTCGTCCAACCGATGAATATATCATAGAAGGCAAAGTGTATCGATTGTTGGCGGCCCGTACTCCTGCGGAGTGGAGCCAAGGACTTATGAATATTAGACACCTTGATAAGAAAGAGGGTATGATTTTCCTCTTTCCCGACAAAAAAGTCCGCACCTTCTGGAACAAAAATACATATCTGAATCTTGAGGTGATTTGGATGGATGGGGATAGAGTAGTAGGGAGAGATCTCTTGCCATCTATCGAAAAATCAAAAGAAGTGGTAACTGTAAGATCACCTATGCCAGTCGACAAAGTAGTGGAATTGGTCAAGTAGTTATTTCTTCAACGCTTCAATCCCCGGAAGTGTGCCTTTTTCGATATATTCTAGCATCGCGCCTCCACCTGTAGAGATATGAGTGATTTTCTGCAAATATTCTTCTTTTGAAATGGCGGCTACAGTATCACCGCCCCCCACCACAGAGGTGGCATGCGTGTTCTCTGTAATTGCATAGTACACATACTCTGTGCCTCGGGCAAATGCTGGATTTTCAAAATACCCAACAGGCCCATTCCAGATAATGGTATTGGCACCGTCAATATGTTTGCCAAATAAAGCCTCTGTCGCAGGTCCTATGTCAAGGATGCTATCTTCGCTGGCGATTTCATGCATTTTTTTCACTACTTGGGTGCTTTGCATATCATCCTTGCGGCCTACAATGGCGTCCACAGGCAAGACTATTTGAGTGTGTTTCGTAAAAGACATTTCAAGTAGTCGTTTTGCGTCCTCTATAGCACTCTGCTCATACAGACTTTTTCCCACCTCCTGGCCCTGTGCAGCCAGAAATGTTGTACCCATTCCGCCACCGATGAGGAACGTATCGGCCACTTCCATAAGGCGATTGATAAGGTTAATTTTGGTCGAAATTTTTGCTCCCCCCAAGATCACAACGAATGGCTTTTGCGCGCCTTGCATAACCCGCGTGAGCATCTCTATCTCTTTTTTAAGTCGAAGCCCACCGTATGCGGGGAGACGCGCGGGGACCTGCACAATCGAAGCTTCTTCTCGGTGATTCACGGAGAACGCTTCATTGACATACACATCGGCTAGAGTTGCTAATTTTTTGCCAAATTCCGGGTCGTTTGCTTTTTCCTCTGGATAAAATCTAATATTTTCAAGCACAATAATTTCGTCTGAGTGCTGAGCGGCAATTTGGCTCTGCCCCGCTGCAGACAAGAAGTCATCAACAAGAATAATTTTTTTCGCAGGGATAAGCTCCTGAAGCTTTTTGACGACTGGTGTCAGGGACAGATTGGGATCACGACTTTTGGGTCTACCCACATAAGACACTAAAATCAAGCGATTATTACCTTTTATTAAACGCTCAATGGTAGGTAAGGTCTGACGGATACGAACGTCATGGGCTATCGTAAGTTCTTTGGTTAGTGGGACATTGAAGTCGACCCTGAGTAGAATTCTTTTTTCACGTATCTCAACTTCGTCAATGAATTGAATGTTATTCATCAAAAGTGGGTGCAAGTTTGTCAACCAAGTCCACAAGTCTAGCAGAGTATCCCCACTCGTTATCATACCACCCAAATACTTTCACGAAGTGACCGTTTAAAACCTTGGTGTAGTTGGCGTCGAAGATCGAGGAGTAAGGACTACCAATGTAGTCGGAGGAGACCAAGACGTTCTCTTCATAAGCCAAGTACCCTTTCATGGCGCCTTCTGAAGCCTCTTTGAAGCGCTTGTTGACTTCTTCTTTCGTGGTGGGCTTTTCCACAATTGCGGTGACATCGGAGAAGGATACTGTGGGGACCGGCACGCGGATCGCAATTCCATCGATTTTGCCCTTTAAGTGGGGGAGAGTGCGCACTACCGCTTTTGCAGCGCCTGTGGTGGTAGGTACAATATTAAGCCCTGCGGCTCGCGAGCGGTCTGGCGTCTTGCCTGAGTCGTCCAGGAGAGGTTGAGTCTGTGTCATGGCATGCACAGTGGAGAGGGATCCGGAGAGCACCTTGAAATTATCATCAAGCACTTTAAAAAGAGGGGAGGCGCTATTGGTGGTGCAGGAGCAGTTGGATATAATGGTGGCCGTGGCTAAGTCGATCGTGTTGACCCCAAGCACGATGTGTGGCATATCGTCTTCTTTGGAGGGAGCGGTGAGGATTACTTTCTTCACTGTGCCGCGCAGGTGCTTCTTAAGATCCTCATTATTCTCAAATGCGCCGGTGGCGTCGATGACCACGTCCACGCCGTATTGATCCCAGGGGATTTGCGTGGGATCATCAAAATTGGAAGTTGCAATTGTTTTTCCGTCGACCACTATGTTGTTTTCTTGCGCCTCGACACTTTTTGAATACGTGCGATACACTGAGTCGTACTTCAAGAGATACGCCATCATCTCGGTCTTAGTTTTTCGGGTGTTGATGAGGGCTATGTCAAAGGAATCGCGGTCAAGGGCAATGCGGGTAAAAGACCGCCCAATTCTCCCAAATCCATTGAGGCCAATTTTGAGGCGTTTCATATAACAATTTAACCATTTTTTAAGAAAAATTGCATGTTCTTCTCCAACAATGCTCGAAAATTTGAAAATCCTGTGATTTGGATTTACAATTTTCCAAGGCTCGCTTTATATATTTTTTCGGCTCGTGCCAAGAAGGCTTTTTGAGCACTCGCCACATTTTCGGGCTTGCCGCCCCAGGCCGCTTGAGCCTCGCCCTGAAGGGCTCGGCCAAAAGAGGCGGTAAGACGCCATGGGTATTTTTTGGGGTCTGCCCGGGCTATTTTATTGATTGTATTTAAATGCTCTGTCGCCAGATCGGGGGTCTGCCCACCGGATAAGAACGCGATTCCTGGAACCTGTGGGGGGACAATTTGGGTCAAGACCTCAAGAGTCGCCGTGGCGACTTCCTCCACTGTCGCCTGATTTGTACTTTCGCTGCCTGAGGTGACCATATTTGGCTTCAGGATGATTCCTTGTAGGTCTACCTGATTGGCATGTAATCTGTGGAATACTGCCACAAGCACTTGAGATGTGATTTCTTTATTTTGTGCAATTGAATGAGCTCCCTCCATCAAGACCTCAGGCTCCACAATTGGCACAATACCAGCGTCCTGACAGAGAGCGGCATACAGAGCAAGATCCTGCGCATTTCTTTCAATGGCTTGGGTGCTTGGGGCATCCTCGGCGATCGTATAAACCGCGCGCCATTTGGCAAAGCGCGCGCCAAGCTTTCTGTATTCTTGCAAACGATTGGGTAGGTCTTCTAGTCCCAGCGTTATGGTGTTCACGCTAGCCTCTTCAATTTTCACAGCACCCTTGTCTACTTTTATCCCCGGCACGATAGCCTTGTGCACCAATAGCTCTGGGAAAGAAATGTTGTCGTCCGCTGTCTGACGAATCGTCTCCTCGTACAGAATCACACCACTCACACATTGCTCAATCAAAGGCGTGGTGAAAAGAAGCTGCCGGTATTGGCGGTTGACCTCTGGCGTTGAGTTCAGACCGATTGTGGCGAGCCGCTTTGTGATAGTGTTGGTACTTTCGTCAGCGGCAAGAATCGTCTTGGCGACCACGTCTCGTGCGGTTTCGTATAACTCTGAGGCCCTCATGCTATAATAATACTATGTTTTATTCGCAATTTGTATATTGGCATAAAATTCGCAGATTTGCATCATATTTATGACAGACTGCATCTTTTGTAAGATTGTTAAAGGCGACCTTCCTTCATACAAAATCTATGAAGACACGGATTTTTTGGCATTTCTCGATGTATATCCACGCACGCTGGGTCACACGCTTGTCATTCCCAAAAAGCACTACCGCTGGGTGTATGATGTGCCCAACTTCAAGGATTATTGGGGAGCAGTTCACACAGTCACAGGCGCTATGCAAAAAGCGCTCTCACCAAGTTTCGTGACCTATGTGACCCATGGGCTCCAAGTGCCCCATGCCCATATTCACGTGCTGCCTCGGGGCAAAGATGAGACCACGTTTGTGCCCGACACCAAGACATTCAGCAAAGAAAAAATGCAAGAAGTGGCTGATAAGATTAAAAGCTCTTTTTTTAGGGGTTGAACCCCTAATAGGGGTTCAACCCCTCAGACCCGTGAAAAATCCCAAAAACTATCAGAAAGTGTATGATTTTCTTGTGTCGATTCCCAAAGGCAAAGTCGTGACGTATGGGCACATCGCCAAAAAACTAAAATTGAAATCTCCTCGCTATGTTGGAAAAATTCTTCACGAGAACCCCATGGCGCCACAGGTGCCGTGCCACCGTGTAGTATTTTCGGACGGGTCCTTATCCAAAAATTTCGGCTCTGGCGAAGGAGTTCAAATGAAATTACTTAAAAAAGAAGGCATAAGGTTTACTAAAGGGAAGATAAATATAAGCCATTATCTTTATGGATCAAGCATCTGAACAAGGGCACCCTAATGAAGGTCTATCTTCGAAAGAAGGTTCCAAAGAAATTGAAAAATGGACAGAGGAACTTATTCAAAAAGGATATCAGCGCTTGGCCAGCCCGCCTGGACTTGAAGAAAGAAGTTTTGTCTTAACATTTAGGCAGCCCCAAAAAGCGTCGCATTCAGCTAATGAGATATGGAGACAAAAAGCATTTACCGGAAGCACTTGGAGTGGTGTTAATGAAGTAATTCTATTGGATTTATTTGAAGAATTTGTAGAAAGAGAGAAACTTCAATATCTTCCGATCGGATGGAGCGACTATAGAATTGTAAGAGGAGATACTTGGGCTGTCGCATCTGGAAATCGAGGGTCTAGAATTACTTCACATGAAGAGTGGCCGGTAGATAACCCTACTCCGGATAAAAAAGCCCCTTCAGTAAATCCGTTTAGAGCCTCCGACGATCTT
>CAYLLP010000004.1:0-50930 GCA_964384955.1 uncultured Gammaproteobacteria bacterium
AGTCCGGATATTGCCCACCCTTGGTGAGAAAACGGGTCAAGAAAAAGTTCTTCCGAGGAATGTTGTATGCGACGGGGTCGCCTGTTGTTGGTTCGTGGTTCTTGGTTCGTGGTTCGCCATCAACTATGAACTTTGAACTATGAACCTTCAGAAGATTTGCGATCTCTTGTCGCAAATCTTCTGATAGTGCTTCATCAGCGTCAAGCTGGAGGATCCAGTCACCTTTGGCCTGATCAAGGGCCCTCTGCTTGTTGATGTGGAACATGGCCGGATTCTCTGTCTCAAAGACCTTCACCTTCGGGCCATAGCTTTTGGCTACCTTGACAGTGTCGTCCTCTGAGGCGCCATCCACAATAATGACCTCCCAAGCCAGATCCAGGGCAGAATCCAGGGGATAGTAGAGGTTCTCGCCCTCATTATGGGTCGCGATGCACAGAGACAATTTCATCAGTTTATTATATAATAATCTTCATGATTACAGCTGTCAGTCATTTTTTGGCCATTTTGGCCTTTTTGTGCGCTATTTTTGTGGTACTTTCTCCGTCCAAGCAGTTCCGGCGGCTATTTCCCTCCATCTGGCTTGAGGCGGTATTCGTGATTTCACTCGTGGCGACCCTGGGAAGCTTATTCTACTCAGAAATAGGAGGGCTTGAGCCGTGCGTATTGTGCTGGTACCAGCGAATTCTCATGTATCCTCAGCCGCTTTTGGCGTACCTTGCCATCGTGCGCCGCGAGGGCAAGCTAATAAGGCCTTACCTTATCGCCCTCAACGTAGTGGGGCTTGGAGTAGCGCTCTACCACAACGGCCTCCAATGGCTGCCTCGGCTTTTCCCGCCCGCTCCTTGCGATTTTAAAGGTGTGTCCTGCGCCAAAATTTATCCAGTGGCCCTCTCTTGGGTCACAATCCCAATGATGTCGGCTGTGGCATTTTTAACCCTTCTAGTTCTACTCATTTATGCTAAAAATAGTTCTCGCACCAAGTAAAATTCTCACTCAGGAAGCGAGTGGGGTCGGAAATATCGACAAAAAGACTCGCCGACTTGTCAGAGATATGATGGAAACCCTTGATGCCCAGACAGATCCCCAAGGCGTGGGGCTTGCGGCGCCTCAAGTGGGTGTGGGCCAGGCTGTGTTTATTATGAAACCCGCAGAAGATGGACCTACCACAGCGTGCATTAACCCACATATTTTAGAAAAAAAAGGCACAGCACGCCCTATGACCAAAAAAAAGGGCTCGCAGGAGAAGAGAAAGTCAGATTCTCACAATAAACTCGAGGGCTGTCTCTCGATTCCTAAGATTTGGGGCGCAGTCGCGCGCTATCCTGCCCTGACTCTGGAATATCAAGACGAAAAAGGCGCCGTGCACAAGAAGCAATTTAGCGGATTTGAGGCCATTATCGTGCAGCATGAAATGGATCACCTGCAGGGGGTGCTTTTTACAAGCCGCTCGCTCTCTCAAGACTATCACCTCTACGAGGAGCGCGGAGACGAGCTGGTGAGAATCGAAGGAGTCTGATTATCAGCCTATTCGCTCCAGATTCCCCAGAACTCATAACGTGTAACATATACTACCAAAATGGTTGAGCTCCCACTGATTTGGCGATCCGTGAGAGTGGTGGAGAAGCTGTTGCCGATACGTTTGACGCGGTAATTGTGGGCACATCATTGCGCCCACGTGTCAAGCGTGAGGCACTACAGATTATAACCATTCGAACAGGGGAACAAAACTCATGTGGGAGCGGAGCAAAAAGGCGACAACCTGACCTTAAAGCGCTTTGGTGCTTTTGACGCGCTGGGCAATAAGAAGGGCCGTAGCTACTGCCAGAGCGTGGTCTACACCCGCCGGGATCGTAAGACTCAACGTAAGGACCTTCAAGACAATTTTTTGCAAGACTGAGCCAGCTGCGCCGGCTGTCGGCGCGATGACATAGGTTTGCGTTATATTGGGAAGGGATTTCCCCAGTAACGCATTCACGAGCTGCTGATCCACTTTTGCCACAACTCCCCCATCTTTATTGGATATCTCCCAATGGTCATTGAGAAAAGAAGCTGCGTCTTTGAATTTCACGCTCCCTATTTTTTGGCCGGAAGCGGCGTCCACCACATCGAAGCTGTGCGAGGTGCCGATTGCATTCATGGAATTGATACGCATAAGGGGGCGCGTCTTGGCCTCGTCGGCAAATACATCCATCTCAAGCTTAAGCGAGAGAAGCTTCACTTCGGTGTGCGCAACAAGCGTGCCACGGGCGTCGTGCACTTGATACACTTCTTTTAAGAGCTTGGGGTTGTGCGTGACGGTGTAAATGGTCTCAGGAAACAGCGTGGACATGGGGGCAGTTGGCACTGCTTGAGGACCTATTGGGGGCGTTGTAACTGGTGCTTGGGCTGCGGGCATTTGAGGTGTGACCATGACGGGAGCGCTTGCGACAGGTGGCACCACTGGAGCCGAGATTGACTGCGGGGCAGGAGCCGGGGGCAAAGGTACGGGTGCAATCGGGGTGGGTGCTACTGCTGCGGGGGGCACGGCTGGCAGGGGCGCGGGCGCACTTACCGGAGGAGGCACAGGGTTCATCGGAGGAGCTGTAGGTGGAGCTACCTGTGGGGTCGTCTGATTGGAGAGGGTGCCAAGAATATCCTCGAGCTTTTTGTCATCCATGTATAAAATACTATCACATCGAAAAAGACATTGTCAATGTAGTAAGGAAGGCGTGTTAAGCAGCGGCAGTGGGAGCTGGTGCCTGGGGATTAGGCTCTTTTGAAGTCGAGAAGTGCGCAATTGTCACAAATGGTCGCACCCCATCTGCAATGTCTTTTTTGACTCGCTTTATGCACTTGGTACACATGAGGACTCGCAATCTTTTGCCTTTTTCTATGACCTCTAATTTCTGCAAATTAGCCTTAAAGAGGCGCTGCGTTTTGGGTGCTCGAGCCTTCCACCGGCCTCCGGCCACGCCTCTGTGGTGGGTGTGTGAGCGGCCAAGCAGTGCTGTTTTGCCACAGTGATAACAAGAAGCTGACATATGGGTAATCGTACAATTTACTTTTGCTGATAACCTATATATAATACCATAGGTAGCTGAAATTATCAAGTAAAATCCCAAATTTCAAAGCTCAAATGTCAAATCAAGCTCAAAGTACAAATGATTAAATTGAATTAGATTTTTGGATTTTAATCATTGATTTGTCATTTGGATTTTGTCATTTGATATTTTAATCCTATGCTTATCTCGCAGCTTTTCACCAATCCACTTACCTTTGTGGCCTATCTGATAGCGCTTTTTGTGGCGATCTGCGTACATGAAGCTTCACATGCTTACATGGCAGACCGGCTTGGTGACCCCACTCCCCGCCTGGCAGGCAGGATTACCCTTGACCCCCGCTCTCATATTGACCCTATGGGGCTTCTGTTCCTGCTTATGGTGGGATTTGGATGGGGGAGGCCCGTGATGTTTGATCCCTATAATCTGAGGAATCCCCGGCGGGATTCGGCCGTAATTTCCTTGGCTGGCCCTGGCTCCAATTTCCTCGTCGCCCTTGTCGTATCCCTTGTGGTGAGAACTATTGTGATGTTTAACCTGAGTGGCCTTGCCGGTCTTGCAGACTTTCTCATCCCCGTGATTTACCTCAATGTACTGCTTGGGGTCTTCAATTTTGTGCCCATTGCTCCCTTGGATGGCTTCAAGATCGTAGGCGGGCTTCTCTCGGACCGTCAGGCTCGCGATTGGTACTCGCTTGAGCGGTATGGAATTATTTTCTTGATCGCACTCCTTTTGCCCATTGGGGGCCAAAGCATGATCTCAGCGGTCATTCTGCCTGCTGTTGGGCTTCTCCTGCGGCTCTTGCTACCAGCCTCTTTGGGAATGGGAATACTGTAGATCGAGAACGACGATCGATGAGAGATAATAGATGATAGATTTTGAGAATGGAGGATAGAGGGGTCGATTTTCTACTTTCTCTATTCAAAGTCTATTTTCCATCTTCCCTTATCTACCTTCGAATTTACGGCGTGGGGGTGAGCTTCCGCACGCATTGGAAGTAGTCTTGCGTGGTGCAACCGCGACCCATCTTTGCTTTCATCGCCTCGCAGTCCGTGTCCGTGCACGTGCCACTTTGCGGAGCCGCGGCAGTTGGGGACGCAGTGGGGGCCACTTGGGTACCCGTCACCGCGGGCGCCCCTCCCTCGCCGGGCAGGGTCGAGAACGACCAAGGCGCACCAGTATTGGTATGTGTTTGGTCCCCCATCTTGATCTGGAAATAGTAGGTAGTGTCGGGGGTCAGAAGCGTAAGATCGACTGCGTGATCGCGGGTAGCTTGCCCCTCCGGCGCAAAGAGAGTGAGCGATGTGGGGCTCGTGCCATACTCCACTACCCCTTGTGAGGCTCCGTCAGTGGTCCAGGTGAGACGCACAGAAGTGGGGGTGACAGCGGTGATTTGCACGTTGCTGGGCGCAGCATTGGAGGCCCGGGTAAAGCGCCCGCTCAAGAAAAAGCCCCCACCCGCCAAGATCCCCACGGCAATCAGGACTCCGATTATGATTGCTGGGAGCTTAAGACTTTTTTTCATGTTTTTATTATAACAACAACGGCAGAGCTAACCCCGCCAACAGAAGAAATATACCAAAAGTCGCGGCAAAAATAAGATGATCGGCTACGCCTGCCACTGGAGCGTCTGAGGTGGTGGCCGAAGATGTGGCTATTGACGTGGGGGAAGCGGCAGCAGCTCCGCCTACAGTCGCCGCCAGAGTGGTATTTTGGCCACAGTTGATGATGTTGGTGGCGTTGAAGTCATTCTTGATGATTTTTGAAGTTTCTGTCGAGGTGTCACACTTGTAAGCAAGACTCACGGTGCCGGCCTTGAGGGCCTTGAAGGTAATCGTTCCGACCGTTCCGGTACCTGTCTTTGAAGTTCCAGGGTCGTCGACCATCCCCGCCACGTATACTCTAGACGTCGAGATATCATTGAAAACAGTGGGGAAAAATGTGCCATTGGCGACGCTTACGGCCTGCAGTACCGATGAATCATAGGTCACATACGCGTCGGTCGAGCTAATCTGCTCGCCCGCCGCATCCACCACCACCTCCGCGGTGAAGGTCGCACCGACCGCGACAGAAGTGGTCGTTTTGTCAAATTTCAAAAAGGCAGCGTGCACACCCCGGGGTGTGATAAACATCGCGGCTGCAACAAACACTGCAATGGTAAGTATTTTTTTCATGTGTTGAATCCTGAGGTGCCTTACTTAATTTCGACCGCTACACCTGTGACCGTGGGTCGCAGCTGTACATTGGCAACATTAATCATCTTGGTCGTCTCCTTTTCCCGTTCTGTCATAAGATCAAATTGCGCGCTTCCTTGGGCCTTGGCGCGAAAGGTGAGAGTCAAGACCGGCGAATTTGACAAAATGGTCGTGCCAGCCGCCTGTAGATTTTTAACGCTGGTGATGGACACCATTCCGGCGCGGGAAGCGGGATATACTCGAAATGTGGGAATTGCGGACTGGGCAGACACATAATCAACTTTGGCGGCGTTGTACGATACCAAAGCGTCAAGCCCGACAATATCTTCTCCCACAGAGTCGCCCCGGACTTCAATCGTAATCAGCGCACCATTGGTCGCTCCGGCTGCGCCCGCTTTGGTGGCAAGGCTCATCGTGCCACGGCGCACGACCGCGGTGGGGGTGGGCGTGGCTGGGGGCTTTTGAGCCCCTGGAGATTTGAATTCCTTCACAATGGTCGCTCCAATTATCAAAAACACCACCACCACAACCGCCACTATATATACATATATATTGTGTGAAATGCTGTGTGGGGCCTGATTTTGATCGTCCATATTTTTAAAAATTCCTAATTTTCCCGACGAATTAAATTGTCGGGATCCCGGCCGCTAGCGCCGGGACTAATTTCTAATCAAATTCTGAAATTCATTGGAAATTTATTCTATTCCTCGTCGTATTTCACGGTCAAACTTGCAATAATAAGCGAATAATCTTGGCTGTCGACCACTCCATCCTGGTTGAGATCCCCTACCGCGACCACTGATGCATCGGTTTTCCCTAGGTTTTGGCGAATATAGGAAATGTCGGCGGCATCAATCACGCCATTCTGACCGCCCTCGGAAAGTGGCAAGTCGCCCACCAGAAGCCTAATGCCGGAGAGGTCTGCAGGATTGTCACCCAAGGCGAGCGTTACCTGCCCCGCGGCACATCGATAGGTCCCCACGGTGCCTTCTGTGGGCGCGCTCACACATATTTTCTTCTGCACATGGCGCGGACCTTTGACCAGGAGGTAGTAGCCCGGAGCGGCCGGGACATCAAATCCAGCAGTGCCCTTAAATACTCCGCTATCGTCTGCCGTCAGTGTGGCCGAGGAGGTGGGCTGATTGTCGCCCAGGGAGGCCGCTGCCAGCTTGACCTTCACTGTCATTTTGTCGGTCCCGCGCGGCTTGCCGGTAATTCCTTGGAAGCGGGTCTGCAGATTGAGCTTGACAGGGCCCACTGCGGTCTCCCCGCCAGCGCCTATCGTGTAGGTACCTTCATCGATGCTTCCCATGATGAAAATATGCTCTCCGATATTGCCCGAGATCTCGCTTGCCGCACCATCGATGGTAAGGCGCCCGGTGCCATCTCCCGTGCCTTTCACCACGACCGGGAGGCGGACGGCATTGGTAAGCCCTTCGTCGCCACTTGTCGTGTCCACATAGACCGCAACGCCCACTGTAGGGCTCGTAATATCGGCCCGTACCTTTTCCCCAAACGGTGAGTTGTCTTCAAGGCGTACAGCGTCTTCAAAGCGCACCAGCTCTAGGCTGCCGGTGGTGCGGACGGTGATATTGAAGCCTGAGAGCTTCTGGCGGCCATCTTCGGGGGTGATGATAAGATCGATCCGCTTCTCCTCACCTGCGGCAAGGGTGCTTTCGCGCGGCGAGAGGCTCATGGTAGCGCGGGGAGCCACCGCACGCAACCGGAAGATATAGACATTGGCATACCAGCCCATTGCGCTCACGGCAAGGACAGCCAGATACGTGAGCCAGAATGCTTTGGTTTTAAAGATTGTCATATTATTCTTTGCTTTTCCTCCAAATTTCAAAGTCGGCCAAGGACACGCGGCCATCAGCATTGAAGTCTGCTTTGTCCACCGTGCCAGCGAGGAACTCTGATCTCCAGATTGCGTAGTCTGCGGAATCAATTACGTCGTTGCAGTCCGCGTCCCCTTGGGCTTTTTTGGCACAGGTGGCAGCTGGGGGGGCCGCAGTACATTTGAAGGTCTTTGATCCAATCTCGGCATTGCCTCCTCCACCGACGTTGATCCCATACGCATAGACAATATGATTTGCGTCGTCACAATACTGCGCCGGGATAGCGACTGAAAAACGGTGATTACAGTTGGTAGCGCCGCTGCCTATTGCACTACAGATTGCTTGCTCTCCGGCGGCATTGGCCGAGCCTATATTAAGACCGGTGCCGGAGCCTGCGGGCCCGTTGAAGTACAGGTGCACGTCGATGGCTGTGTTGGGCTCGTCGCGATCGGCGGCCCATCCTGAGATGCCGCCTTGCCCATCGGGTCCCGGCGCATCAAGGCTTCCAATTGGGTTATTGACAACAGCAGGAGGTGCATCGCCTACAATAGTCATTGTATAGTTGGAAGCATCACTCATACCGCCGCAACTGTTTATGGCATGTACCCACCAATGGTATGTTTTGCCAGCCTGGAAATTGTAGCGATACGTGGTTGTGGCTATATTGCCACAGGCGTCCCCTGGATTTTCCCCTTGCCCGTCACATAAGCCATTCCAATCGTTGTCAGGATTGTCGACTCGTATTGCATAAGCAGTGGCGCCGGGAACTGCGTCCCACGCCAAGATCTGCTCGCCAGGATTATTTTGAGTTCCCACTATGCTTTGTGGAGCTGCTGGCTTCTCGCAGGTCACGGTCACGTAGGACTCGCTTGCCTTGGGCTTGAAAATTTGCCTTTGGTTGACCACCACAAGCGAAACCGCGATTCCAATGATGAAGAGGAGTATAAAAAAAATAAAGAGAAGATTTCTGAACGACTGGTGAGAAAGAGAATTTTTCATGAAGCGTCGATTATCCTTCAGAATATCAAGACTTACCCTCTCTTGTCAAGCGACAATCCCATAATCATACATACGCAGCATACTATAGTATTCCACACCTATTTCTTATGGCCAAAAATGAACCTGCGAGGTTCATTTTGGTGGGCTGGGGCAAGTTGCGGTTGACAATAGCAAACTCACTTTCTATACTTCACACCATGTCAAACGGGTCTAAAAGATCAACTAGAGTATCACTCACAGACTTACCAGATCTCATGACGATCCGCGAAGTGGCTGAGCTGCTGCGGGTCTCGCCCCTTACTATCAAGCGCTGGGGCAAGCGCGGCAAGCTGCCGGCAATCCGTATCAACTCCCGCGGCGACCGCCGCTATAAAAAAGATGTCGTGCTTC
Organism: uncultured Gammaproteobacteria bacterium; assembly: GCA_964384955.1. GTDB lineage: Bacteria > Patescibacteriota > Microgenomatia > UBA1406 > GWC2-37-13 > CAYLLP01. The sequence goes on from CAYLLP010000004.1 coordinate 8,461, forward strand.
GGCTTCTGGGCGTGACTGAAGAAGAATAAATCGCATCATCGCTGCTGCTGAGATTTGCTGGCCTTAAATCCCTTGAAGATCGTCATTAGAATGAGAGCGATGACTCCGCCAAAGGCCATGAAGATCTTGGGGTGCTTCTCGTAGATGCCTTTTATATTTCCTACTATGCCACGAGCTTTTTCTTGTTTGATTGCGGGATCGCTGGTCTCGGCCGCCAGCTTGGCTTCTGAAAGACTTGCTTGGAACTGTGCCTGCTCTTCTGGAGTCAACTCAGCAGAAGGAGGAGCGACAGCTATCCTTTTTATCACGTCTTCGGGGGTGAGACTCCCCTTTTCGACGGCCTCGAAAATCACGGCAAAATCCTTCCGCTGCTGCGGAGTATAATCTTCGCTTTCCAATACATGTTGCTTGAATGCTTCAAATTGCTCTGCATACTGCTCTGGGGTGAGCTCAATTCCCTGTGGATCGCGGCCCTCCGCTAATGCATCGATTGGCGCCCTTAAATCCTCAGGTATCGGCGGCCCATGAATTTCACCAACTACAGAAGCCATTGGCCCAATAGAACCGACTGGAGGGACCGGGGGTTCTATAAGAGGTGTAAGGGGCGGCGCGAGGACATCCACTGTACCTTCTAGCATATCGATTTAAGAGGTTTCAACTTTATCCTGCTCCGGTTTTTGTTCTCATGGCTGCTGCAACAACAATGCCAAGAGAACCCAGCAGTGCAATTAGAGCAGCAAGGAGCTTCTTTTTATCCATTGAGGCGAAGCGGTCTTTCAAAGTTTTTTTTATTGCTTCAGGCTCCCCAGTTAATTTTGAGCCGGTCTGCTTCTCCGCAAGAGCTCGTAATTCAGAGCTTTTTAGCGCTTCCTCGACTATAGCCGGCAACACGTCGCCCTGCAAGCTTCTCATTAGTCCCTCATCGGGGGCAAACACTTTCTCTAATATTTCTGGATCTTTGTATGCGGCTAGCTTGAGGACATCTATGGTGATTTTTGATGAAAATTCAGCTAATTTTGCCGGGTCCCGGCGCATCTGATCGATGATAGGACGAAGCTCAGAGGTAGCAGGAAGACTATTGTAGTAATTATTTAAGCAGACTACGCCAAAGCCTTCCACTCCTTGGCCAAGAGGAGCGGTCTTTAAGTTGTCAATAAGTGTTTTAAATTCGGCACCTCTAAACTCTTTTTTAGCATCATTATAAAGATCGCTATAGAGCTTTTTTTGAATATCTCGATAGACCTGGGTCTCACCCGTAACGATGGCTTCTTCCTGCGTTGCTTCAACAGACTCTTTGCCACTCACCCACACGTCAGTTGCGGCATCGGCTACAATGCCAGATAGTTTTTGGTTTACTTCTTCTTCTTGCTGAGTGAGTCCGCCCTGAGCCTCAATTTTTTGCTTTTCAAGCTTACGCTGATCTTCTTCTTTTTCCTTGAGTTCTTTTTCAAGAGCATCTTTCTGTTTTCGTTTTTCTTGAAGTTTCGATGAGAAATCATCTTTCTCTTCATCTATGATCTTAATTAGGTCTTCAGCTTGCTGAATTTCAAAGTTGAGTTCAGATATTTTTTGACCCCATCCATTTAAAATCCCAAAATAATCATCACTTGCTGTTAGAGTAACTGGGTTGCCGGTTTCCGGATCTGTATAGCCAACAGATCCACCGCTTGCTATATCATCTTTTTTTCGTTGAACTAATTGAAATACCTGCGCATAGCTATCAAGTTCTACGCGCTTTGCCGTTATCTCACTTTGTTTTTGTGCTTTTTCCTGTATCTCTGTGCCATAAATTACTCGATTGGGATCGGAAGGATCGCGTCTTCGCTGATATTTGGATTCATATTCTTGCTCCGTATCTATCACCTCTTTAGTGAGTCCCTTTGTGTCATCTCCGATCTCGTCTTTAACCTTGAGTACTCTTTGATCGAGCTCTTTTTGTTGATCTAAGATCTGTTGGAGCGCTTTGTAGTTAAGATCCGAAGTCGCCAGAAAATCTGCGATTTTATCCCTTGTTGTATCTGCCATGAAAGAATTTTTCAGGAGCCGCTCTGAAGCAGCTTCACATTGGGCACGAAACGATGGGTCCGTTAGATCGAAACCCTGTGCCTGCGAGGAAGCTCTAAAAGCCTGATGATTAAATAAATAATCGCTCAGGTCGTTTTTGAGGAGCTGTCTCTCTGTAGATGGCATCTTGTCGTACCCTTTCTCAGCGTATTGCGCGAGCCGTGTCATTACTTTTTTCCCTTCACCCATACGTTTGGCCTGGTCTGTTGATGAGACTAAATTTCCTGTAGCAGGATCGACCTCGTCGGGTTTAAACATGTCTTCATATTGGCGTGGTGCCTCTGAGGGGTTAAGCGCTTTTCCCGGATTTCGGAGATCTTCAGTTGCTTCACGCACCTTATTTTCTTCAATATTCTTTTTTGCCGCCTCCACGAGGATTGAATTCATGCGAGGTCGCGCTGGGGCTTTGGGCGACTCTGCAACTTGCAGTCCTAGTTCTGTAGTAGATAAGTCAGCCATCTTTAGGTGAGTAATTCTTAACGTAGTGTGAGAGTTTGTTTATGACGGCTTGCTCCTGCTCTTTGCGTTCGTCTTGATTCTCAACAAGCTCAACGCCTTGAAAAATTGGCCAAAAATGTGCAAGGTCTTTTGTAAAATTTGAGAGCGCTTGGTCATTTTTTAGGCTGTCTATATGATCCAAAATGTAGTCTGCCGCCCTCTTCATCTCTTGATAGCTAATTTTGTCCTCTTCAGAAGCTGTCAGTAGGGTTTTTACTAATTTTGCCTCAAGTTCCTTTTTTTTATTTTGTATGTCTCCTGCCGTCTGATCCATTGATACAACTATATCACTCTTGAAAACTAAAAATCAAGGGGATGCAATTCTACATCCCGATGGAAGGTGCCGCTTGATACCTTCCAAGCGGGTATCGAGGTAGTGATTTAACTCATGGGGTCTTTTTCGTAGGTACTTACTTCATACATAATATCGGCAGGAGAAACAAAATTGGAAATAACATGACCAAAATTAATTTCTTCAGTCACCTTTTTTTCGAGCACTCTACGCACTATCTCGGCCATATCAGCTCCACTAAAGCCTTCTAACCGATCTACAGCTTGGCTTAACTCTCCCCTTTCAAATAAAATTCTTTGTGCAAGGGTTTCAGCTTTTTCTAAGTGAACTTCCAAAATTTGCCGCCGGCTTTCGTAGTCTGGTAATGGAATATGGACTTTTCGGTCAAAACGGCCAGGTCGCAAAAGTGCGGAATCCATCGCTTCCAATCTATTAGTTGAGGCAACTACTGTGACTAAGTCGTTAGCAGGAAAACCATCTAGATTTTCTAAAAGAGTAGTTAAAATACGATTCTGAGCTCCGCTATCTGAACCTGATCTATTTTGACCAAGTGCATCAATCTCGTCAAAAAAAATAACCGAGGGAACCCCAAGTGAATTTGCATGATTAAAAACTGCTTTTAAATTTTGTTCAGACTCACCAAACCATTTAGTTGTGATGTCGGAAACCTCTACTGGGAAAAAAGGGGTTCCAGCCTCGTTGGCTAGTGCTCTGGCTAAAAGCGTTTTTCCTGTTCCTGGGGGACCATGCAAGAGTATTCCTTTAGGAGCCTTGGTGCCCCATTTATTAAAGTGCTCAGGGTTTTGAATAGCACTAGCTAAATTTTTAAGAATCGCTTTTTGTTCTTCATATCCACCTATATCATTAAAAATGATATTCTCGGAAGGTACTATCCGTTGATTAATCGAACTTTCATGAGCACTGGAAATTAGAAGCCTTATATTTGGAGTGCTAACGTTAAAGTATCTATAAACTTCGTCAACAATCAGAGAAAAGGTCTCCTTAAATGCATTTAGTCTACTTAAAAAAAATGCGTAGTGAAGGGAGTCCGTGTAATCAACAGTTGATCTATATATGCTTGGAGAAGACCCACGATATTGGTAATCCTCAAGGTGGCCCATGTAATCGACGAGCGATGTGCCCACATAAACAGAGGGCTTTTGAGACTCAAATCCATTATCTATGCGGATAAATAAAGGCACATGATTTCTTTCAAAGTTGAAAGAATGCTCATTACCTGTCGAATTAAATCTAGTTCCTACTTCGCCAAATTGCGATGTAAATTTGTGCAGTTTTTCTATTAAATTATTACTGATGGTTCGATCTTTCTGGTTGTTTTCTGTGTCTCCGTCGAAAGCTGCCATATCGAGCGTAATCTCTCCACCAAAATACCGTGGATGGCCCTTAGTACCAACGTATATAGTATCTAAGGGAGAAACTAATTTAAATTCACCCAGACGTTTGAAAACATCGCGTTCTTTAGGAAAAGCGCGAAATAGCTCTCGCTCATTTTCGGCCAAAACAATTTGAAAGCCTCCGGAGGCAAGAGGCTCGTGATGAAAAGGACCTTCTCTTTCTTGCATAGCAAACAATATTTAACTATTTCATTATATTATATCATAACTTATAGTAAAAAGTGCTAAAAAATTGCCTTGATTAGCTCCTACCAGCTTCTTTTGAAAGGTAAGCAGTAGAATTTTGAGAAGGCTATATTCTATAATAGAATCAATGCAGTGTCCCAATTGTGAGGATTCGATGTCCTTGGTTGCCCTTGCGGGGCAAGAGCTTCACCACTGCTTAAAATGCGGTGTAACATTCTTGGACGAGCAGGGCCTTGACAAACTCAGCCTTGAGGATGCCTACCGCCTCATGCAGGATCGCCGCGAAGACTTTGTGTCGGAGAAGTCCAAGTCATGCCCGCGTGACCTTACTCCCCTCTCCCTCACCGCCGATGAATCAAGCCTCTCACACGTATCGATTCTAAAATGTGCTACATGTCATGGCGTCATGGTATACCCCAATGATCTCGTGATCCTCAAAACGGCTCAGGATGCCAAGCTCACCCGTCACAAGGGCTGGGAAGAGCCGGTGAGGTCTTTGAAGCATGTATTGGTCCTTACGTTTTTAGGTTTTTTGGTGGTGGGTATTGCCGCTGGTAGCTATCAGCTTGCCCGCCCTACCCTTTTCCGCCCTCAAGCCACCGAACTGATCAGAAATATTGAGAGCTTCAAATCAGGCAATTTTGTGCTTGTGGCCTTCACCACAGCGGTGCCAGCTCAATCAAAAATCATTTTTACAGAAAGCCTGTCTGGACGTGTGATTGAAAAAGTAGTGAGCACTACGCTCCAGACTTCACACCAGCTCACCACCGGAGAGCTTGATCTCACACAAGACATTTACTTTCAAGTTGTGATTTACGACGGGCAAGCTACAGAGATCGGAAGAAGTGACGAAATTAAGCTCAACCCTACACCTCAAAAATGAAACTCATCGTAGGACTCGGGAATCCAGGCGAAAAATACGAGCGCAATCGGCACAATGTGGGGTTCATGTTCTGCGACTATATTGCAGAACAATATCAAAAATCAAATAGCAAAGATCAAAAATACATATCAAAATTCAAAAATGACAAATACAACAATGTAGCAATGTTACAATTTGACAATTTGATTTTAGCCAAGCCCCAAGCATTTATGAACCGCTCGGGCGAAACCGTGAAAAAACTCATTGGAAATTGGAAATTGGAAATTGGAAATTTGATTGTCGCGCATGATGATTTGGACATAGCGCTAGGAGACTTTAAGATCCAAAAAGGGACCGGGCCAAAGCTTCACAACGGAATTACCTCCATTGAGACGCATCTGAACACTAAGGACTTTTTGAGAGTGAGGATCGGTGTGGAAGCCCGCGGAGAACACCGGATTGATGGCGAGACCTACGTACTCTCAGACTTTTTTGATGAGGAAAAAAAGACCCTCGAAGGTGTTTTTGAGAAAATTTGGCTACGCCTCAAAGACCATTGATCTCGCTCTCCATTTTATTCTCCTGCACGCTTCCGCTGCCCTCCGGAGTGCGCTCAATCTCGCCCTCGATCGAAGGCAGGCTATCGTCTCCTGAGACCTCAGGTGTAGGTGAGGGGCGCTGTGGGACCGTGGGAACTGTCATAGGAGTGGGCGAAGGCGTGACAGGAGTCGAAGGACGAGGCGAAAATACTACTATCCCTAAAGCTAAAATCACCAGAAAGGCTGCTACTGCGATCACAATCATGAGAGTATTTTTGGAGTGGAGCGGACTTGCTGGAGGTGGTGGAGCGTCTGGGGTAATTGGGGGCGGAATGACGGGTGAGATGGACGGCATATCAGGATTCATGGCATTAGCTAGCTACTATTGCACAGGCTCTGGGCTTTCCTTGGCATCCTGGCCTGTGGGGGCAGCGACACCACCGGCTGCGCGAAGAAGACCGGCTACTTCTTTCATCTTTTCTTTTATGGCCTTAAATTGATCTCGGAGCACCTTGAGATCTGCTTGAAGCTGGCGGAAGCTTGCCCCGACCTGGAGCTTGAGGCCGGCTGAGTCTGTGCTGGTGAGGACAGGAGTGTAATTCTTGGCGCCTTGCTCCTCAAGCCCGATCTGAAGGGCCGATATGTCTGCCATCGCCTCTGTCAGCTTAGCTTCGGCGGGCGCAGTATCTCCGCCTGCGGCCTTCACCTTTGCCATCCTGGACTCCAGCTTGCTCGTGATCTTCACGAGCCTGGCCACATGCTTCGTCATCTCCCCCACCAGGCGCGTATTGAGGTTGTTGAGGTTCTGCTCGATGCGGGTGAGGATTGCCTGTTTTTTGGTGTCTCGAATTTCTTTCAATTTGCTCTTGAATTCCTCGCGTCTCTTATTGGCGGCCTCTTGCAGCTGGGCTCTTTTTTCTTTCATGGCTTCTCTTGTGGTTGCCCTTTGAGCCTCAGCCTTGTCGCGCAGATTCTCGCGTGTGGGCTTGACACTAGGAGACGCTGTGGCCGAGTCCGTGTCCTGGGCCGCAACGCCCGGAGTGAGAAGAAGGAAAGCCACAAATAGTCCGCTCAGAAGGGCTAATTTTTTCATGAATGTCTCAAGTGTATGGCAATAATCAGTAAAAGTCAAGGGGGTACCATTCGATCCCCTGTAGGGAGGCTCCGTCTGGTGCCTCCCGGCCCTACAGTCCGTTTATGTCATTTTCGATTGATTTTGAGTCCTTCGTGGTGTCGCTTTCTGGGGTACTTGTCACCTCGCGGTCAATGATGTCAAGAGAATCGTCCGAAGACACTCCATCCGCGGGCGTCGCAGTAGGGGTCGTGACTACAGTGGGCGTGGGCGTTGGCACCACGATTGCGCTATTTCTGGTGCTCTGGACCGCCACAAGGGCTGCGGCCGCGATGGCTGAGATGACAAACACGACCATAATAATCAGCATGGTGGGTGCCTTTGCGTGGGGAGGTTCGGCAGGTGCCGAATGCATAGCTGGGGGAAGAGGCGAATAATTTAGGGGTTTTTGATCCATGATAGTATCTAGTGTAAATAAAACTCTTGCCCCTTGTCAACCCCGTTTTTGAACCTAGCATGGGGCCTGCCCTCGCTCCCCTCGCTCCCCATGCTCGGGAGTACCCCGGAGCGCTGTCGGGTGACCCTCCGCTCGGCCACCCATGCTTGATCTATTAGTTTTAATCACTTCACACGAATAGTTGCTATAATAATCCCTACTATGCAGACGGTGCGTGATATTCTCAAATCATTTGACCCTGTCAAGGACAAATATATATCTCGTGAATACCAGGCCTACGGAGTGCATATTGCCAAAGCACTTGGCGATGAGCGTCATAAGAGTATGTATATTAAGTTCGCTAAGAAGATTCACCGCTCAGTCCTTGATGAGGCCATCCGCTTTGTGATTGATGCACGAGCGCGCAATCGCGCAGCTCTTTTTATGTGGAAGCTCAAGCAGTTAGGAGCCTTTGGCGATAAGTCCAAAGATCAAAATCCAAATGCCAATTCAAGCTCAAAATCCAAAATCTAAGAGAATTCAGCTCTTTGAGCTTTGGATTTGATTTGACATTTGAGCTTTGAAATTGAGATTTTTATCTAGAAGTATCCCCACGCCCAGTAAGTAACCTTATCTATTCCCCGCTCGAGCATGTGGTCGATTTTTTGCTCCACCGATATTTCATCGTTGATCCAGATAATGTGGAATGCCGCGATATTGGACTGTCCAAATGCTTCATTATCCACATACTCGATGACCGTCTCAGACGATGCTTTGTCCCGCCGCACGACACAGTTTTCAAGCGTACAGCTTTTGAGAAATTTATCTTGGGCCTGACGCTGCGTTATGGCGGTCGCTGGCCCGAAGGGCTTTTTATCCTCACTGACAATCCAATCATAGCCGTACATGCCGAAAATTACGTTCATTTTGGCTGTCGGAATGAGGCCCGCAAAATCGCGGAGCATGGTCTGGAAGTCGTAACCATAGGTTTCCCGACCACTCAGGGGGAAATTGGGCCCGGGCTCGCCTGCTACCTTGTGAAAGTCGTAGGCCATGATCATGACTTCGTCAGCATGGAGTGATAGATTCTTAAGGTCATACGGCCTGTGGCGGTATATAGTATCACCATATACTGTTATGGCAAAGTGGAGGTTTCGTCCTTTAGTATTTGTATAAAAAAAGGATACAAGTTGGGTAATTTCGGAAGATACATCGGTCAGAGGTGAAGCGCCTATTTCAAGATCCAGTACCACACCATCAAACTTATAATCTTCTGCTATATCAAGAGTTTTTTGGATTATAGGATCCCAGGAGCCCTTGTTTCGGAGTATTACCATAGTCTGGGCAGGATTGGTCATGCGAAGCGTGAGCATTGTACTGCCCCCCGCCGGCACATTGCTTACGAATGAATCGAGATTAGCATATCCTTCCTCTTGCTCATTGATGCCAAGGGTCGTGGGTGCAATTCCAAAATAGATGTACCTATCGTAAGACTGCTGCAGAGCCTCAAAATCGCTCCAGTAGGGCACGAATATGGAGCGTGAGGTGATAGAGGCCTTTTTCGTCGGGACCGTGGTGGGCGCCCCTACCAGAGTCGGGGCGGCACCTTTTTGCCCTACGTAAAACACGTAGACGGCTCCGGCCGCGCACAGTACGGCTATCAACCGCAAAAATATACGCATAGGACTTCTATTATATCGCAGTTAACCCTTTGACTTTCGTGAATAATAATAAATAACTCTAATCCTCATAATTACAGTTGACTAGTCAACTGTAATTATGACAGGCCGGTAAGCTTGCGCCGCTCAATCTCGCGCCTTCTCTGCCATCCGCGACTCCAGTTAGCGCCAAGTGTGCCTGGCGGGTACAAACTATCAAAGACTTTTAGAATGACGTCTACAATAGCTTCATTTCGAAGAATATTTTTGTATATAGTCCTGGTTTCGGTTTCATTTTTCTCCACAATGGCTGCATATTTGTTGACGGTGGCTTTGGACACCTTAAGAATACGACTTATGGTTGTCTGTTCGATGCCCCGCAAAAGCAGATAGAAAATCATAGCCCTTTTGGCAAACATAATACGTTCCTTAGGAAAAAATAGATTGTTTACAGATTTAGTGAATGTAACGTGGCTACGTGATCGTCCTAAAACTTCAAACAACATATAAAACAACTGTCCCAAGAGGTCCTCTGATAGTTTGCCACGGGAGATATTTACCATAGGTATAGTTGACTAGTCAACTAGTATTATAGCATTCATAGCCTATTATAACAGGCCAAATTGATCTAGCCAGTGAAGGGGCGCAAACGGCTAAGAAAACATGCGGTACGGAAAACTTGCTATACTGAATGTATGGCCACGATTAAGCTGCCGAAGATCTTTCTTGACTCCGGAGATCCTGATGAGACACGCCGAGCAAAGGGAATTCTGGGGCATATTGATGGACAGACCACGAATCCCACGCTTATATCCAAGCACCCGGAGGTCCAAAAGATGCAGCAGGGAGGAATAAAGATGTCCGAGGAAGCGCTTATGAAATTTTACAAGGAGGTGGTCGCGCAGATTGAGCGCGAAATTGCGGGTCCAATTTCTGTCGAAGTGGCGGCCGATTGGGACACCCAGGCCCAAGAGATGCTTAAACAGGCGCATGAGATGGTCACTTGGGGTCGCAATATTTATATTAAATTCCCGACCACGCAAGAAGGAGTCAAGGCCGCCTCAGAATTCGTGCGGTCCGGGCACCATGTGAACATGACGCTTGTATTTACCCAAACCCAGGCCGCCGCGGCCTACGCGGCTACGCTTGCCGGCACGATTATTCCCCACTTTGTGTCCCCTTTCATGGGTCGCTATGATGACCGGGGTTATTTGGGCTTAGATCTTCTGAAAAATATCATTAAGATGTATAAAAATTTCGGCAAGCAAAGAAATACATCGGTGCGGCACGTGCAAGTATTGGCTTCTTCCATCCGCACGCTTGATCATTTTTACGGGGCGACGTTTCTGGGGGCTGATGCCCTCACCGTGCCCCTCCGCGTCCTTACGCAGTGGGTGCACGACGAGAAATGGGTCCCGGAAGGCACCTATCGCCCGACCGGGCACGGGCTCAAATCCTTAAAGTACGAAGATATCCCCTTCAAAAGCAATTTTGAGGAGTATGAAGTCCAAAAAGTGGAGGGGGATCTTTTGGACGAAGGGCTCAAGCGCTTTGCCACAGACTGGAAAAGGCTTTTGGCATAAAACATGCATAAATAGGGTTGACAAATTCTCTCTGGTTATACATAATGGTAGGATACTCATGAAAGTCACTATCTACACCCTCACGACCTGCCCTCACTGCCGCGACGAGAAGGAGTATCTCACCAAAAAGGGCGTAGCATACGAGGAAAAGAATGTCGAGACTAATCGTGAGAACCTAGCTGAGATGCTCCAAGTAGGCAACAACTTTGCTGGAACTCCTGTCACCAAAATTGAGAAAGATGACGGATCTGTGGTGGTGTTGAAGGGCTTTAGCGCAGAAGAATTTGATAAAGAACTGGGCGCTTCGACCCCAGCCGAGTCAGACTCGGCCCCAGCTCTGCCTACTATGCCCTCTGTAGTGGTGCCACCGAGCCGGGAGGAGCCCGCGGTATCGGCCACCACCACCCCCGAGCCGGCAGCTGCTACTCCTGGACAGATGCCAGACTTGCCAACTCTAGGTGAAATGTCGACAGCCCAAGCAGTGCCTTCCACAGAATCTGTGAGCCCGGTAGCCCCCACTCTCACCACTGATACGCCTATGAGTAGCCCCTCGCAGTCCCCATCGATGGCTTCCTCTTCGGCTTCCTATGACGCGGTGCCAAGCGCCACCCCATCTATGGCAGACTCTATGCCTGTCATACCTGAGGCAGTAGTGCCACCTGCGGCGGTGTCGGACTCCACTGTCCCTGCGCCTGACGTGACCCCTGCCACACCATCGGCGGTCACTTCTGCTCCCACGATTCCTGATTCGCTTGCGGCAACTGTGGCGAGTATGGGAGCGCCCGATGGGCAAGCAAACACTCCAGCAATACCCGGGCCGAGTCAGACTCAGCCGGAGCCCACAGTGCCCACTCCACCTTCTATGCCAGACCCGACACCCGAACCCCCAACCTCCCCTATGCCTACGCCTCCTGTCGTCGAACCTGAACCCGCATCAGCTCCCATTGAGCCTCCCACTCCCCCTACGCCGCCCACAGCCGATGTCCCAGCGCCCACCCCAACACTAGCCCCGGAAGAAAAACTCAATCTTACCCAATCAGATTCGTCAATCGCAGAGACGCAGTCTCAGCTCAACTCAATTCTCTCAGATCTAGCCACCAAGGCAAATACGCCCTCGACTCCTGCCCCCGCTGGTCCCCAGCCCGAGTCCAACTCGGCTCCTGCAATGCAAGCCGCACCTACTACAACTCCATCTGCCACGGACCTGAAATAATCTCGCAACTCGCAGCTCATAACTCGTAACTCATAACATAGAAAAAGCTCCAGCGTAAGTCTGCGACCGCGAAAGGAGTGTAGAATTTGTAGCCGATAAGCTTGATGCGGCAATTGTTGGCACATCATCGTGCCAACGCGACAAGTTTGAGGCTTTACAAATTCTAACTTCTTGAGAAAGGAGCCAGACTTTCCAGGAGTGATCCAACAACTACTACCCTTCGCCTTTTTTGATAAGCTCTTTTGAAAGAGCCTCCTGCTCGAGTCCAAGGGCCTCATCGTCCTTCATAAATTGCTGCTCCTCCTTGGTCAGCCACTGATTCGCCTCCATTCGCGAAGCTATTGCCGTTACCCGCGCGAGGCGGATTGAAAATATTTCAATGACACGATCTATCGCGGCATGGTTGGCCTTGTAAAATTCGTCCTCGCCCTTGAGCCTGCTCCAACTGGGCGCGTTGGCGGCAAGCTGGGTGGCAAGTTTGCGCCACGATTCCACGAGCTTTTTCTCATAGTTGGGCGGCTTGTAGCCACCAAAATGCGTGACGACAACCTGCGTGGGACAGCCTTCAATCGCCCCTTCAACTTGGGCCAAACCCACCTCTTCATAGTCTGAATTTAACACAAAGTCGGTAGACCGCTGAAACTCAAAGATATTCTCCACCGCCTCAGAGGCTTCAAAAAAACCTTGCGAGAATGATTCGCCCGTCACGATATTGAAGTAGCCTGCGTCCTTCATGCTCGTGGCCATCGTGTAGCCCGAGCGGGTGGCTTCGAGGGTGAAATCATTGGTGGCTATCATGGTAGCGCCGCGCAACGCGGCCGCCGCTTCAAGCTTGGAATTATATTTCAAGGGTTTCTTGCCCGCGGCTCCGCGCGCCTTGTTGAGAAGATCTAGATATTCGCGCGTATCGATTTTGAGCTTAGACTCGGCAGTCAAATCATTAGCCGTGTCGCGATAATGGGTGTCCCACACACCTTTTTGGGCCGCGATGGGGAGCACATACTCGATATCTTTCTCCGAAATAAGCCCCACGTCGTGGCGCGAGTCGTCCGAGGCCTTGCGGTTATCGCCCATCACCACGTAGTGATCCGGGGGGACGCGCAGGACGCGGCATTCGGCGATCGACTTGCCGCCGAAAGTGGAATGCGGACGCGCGGTGTAGGGTTCTTTCAAAGCTTGACCATTGCGGTACGTAAGGCCATCCCGAATCTCGATGAGGTCGCCCGGCGCGCCCACGACCCGCTTCACAAATCCATGTTCCTCACCATAGCGCTCCTTCTCGATCTTGCGGGTTACGGCATTGGCAAACACCACGATATCACCGTCTTCAATCGTGTGGCCAAAGTAGCGTTTGCCATCAATCTTTATGCCGTTGGGGTACGGGTACATTTTGGGCCGCGCTACGGTCTCGTGCCCTTCTTCTTTTGGAGTCTTTTTAGTGCCTTTGGGGAAGGTCGGATACATCGATCCGGTCCCTGCAATCGGGATTGGTACTGTAAGGAACCCGAGCATGCGCGCCCCCACGAACCCCACTGCGCCGTAAATGGCTACCCACAAAGGAATCATAAAGACTATGACCCACAGAAAAAGGAGAATTTTGCGTCCCAGCCGGTCGCGGCCGCGAAGCGCCCTCGCAAATATGACAATGGGCAGCACCGGGAAAAGAATTAAGGTTTTAACTGCTGATGATAGTTTGATGTGCATCTTTTTCATTATAGTATAACTTTTATAGCTATTATAATGTGTGCGTGGGCTTCCCCGCCGTGGCGAGGTGCGGGTGATATTGACTTGCAAATCCCCCTTGACAAATGAATAATGCGGTAGTATCCTACCTATACATTACTCATTATCCTGTCACAAAGCATGAAAAATGGCGTACTCATACTTCTTGTCATTATATTACTCGCCTCGGGCACAGCCTACCTTCTCTACAAAAATTCCGACACACCTAAGCCAGAGGCCCCTGTCGTGACGGTCACGCAAGCCCCCTCCCCCACTGAGGTGCTACTCAAAGAAGGCGTGGTAGAAGTCACACTCGCCTCGGTCCCCGGCTCGCAGGTCGTGCAGTCCGGCACCGCCACACTCAAGGAGGTCGGAGGCAAGGTGAATGTATCTGTCGCTCTCACCGGCGACAAGGTAGCCACACCCCAGCCAATTCATATTCACGTAGGTACTTGTGCAAAGCCCGGGGATGTGGTCTACCCGTTGACGAACGTGGTCGGCGGTAAGTCCGAGACGACCTTGAATGTGACCCTGAAAGCTTTAGAAGCCCAAGGCAAGCTCCTCATCAATGTGCACAAGTCCGCGGCTGAGCAGTCAGTGTACACCGCTTGTGGAGAGCTTCCTGCCGATCTTAGTGACGCTCCTGAGCCCACCTCACAAAGCATGACAGCACCCAAAGAAGCCTCCCCCACCGCCACGCAAGGCACCGGCTATTAAATGACAGACCGAGAGCCCCCACAATCATTCGAGCGCACTAAAGCTCAGATCGTTGATCTTATTATGCTCAACTCCCTGCTTGTCATTGAAAAACCTACGAGTCATAAGGAAGCGACTTTACTAAAATACAGAGTCTACAAGCTTCATGGCAGTCCCGGTCGGGTTATAGACTTAGCTCCTCACCTTGTGGTGGCGCTCTTTTCTGGAGATTCGCCCCAACTTTTTTCGACACAGGTGCTTTCCCGCGAAAAAAGTGTCATCGCACCTGCGCAAGTGCGCGATACTTACGAAAAATTGAGCTCGATTAAAACGTATGCTTCCTCCCATGCTCGACCAGATGACGAAGATGAATTTGTAAAGATGCTTGAAAAGATAAAGAAGGTAAGTCCTCTTGTGCCAGTGACTTTTATCGCCACTAGCAAAGAGGCAGGCCTGAGACTCTATACTATAGATAGGCTGCCAGCAGACGCTTCTCTTAATTTACTGAAGAAATACGTGCCCCGAGCCAATGAAGAATCGCCTCCTCCGACGCTTCTCTAGCGGTCTTCTTACTTGACCAAAACCCACCAGCTGATAGAAGAACTTAAAGAAGGCGAAGTGTTGACGCTGCTTGCCCTGCGAGCATTCGAAGGGAGCTTAACGAAGTGCGAAGTGTTTACACTGAGCTATCTCAATGCGAAGTGCTCGGTGAAAATCTTATTGCTCGGCACACCTGATTTTTTAAGTATCGCCACAGCAGCGTCCATCATCGCGGAGGGACCACATACAAAAAATGTAATTCCTGCGGCGCGATCCACTTCCTTCTCAAGAATCACGCCGGAGAAGCGCCCTTCATAAAAGCCAGTGCGCTTCTCCCCGCTCAATACGTACGCGACCTTGAACCACTTATTTTTAGCAGCCATCGTATCTAGCTCCTTTTTGAAGACAATGTCTCCCACCGTGCTACACACATATAGCAAGGTCGCCTGATCTGTATTACTCACCTCCTGCATGGTGCGCAGCATACTCATAATTGGAGTAATCCCAATTCCGCCAGCGATCATGACAAATGGTCCTTTCATACCACTATTACTAAACACGCCGTACGGCCCTTCAATGCGGGCCCGATCCCCTACTTTGAGGCCGTCAAGGATGGCCGTGAAGTCTCCTGATTTTTTGATCGTAAACGAGAGATAAGGATCGCTTGGGGTCGAGGAGAGCGTGAAATGATGTTCCTCCGCAGGCACTTTCTCGGATTTAAAGCGGACAAATGCAAACTGACCTGGCGCATAGGAAAAGTGAGGTGCGAGGCGAATTTTGGCAGCGAAAGATGTCTGAGCAAGCGAATTCCGATGAGGAATGAGCGGTCCCGCTGCTTGAGCGGGGGCGAGTTCTTGAGCAAGAAAATTTGTTGAGGGACTCGCTGGCTTTAAATAAATACTCCTCACATCCGGCGTCTCTTTCACGATTTTCCCCACCGTATACCAGCTGTTGCGGAATTTCCAGGGCCGCCAGATATGGCGGTAGAAAACGGCAAAGAAGAACACTCCTTGCACAGTGAAGTACCACGCTCGGATTGGACCCGGAGACTGCACATCAGCGCCTAAATTGAGGGAATGCAGAATAGCCAAAATTACAATCAGGTAGCCAATCCGGTGAATCCATTTCCAGAGCTCGTAGTTGAGTTTGATAACACGAGAGTATATTGTGGTGGCGACTTGCACGAAAATAAGGATAAGAGCCGCCACACCAAGCCAGTGATAGATTGTGTAAGACAAGACTGATTCCCACAGGCGGGTCGGCGGCCACAAAAACTCCCAAAAAATGAAGGTTGGGTGAAGCGTCAAAGCCACCATCAATAGTAATCCGTTAGTCTTGTGAAGCCTTGTGAGCCGGTCCATCCCCACTCCCTGCTCCACAAACATAAATCGAGCGGTGAGCGCCACCTGCATACAAAGGGCAGTGATTCCTAAGATTCCCATGAGCTGGCCGAGCCGATAGATGCCAAAGGCAGAGGGGTCACTGCCAAAAAATAAGTATGTAGGAATAAGATAGAAAGCCGCGTATACGAGCGGCAAGGTGCGGGCTTTGCGGGGATTATAAACCATTGATGTTATTTTACCATCTAATTATTTTTTTAGTTCTTTTTGAATTATTTCTGTGATCTCGCGGTCGAAGTCGAAGATCGAGTGCTTCATTTTAGGGATCACGTGATGCTTAAATTGCACGGCAAGATTTTGGTCGACCAAAGGGTCGCGCTGCCCAAAGATTAAGACTACTTTATCTTTAAGCTTCTTGAGGTCGCGCCAGTCGTCTGATAGGACTGTATTATGAAGGGAGCTTAGCGCCGTGTAATACGTGTGCTTGAACCAATCGCGTCGGGGAAGGTAATTGCGCCGCTGAAAAAGTAGTGTCGCCGCCAGAATCGGCCCGCGATACACGCTATGCAAGTAGCACAAAAGCATGCTCAAGAGAGTCACATCCACATATTGGCGGTAGAGCCAGTCCTTACGGTAGGCTTCAATAAGCGACTTGTGATCTTTATGCATGGGGTATCCTATCAAAATGAGCTTTTCGACCAATTCCGGGTTGGCTATGGCAAATTCCTTGGCCAGAATCGCACCCATCGAATACCCGACAAGCACGGATTTTTTCGTGATCTTTTTCTCTAAAAATAAGAGGTAGAGCTCCTTATCGTAGCGCACACGTGGTTTTTCTTCGTCGCCAAATCCCGGGAGATCAAACGTCACTGCGTGCGGGAAATGACCTTTAATGTATTGAAACGTATTGGTCGAGCCGCAGAAGCCGTGAAGAAATATGACAGTTGCCATAGAGTCATTATCTCATGCAACTCGCACGGTTACAAAGCCAGGTGACCGCGCTCAAGGGCCATCAGAATGTCAAACACCTTGAGAGATTGGAGTCGGTCCTCCAATGCAAATTCGTTCCTGATTCCAAGCGAAGTAAGAATTGAGGCCGCTTCGACCGCGGCCATCCCATTCAATCTATGAATGAGTTCCCCGGTGTCGGTACCTACAAAGCCTTGGCTTACCCGGGCCACGACAAGCTGGGATAAAAGCCGCTTCGCCGCTTCGCTCTGCACTTTTCCCCGCAGTGCCATTGCCTCAATCATCTCCTCCTCCCGCATTTCCCCAATCTCGGGGACCGCGCGCTCCACCCGCGCATATGCGCCAAAAGCTCTGTCAAGGCGCCCCGTGTGACCTTTATATCCCATATGATGACGATTAAAGTTGGCAAAAGCCCGTGTAAATTGGCTAAATTCGGGCGCAGTTATGTAGAGGTCCTCTATGTCTTGTATGTAGTGCTCAAGCTCGAATCTCCGGTGAGCGACTTCAATCGAAACTGGTGTGTGTTGTCTTTTTTCCATAACATAGTGCGCGCTAAGGCGGCTAAAATTGATTTCAAGAGAAGCCTCACGAGGTGAGAAAGCGGGAAGTATATAGCATACTCCAAAAAGGCTTACATATACAAGCGATTTTTGGAATTGAGCCTTAAGCCGCGACTTGACGGGCGATGCGAAGAGGCATTCGCGCACTTTTTGTCTGCATATGCTCAAGAGGAGTATTTCCCTTGAGACGATTGTCAGGACTCACGAACCAATTGCTGATTGCAAAATCATCCATTCCACGATTTCTCAACTGCTGCACAGGCTCCTTGAGACCTTCGACTGCTGCCCAGTGCCCACGTTTTTCTTTCAATTGAGCGACAGGCAGTACTAATTCTCCCTGCACATCTTCAAAAGATAGCAGGCTTCCTTCTTTGACCCTTGCTTTTACCTGATCTACGGTGAGCTTTAATCTCGTAGCCACTTCGTCCACATTGAGGCATATCTCACGTTCTACAATAGAGATTTGCTCTATAGAATGCTCTCTCTTGAAGAATTTCCGTAGTTGTTGCAGTCGTTCAGGCATAATTATAATACTATAGTATTAACTATCGAGTTGTCAACTCCGATTTGGTCGGGGCAGGGGTGAAATTCCTTGCTTTCGCAGATTTTTGAGGGGTAGAAATAATGGTCGTGGGAGCGCTTTCCAGTCGAACCAATCCCAGCGCTCGCATTTTTCCGGCTCGCGCACATTGGGTACACCATTCTTGTAACGGGCCATAAGAAAAATAGTGATGTAGTGAAGGGAGCTACTTTTGAGAAAAATATCATCAGTCACGCCTACAAATCGAAGCTTCCCTACCTTGAGTCCTGTCTCCTCCAGCGCTTCACGCCGCCCACACTCCTCCACGGTCTCGGAGAAATCAAGCTTGCCGCCCGGCGCGCCCCAGGTGTGCTTGCCATGGTCGCTTGTCCGGTACCCCAGAAGCACTTTGGAGCCCCTGGTGATGAGGACCGCCACCCCGACACTGGGAGATTTCATATTGGGTTATTATATCAAACCATTTTAGGGGTTCAACCTCTAATAGAGGTTGAACCCCTAACGTGCGGGCTAAAACATGTATAACAAGTATAATGGGTATATGAAACTCAAAGGCACTGTGAAAAAATACTCCGGACGCGGGCGCCGCTTAGGCTTCCCCACTGCTAATATGGGGGTCACAAGCGATGTGGCCGACGGGCTGTACTTGGGCTACACCTACTTGGAAGAGGCCAAACTGCCTTCCCTTATCTATATTGGTGCAAATGCGCTATATGGTGAGAAGGAGCGCCGCGTGGAGAGCTATATCCTTGATTTCCCGGACCGAGATTTGTACAATAAGGAGATAGAAGTGGAGATTCTGGAGAAATTGCGTGATACTATAAGCTTCGCTTCCGAGCAAGCATTGGTCGCTCAAATGAAAAAAGACAAAACGGTCGCCCGTCACTTTTTTAAACTAAGCTAATATGTTTTCCGGAATTATCTCGACAGTCGCAAAAGTAAAAAAGAGCCAGAAAGTAGGGTCGTCGCTCGTCTTGACCATCGAAAAGCCACGATCGTGGCGGCTCAAGCCTGGCGACTCTGTGGCGACTGACGGAGCGTGCCTGACGGTGAGCAAGGTCTACGATCGTGAGTACGTGACGGAACTTATGGCGGAAACGCTCCGGACGACTAAGTTTGGTCAAGTAGTTCCAACGTACGTGAATTTAGAACGTCCGCTCACCTTGTCCACTGTTCTTGACGGACACATCGTGCAAGGGCATATCGATACTGTAGCCCGCGTACGAGCAATTATTAAAAAGGGAGAGTCTTCTCTTTGTCGTTTAGCGTTCCCTAAACAATTTAGTACGTACGTAGTTGAAAGAGGATCGATTACTATAGACGGCATTGCCCTGACGGTGGTAAAAGAAGGACCGGGATGGTGCGCGGTGTCGTTGGTCGACTACACCTTGAAGCACACCACAATTGGAGAGAAAAAAGTGGGGGATCTGGTCAACGTGGAATTTGATATCATTGCCAAATATGTTAGTAAACTCGTTAACCCGTTAACGCGTTAACGAGCTAACGCGTTACAAAAACAATGCAAAAATCAGAAACAGCAAATTTCGAAATCTTCGATGCCTCATCGTATCGAGTCGGTGTTGTCGTCTCACAGTTTAATGCCGACATTACGGAAAAACTTCTTGAGAACTGTCTCAAAGCGCTTAAAAAATATGGAGTGAGGGACAAAAATATCAGCGTCGTGCGGGTCGCAGGCGCGGTCGAGATTCCCCTACTCCTTCAGACCTTGGCCAAAACCAAAAAGTATCGTTGTTTAGTAGCATTGGCTACAGTGATCCGCGGCGATACACCTCATTTTGAGTACGTATGTAAGATTGTGTCCGAAGGCGTGCTTCGCGTAAGCCTTGATTTGCATATTCCGGTGGGCTTTGGGGTCCTCACATGCAACACCAAAAAACAGGCGATTGCCCGCCTAAAAAGTGCAGAAGGCTGGGCCCAAGCGGCGCTGCACAGCGCCCGTGCCATCTCTACGATAAAGTAATTACTGCCAAATCACTTCAAACACACCCTTAGGGTGTGTTTATTGCTACTTTTTTGTCTCAAGGAATTTCTTGCCGTGGCCGACAGTCGTATTGATAGGGATTCCCTTTTTGCACAGGGGGCAGTCCCTTGCTTCGTAGGACTCAACTGGGAACACCGCAAGTGCGCTAAAGGGCGCTCCCACAGATTTGGTGGTCACCAATTTAGGATCACGATTGACCATCACGCAGACTTCAACAACGCGACCTCCGGCAACTTGAATTGTATTCACAACCTTAGCTACGGACCCTCCTGTCGTGGTGAGATCTTCCACAATCAACACCTTTTTACCCTTCACCAGCTGGTCGTATCCGCGAGTAAAAACTTGATTTTTCTGTGCATCTTTTTCGGTGTAGACCCCAAGTACTTCCCTTTTGGTGAGGCGGGACAAATGATGCGCGACCCACTGGGACAAGATAATTCCTCCCAAGGCCGGTCCTACCACCGCATCAATATTGTGGTCCTTAAATTTTTGCGCAAACAATTCCCCGACCGCGGAAGTCTCTTTGGTATGCGGGTAAAGCGCGTCTTTGTTGAAGTACACGCTGCCGTGGCGGCTGGAGGTGTATACGAAGTGCGAATCGGTCAAGATCGCGTCTACTTTTTTGAGAATCGCCAGTGCATCAGGCATAAGATTGAAACTATTATAATCTATTTTTTATTCAAGAAACATGCTACATTTATAGTAATGAAGTTCCACCACCGGCGGATCACGCGCACGATAGTCTTGTCGATGCTCTCGATGACCCTTCTCACTTTGGGCTCTTTCTATGCCTACCTCTACATGAAATCAGATAAAGAGGCCTCTCGTATCGCCGCGGACCTGCGCACAAGCGAAAAAGTGCTCGGGGACACCAAAAAGGAGCTAGACACCCTCAAGGCCCAGGATCAGGTGGTTGTCAATAAAAAACTTGAAGCAGATATTGCCACACTCGAGCGCACGTATGACCTTTCTGTGGTCTTGTATGAGGATATTCTGCGCTTCCGGGATATCGGCGGCAAGACGCCGGAATTTGAGAAGCAGTATGCGCAGGTCCTTGTCATGCTCTCCAAGCGCAACTATGCGTCGGCAGAAGCTTCTCTCCGCGCTATGCGCCCCAAGATCGTAGAGGAGCGCAACAAGCTAGCGGCTGCCGCCCAAGCTGCAATCCCCGCCAATGTGCCGCAGAAAAATGAGGCCCCAGGAGCAGGCTACAGTCGCCAAAGCGTGGCCACTGATTTTGGTACTTTTATGGTCGATATTGTGGCTGCGGACCTGGGGTCAACTCGTGTGATCGTGGATACGGCCTCAGATGGCACGTGCAAAGATAACTGCCCGGTGGCCTCACTTGGCACCTATGCCGGGCGTTCTGGGGCCTTCGCCGGCGTCAACGGCCCCTACTTCTGCCCCGCTTCCTACCCGTCATGTGCCGGCAAAAGCAACTCCTTCGATACTTTGATCATGAACAAAAACAAAGTATATTTTAACTCTGACAATAATGTGCATAGCAGCGTGCCTGCAGTAATTTTCTCCGGAGGATCTGCCCGCTACACGTCCTCCTCCGGAGCACTCGGACAGGGCGGCTCCGACTCGGTGATAGCCGCCCAGCCGATGCTCCTCTCGGGCGGCAACGTGGTGTTCGGGGGCGACGACGAGGCCAAGCGCGCGGGCGCAGGAAGCAGGAGCTTCATCGGGAGCCGCGGATCGACTGTGTATATCGGTGTCGTACACAACGCTAATGTGGCCCAAGTCGCCCGCGTCCTCAAAGCAATGGGGCTCGAGTACGCCTTAAACTTGGACAGTGGCGGCTCGACAGCTCTCATGAGTGGCGGACGATATGTAGTCGGGCCCGGCAGAGATACACCCTTCGGCATATTGTTTGTACGCAAGTAGAATCTTTTAGTTTCGATCTGAGTGTAGACTTCAGGCACCAGCCGGCGCCTGGCTAGTCAGGTACCGAATGGTACCTGGCCGCGATACGCCTTTTGGGATACTTTTTGTGCGGAGGTAAGAGTCTATAATTTCACTCTTAGGTCCGCTGCAGCATCTCCCAATTTGGATAATCGACTCACGCTTGCTTGCGCGACATTTTTATCCCCCGCGTCATAATCCCGTTCATTCATAAATTTGCTCACCTTCGAAGCTCCAAGCTCTCCCTTCAAAACCGGCTTGTCAAGATAGTACACCCCCCCCTCTGGGCCTAGGAGAAAATTGTCCCAATTTCCGATATCAAATTCAATGTCAACTCCAAGCATGCTCATCGCCTCTTTCACTTCTGTTAAAGGGTATTTAACGAAGTAATTTTGGCCCTTAACCGCCAAAGGATCAAATAGCTGAGGGCGCTTTATATCTAGTTTAAAATATGACCGACCTCGTATCCATTCGCGTATGGTACCCGTCAAGGCACGTGAGTTATTGGATCCAAATGCAGCATAATACGTGGGGAAATTGTGCGGAAAAAGTGTTGCAAGAAGCTTCTGAGTCCAGAAAATTGATTTAGCCTCTTGCGGACTTAGTGTTTCATGGGTATAGGCTACAAGCTTCGCTCCCTCAGGGGTCAGTCCGGTGAGGAAAGCTTCGTGCCCAACGGCAACCAGCTCCACACCAAGGTTTTGCGCCATTTTCTCTACAAAGTAGGGATCTGTACACGCGCTTTGTTCCTGGCGCACAAATGAAGCAAATTCACTCTGGGGTAATCCAAGTTCTGGCATATTTTGGTGTACTTTACATAATAATTATACGCTGTTTAGCTCGGATAGTCAACTATAGGATAGAGGGTAAAGTTATTCTAGATGGTTCTTTAGCTTGTCGACCAGCTCGCTGACCGAGATCTCGCTTTTGACAAAAAAATCCTTTGCGCCTAGATCGAGGGCTTCTTGAATTTTTTCCTTTGTGTCGAGGTTGGAAGCCACAATTACCGGAGTCGTATGCCCATTATCGCGCATGTGGCGCAAGACCTCGAAGCCGTCTTTGCGCGGCATTAGCAGATCGAGCACAATAAGATCGGGCTTATAGGAAGAGATCTTCTCGATTGCCTCTGTGCCATCGCGCGCGATGTCTAGGATGATGGCCTCACGCTGCAACTTAGTCTGATAGGCGTCAACCAAAAATTCGTCGTCCTCCACGATCAAGAGTCTTTTCATGTCGCAAGTAGAATACAACGCTCGTGAATTTTTTGCAAGCGGAGTGGGATTTTTGGATGGGCCTCTCTTTAGAAGCTTCGGGCTTTCTCCCACACGATGACCGGCCAGAGGAGGGTGAAGGTGCCCACGATCTTTGCGGCATCTTGGGGCGAAGGCGCGACTTTCGCACACGCTTTTGCGACATATGCGATGTCTCCCCCAATAGTGACTGGCCGCTGGCGGTCATTGGAGCTTGGGCATACCCAGCTTCGATCGGAGCCCGCATACGTCACATAGAGCGCATAAAAAGAAAAGAGAATGCCTATTCCCAAATACAGGACGATACTATGCTTGATGAGTCTGCTAATTTTCATAGTACGAATGCAGGGGCGGAGGGAATCGAACCCCCATCACAGCTTTTGGAGAGCTGGGTCCTGCCGTTGAACGACGCCCCTTTTGTGTCCTCGGCGCGACTCGAACGCGCAACCTTCAGATCCGCAATCTGATGCTCTATCCGATTAAGCTACGAGGACAGCCTCAATCTATATTCTACCACATTGACAGACTACATTAATAATGCTACAATTCCACTCTAGACCCCGTGTCTAGAGTGAGGATAATCTTATGCCAACGCGCCAAATTACTTTTCCGGAGGGTGAGTTTTTTCATATCTGTAATAAGAGCATCGCCCGCTACAAAATTTTTAGCCATCAAGATGCAATAGAGAGATTCATTTTGTCTTTAGATTATTACAATAATCTCCATATCTCTAAAAGTCTCTCAGATTTTCTCAATGTTAATAAGAAGCCACCCCTTCCTAATCTATTATATCCAAAGGAAAATAGGCTCGTCAAAATAATAAGTTTCTGCATAATGCCCGATCATTATCATCTTTTGGTGAAGACGCTTTCGGAGAACATTGTGTCCAAATATATTGGCACTGTTGAAAACAGCTACTCTCATTACTTTAACCTTAAATATGGCAGAATGGGGCCCTTATGGCAGTCGCGTTTTCGAGTTGTGCACATTACCTCCAACGAGCAATTGCTTCATGTATGTCGCTATATTCATCTCAACCCAACAACAAGACGACTTGTCCAAAGACCAGAACAATGGAATTACTCTTCTTACCGGGACTTTATAGACAACCCTATTGTCCTGCGCCGCTATCTTAAGGAAATCTCAATTAATAATCCCATGCAATACAAGAAATTTGTGGAGGATCAAATCGATTATCAGAAAACACTTAATGATATTAAGCATCTCACTTTGGAATGATACTCTTGGAATGATTATTTAGATTGCTGCAATAGGCTTTTGCCTACTCTAGACGCGGGGTCTAGAGTGGTCGTGATTTGAGTAGGAGGGTCGAGTTTGACGGCGCGCGCAAAGTGTGATATCGTGAAGATATGGGAGTAGGGCAAGCTGGGGACAACATCGAGGAGAACCTGGAGGATCAGGTACGCAAAAAGGCTATTGAAATTGCCGCCAGCTATGTAGCCGATGGGTACAGTGAGGAAGAAGCCTTTCAGCTAGCCGAGATTGAAGCCCGCGAATGGGCCGAAGGCAAGCGCTAATCTACCAGCTTCCGCCACCCCCGCCTCCCCCACCACCACCTGAGAATCCACCGCCGGACGAGAGCCCTGATCCGGAAGACGAGGGCGGAGTCGCGGCCGTGGCAAAGCTCGCCATAGACGAGCGCAGACTATTGGTGAAAGAAGAGGAAGTGAAATGCCCGCCTGAGTACCCACTGTACCACTGAGGGGGTGCAAGATCTATTCCCTCAAAGCGCTTGGCCCACACGCGCTCCACACCAAAAGCCACAGCATACGGCAAGAGCTTCTCAAACCAGTACTGCTCTTTGGCCTGGAATTCCAGCTGCCGGGACTGCGTCCCCAGAAAGTTCTTGAGCGACTTGCCCATCGCGGCGGCCTTGGCTCCTTCCAAGGTCTTCACCGGCATTGCCCGCCCAAAAAAGAAGGCGGTGGCGGCAACAGGAATATTGCCCGTGACAAGCCCTCCTATGGCCAGCGCATAATACCAATATCTCACGTGGGCAGGATTTTTGGGGAAAAATCCCTCTGTCACAAGAGCTTCATAGAGCATTTTTTTCACCTTGGTGAGCGTCACATACAGCTTGGCGTCTTTGAGCCGGACTTCATTGCCTTTCTCGAATATTCCCCTCAGGAGCTCTGTTTCAAACCCTTGTAATTTTGCGTCAGACTTTTGACCTTTTATAAAGTAGAAGTCTTTTTTTGACCGCTCCTCAATCTTCATATATCCCCGCCGGGCCAGATCCACGATCGCGGCTTGAATGTCGCGCGGTTGCACGGTCTCGTCGATAAGCGCGCCCACTTCCCCCGGTGTGAGCTCTCGCCCTTGCGGGCTTTTTGGCGGCGAGTACCACGCGCTTACCACGCCTTCCGGGGCCTTGGGATCGCGGCCATAACGATACCACCTGTAGGCTATGTAGAGCGGGAACACAATGTACCAAAGAAGTGCTCCCACGGCGCTAATTAGCGCTACCATTTTGCCCGTGGGGGTCTGCCCAAACGGAATAATCAGGGGAGCAGGCGCGATGGCCACGACACCCTTGGGAAATCCCGCGACAACAGTCATATTCTCACCAGGAGTTAGGTGGCGGGTAGAAGCATAGGCGATTTCCTCATTCTGGACGATGGCAGTACAATCCTGGGCCGTGGAGTTATACTGTCCGGTGAAGCAGCGTGCTTGAATCTGGCGATCGCCCGGGTTCGGAAGGATAATACTTGCCGACATGGAGGCGATCGGCGCGGTCCAACCGAATCCATTGAGGTTCCAATAGAGCTCGTCATGATCTTCGTAATACTTTACTGCCCCTTTCACCGTGTAATGGATCACATACGTCACCACGCCATTGACCGTCTTATCCGGATCCCCTATTTTGACTGCAATTTTGTCGTCTCCTTTGGCGGTGGTATATTTGTGTGATGCAGCCTTGTCGTCCGTGACCGATTGGAGCTTCACCTCAAGCTTATATTTCTTGCCCCCCGCCTCTTCGCGCACATAAGGTATGTAGCGATAGATCCCGTGCTTGCCCGGCAAGGCGGCAAAATCATAGACAATGGTCTCTTTGACATCAATTGATGCGTCTTTTTGAACGCTAATATCCACATGGAAGCGTCTTATGTGCTCGCCAATCATAGTTTGCGCCGACACGGCCGCGGGAATGAGCAGAAAAAGCACAAGAACTAGGAGTTTTTTCATTGAAGAAATGGTAACACAACAAAATTAAAAAATAAAAGTTAAAATATAAAAATCATATATTAAAAGTAAAAAAGACAAATATTTTAAATTTTTCTTTGTCGTTTTTCATTTTTCGTTTTTAGTTTTTATTTTATGCGATACCTTCTGGCTCCAGAAATCAAAAAACAGATTGACCATTTGGTGAAAGCGCTTGACCTCTCTCACATCAAAAGCAGCCGCATCCACTGTATACGCAGCCTGGACGCCAAGACGCGCGCTGTAGCCCGAATATGGGGCATGAGCCGCCTCTTCAAAGAGGTCGCCGGACTCGAGCCCCATTACATCATCGAGGTCAATGCCCGCCGCTTCGACAAATTGCCTGACCGCGAGAAAATAAAGACCCTCATTCACGAGCTCATGCACATCCCCAAGACATTTTCGGGCGCACTTCTTTCCCACCGCGGCCCGCACCACAGAATAAATGATAGAGAAATTGAGAAGATAATGCGCTCCATGCGCTTTTAGCCCTTCCCCACGGCCTGATTTAACCTGCCAGGTTAGTGTGGAGCCTTGGAATAGTATTCTTTTAAATACTCTTGATTTACGCTCCTTAACTTATTACACTACAAAGATAAGAAGGTAAAAGTATGCCAAGCAAAGAATTTTTTACGCGTAAAAAAGAGCATTTTAGGACAATAAGACAAGGATTATCTGATATTAATCGAAGGGCACGCTTGCGACCGGCAGACATGAAGCGTGCGTTACTAGCTACGGCTGGATTAATGGCCGTGGTCAGTATTCCAGCTGTCGATACTCCCGCGCCGGCGGCACAAGCTTCTTTTAAGGGGGCACACGAACCGTTTATTCATTCATCCTCACACGCACTTCTCCCCACCACGCAGGTCGCTCCAGAACCCGCGATCATCATCACACGTCCCTCTCAATCAGATATCCCTCCTCAAGTACCTGCACCCGAACTGGTGGTGACCGCCACTTCAGTACCAGAATCCCTTGCGGCTGTTCACGCACTTTCCAATGAACCGCAGGAGCGTGCAGAGTTCCCGATCATGACTGACGAAGACGTGGCAGCAATTCATGAGTATATTCACGGCACGCTATTTCCTGCACTTGTCGATGCTGGCTTAACCATCGTTGAGCCCATTAATGAGGAAGCCGGGCAGGTAAACCAACCCAACACTTTTATTGTCGCCAAAGAGGACGAATATGGTGAGTATGGAGCCCAATTTGCTATCTCTAAATCTAACCCTGAAACGTACCACGTCTCGGCTGTGGTGTTTGGTAAATTGGTGTACCTCCGGGACGGAGCAGTCTATGAGAAGGCCTCTTGGGATGGCAGGCTGGGCCACCAAGATCCCGGCGGAGTGGGCGAGGCGCGCAACTTTTCGCCCAATGATCCAGATCCCGAAACTCTCTCAACCACGGTGCGATTTGTCCAAGCGGTAAATAAGGATAAAACCCAGAGAATGGCCGAGGACGACCGCCTGCGAGAACAAAAGGAAGCGGAAAATGCAGGATGAGGTTGATACAATAAAGGACTAGCTGCGGCCTAGATAGTTACGGGAGCAGGATCTGGCTTGATATGATATCAGAGATGAACTCGTGGCCGCGCACTGACGGATGGATTCCGTCGTCCGTGTTCACGTACTCGGCGCGACCCTCTTTTTGAGGAGAATTATCTTCAAGAGAAGGAGTAAAAGCGTCAATTATCGGCACCTTAAGACTTTTTGAGAGCCCAATGGCGTTCTCGAGCTGCTCGATGATCCGCCCTGAGTGCTCGACCGCGGTCGGCGCCTCCCAGTTGACTCCCCGGGGTCCCCTTCCAAAATCTTCCCGAAGCGGCGCGATCTCCGCAAGCATATAGATTGAGGCATTGGTGCGCTGTGCAGCTTGCACGATAGCGGTCAGCGTGAGCCAGTGGCGGTCGCGGTCATGAGGACTAAAGGGATTGTAGGCAAACGATCCCACGATGATTACATCAGCTTCAATCTCCGTGAGAGGAAGGTAGTGACGATCTTGATGGTCAAGTCGGCTGCTAAATCGAGCGAGGCCGTCGGAGGCATTTTGGGCGCCGATTCCGTAGTTGTACAGCAGAAAGCGGGTATTGGGGTACTTTTTTTTCAGATCATGCTCTAGGTATTCAAGGACTTCACCCATCGTGTCCACCATAGAGTCGCCTATAATGGCAATTCTGTATATATTTTTTGAAGGGGTGTCAAGAATCTGCTCGATGCCAGGAGTCGGTGTAGGAGAAGGAGTAACAGTGGAATCAACGGTGGGAGTGGGAGAAGGCTTATTCTGGGTGCCCAGCACAGATTGGCTTGCCGGGGGAGGCGGCATGATCTTGGCCTGCTGTGAATGCGCGGGACTGCGGGCGGCCAGGTAGAGCGAAGTAGCGGCGGTAAGAACCAATGACTGCACGAGCATCACCAGCAAAAAGCGGGCTTTTTTCCTTGCCACAAAAGGCCGCAATGCCGCAAACGGCGAGGTACGGGGGGGTGGCACAATAGCGCAATCTCCCTCATAGGAGTACGAATACACACTCATACAATCATAGTAATACAATTACGCTACAGATTTCAAGTGCTTGCAAGATAGGAGGAGACAAGGCTCCAAAAATCTTCCACGCCGCGGGGCGATAGCTCGGCCCGATCACTGCTACTGCGCATTATCGGACTGTTGTATCGGCCCATCTCCCTTAGAATCCCTTCTTTGAGCATCCACGCGATGTATACCGCAGACTCCCGAAAGGTCATGGGAAGCTCCACTCCTCTCCAGTGACGAGCTTGTTCAAAAAAAAGTGGACGCTCCGAGAGGGTGAGGGCTTGGGCTGAGTGCGCCTTTTTGAAGAGAAAATCCCGGTCGGCCACGGCCGGAATAAGGTGGTGACGATACAGGAACGAGATATTGTCGTCCTCCTGACGCCCCACGGGGTCGCAGAAAAAAAGCAATGCCCCGCCCCGCGCCCTGGGCGGAAGAAGCACCTTAAAGGCCTGCTCTGAGGGCTTGGTCACTTCGATTGCGATGATACGCCGCATGTAGAGCTTTTCGTATTCATGCACGATCTCCCGATCGCTCTTGGATGTGGTGAGCTTCACATAGGATCGGGAAAGCATTTGATTGAGAAAATACATGGTGTTGGGCGTGATCTTGGCTACGATGTGAAAGACAAATCGATTGGACTGTCCGTGGAGGGCGTCTATGACCCGGGTGAAGAACTCCATGCCCACGGCGGCTCCTGAGATCGGGATCGCCACGTGAATTGGTCCTGTCGAGGCGGGATCTAGCTGGGCGAGCCGGCGCCTGTAATCAAAGTGCGAGAGACGGGCCGCCAACCGTGGCGAGACAGGATACGATGACACCACAATTTTGGGCACCTTGGGGGTGACCGTGCGACCATAGGCTTCTAGCTCCAGCTTGGTGCGGCGGCTGGGCACCACAATAAGATCTGCCTCGGGCACGAACCACATGTGCTGAGGGCTGTCATCGGTGACTTGCACAATGAGATTGAGCTTGATTTGGCGATCCTCCTCAAGCCGACTCTTGACCTGCGCGAGCTGATGCGCCAGGCCAAAGTGCGTGGCCACCACCAGAATTTTCTGAGGCATATTGTACTGCTCCTCGATCAAGGTCACGAGCTGATCGTATAGCTTGCCTGTGCGCTGATGCAAGAACCAGCGGTACAGCTTGGCGAATATTTCCTCGGCTTTCCCCTTCTGCAGGTATTCCATGAGGCGGCGGGTGGAGGGGTGGATGCTCATGAAGCGGTGAATGAATCGAATCGACTCATCCTGAGAGCCCAGAAGAAGCGGTGTGACGTGCGCTGGCAGCCCCCGGTAGAGGGCATCGGTGACTCGAAGGTGCCCGAATCCTGCAGGCGAGTAGGCAAAGATGAGTAAAGTAGAGGGCGCTGGCTGGAGAGCAGGATTTGGCATTTCTATTAGTCTAGTGAAAAAGGGCGCCGCAATCAAGAGGCGTACGCATTTTTACCAACCCCGGGGTTGGTACGCTAGCTTAAAAAGGCAGTAGTAGGCTGGTGGCGGTCCCGGTACATACCGCCTACTTTGATTCGGTAATCTTCGTTGACAGCGTCAACTCCTCGCCCGGTCTGAAGATACTGCCGGCCCGCAGATGCCCCCCGGTTGTAGGCCACAATCACAGCCTCATCCAATTTGTCCTTGCTCAAACCCCGGTCATCAAACATATCGCGCAGTATCGCCAAATACTGCGTACCAATACTGATATTGGTCCGTGGGTCCTCGAGCTTAATCGCAAGTTCCGCCAGAAATGCCGGATTCACGCCTTCGGAGCCCGGCATCTTGCGGTGGCGCGCTACCTCCAGCCCTGCCCAGCGAGGAATCACCTGCAAGAGGCCAATCGCACCTCCGTGGCGTGCATGGGGATTGCCCTGACGATTCTCTTTAGCCATAATACAGGCCACAAATTCCGGATCCTGCCCGTAAGCAGCGGCTTCCTGCTCCATAAACGATTTATATTGAGAGATCTCAGGCGGCAGCCAGGGAATATTGATGGTGGCCGCAGATTGGGGCGCTTCTGTTATTGAAGTAGATACTGAAGTTGGAGGAGCTTGGGGCGCGGAGATCGTGGTAGGCTGGGGCACCTCTGCGGGAGCTGGGGTGGCGACAGCCGCAGCAGGAGGTTTGACGGGCGCGGCTCCCACGGCCGGAAGCGAGTCCCCTATTTTATAAGCTCCCGCTGCAAATAGTACGGTTGCAGCTGCCGACAACACTTTTTTTTGTCGGTTGCTTATTGCTCGAGGGGTCTCGCTTCCTAGATCCATGGTTTTCGTGAACTTTTAAATATAAGCTTATAGTATAAGAATAAAGGATATTTTTTGCGTTGTCAAGAGCATTTTTAAAATGACCTCGGAAACGAAGCTAATGACCCTTTATGCAAGCAAAAAAGATAACCAATTATGATGCTATCGCAGTATAGTTGGTATGTAGTAGTAAACTTTTTATCGGTCTTTTTTTCTGTTTCATACTATTTTCATAGTAATTTTGATCGTGTGTTTGTCAACACTCTCTCCGATTTAGTATAATGTAGTCACCTGGAGGAGTCGCATAGCCCGGTCCATTGCGAGGGGTTGCTAACCCCTTGAGTCGAATAGACTCGCGTGGGTTCGAATCCCACCTCCTCCGCAACGTACAAAATCAAAGATTTTTACGTTGCTGGAACGTTTAATTTGCTATTGCAAATTATTACGTTTCGCTGAGTCAGACTTGGCTGCGCAACTGATTATAGGATTATTAAGTTCCAGACCCACATGCTCCGCCTATAATCTCTTTTTACAAAATTGCGATCAGTGAATATGAGACTTATTTTGTAGGGTAAGACTCCTCTTGCAAGCCCTTCCATGCCTTCTCTACTGTGGGGGTTGTATCTGTTGGATTACGCGGATCACGGACATCGAATACCTTAATGGCTTTTACGATCTTTTCGGTCACTACAATCTCTCGTCCGGTATACCCGTTAATTTCAGCCCCTGGTGGCGCTCCCTCTGCCCAAGCGACATAAATTTCCCGCTTCGTGAAAGAATGCATGGGGCTTGTTTGAAGCGTTTCCCCAACCACCCTCAAATGTCCAAGGTCTCCGACTTTTAAGCGTTCACTCATAGTTAGCCCTATCCTTAGATATACACCCAAACATACCCGTTGTCAAGTATTACGTGAAATGATTCACGCCGGACAAGGTGGTGAAGTATAATATCTGTGAGCCGCGGTGTTGGAATTGGCAGACAAGCACGCTTCAGAAGCGTGTGCCCTCACGGGCGTGGGAGTTCAAGTCTCCCCCGCGGCACATAGATTCAGACGCGCCCGCCGGCGATGGGGACGAGTCCACATCCGGGCACTTCACATTCGCCCACTTAGGCGCACCCACCTCCCGCACCTTGACCCATTCGGCAGACGCTCAGGGTTGACAATTGAGGCTAAATGTGCTATACTTATTAGCTTGTGGTAGAACATAATCGCAAGCACAAAACGGAAAAAATAGTGGGTCTTCAGACCCATCAGGAGGCACGAAATTTTTTCACCCAAGAGGTATTGGAGGTGGCCAAACTTAACGGCATCGATAGAAAAGAGGCCGTGGCACGCGTGAAGCAGGGCGGACGGGAGGCTGCCTTGGAAGCAGTGCACGCGGCGATCCCCTTTTTGAAGCACAATGAACCTCATCTCGGGCTTGCTTTCTACGATAAGTTGTGCGGCCTATTGCGCGTACCCGCACCATGGGCAGAACCTTCGCGCAATCGCTAATTCTCATCATACCTACGCCCGCTGCACAAATCCTTTATAATGAGTATCAATGTTTACCTATAAACATGCGGCACTCGCGGGCACATTCGACCACCTGCATAAAGGGCATCTTGCTCTTATTGACAGAGCCTTTGAGGCCGCAGCGTCTGTATCTATTGGCATTACCTCCGGAGCCTTGCTTGAGAACAAGATTCTCCGCGACTTAATATTGCCCCATGAGGTGCGCGAGGGGGAGGTCCGCAGCTATCTTGCGTCCAAAAATTATATTTCCCGTGCCCTTTTCTACCCCATCAGCGATATCTACGGCCCCACCATCACCGACGCCAGCTTTGATGCCGTAGTGGTGACTGAGGAATCGCTCTACAACGCGCGGCGTCTCAATACGGAGAGGCAGAAGAAGGGCATGAGCGCGCTTGATTTCATCGAGGTTCCACTTGTGCGAGGCAATGATGGCGAGGTGGTGCGCTCATCACGCATACGCGCCGGAGAGGTCAATCGCCAAGGTTTTGCCTATGCCTCCTTTTGGCAAGGCGGGGTCAACCTCAGCGTCCCCGACAATCTCAAACCCCAGTTGCGCAAGCCCTTGGGCGAGATCATAAACGTGGAAAATAACAGGTCCAAAACCACACTTAATGTATTAAATCGCATCAAAGACATTCACCCTACGCTTGTGGTCACCGTGGGCGATGTGGTGACCCACGAGCTGACCCAAGCCGGGGTGATGCCAGACGTCGTGGTCGTGGACAAGCTTACCCGCCGGGAGCCCGCCAACCTACCCAATCCGCCCGGTGAGAATATTCTGACCGTCACCTCGCAGGCCTCCACCATTAGTTTTGAGGTGATTAAAGCGTTAGAACAGTCCTTGAGGTCGAGGGTCTTGATCGGCAAAAAATGGCAGATTCGGATCACCGGCGAAGAGGACCTTGTGGCCCTCCCGGCCCTTCTCTTGGCTCCGTTATACTCCCTGGTAGTATATGGGCAGCACGACACGGGGGTGGTAGTGACCCAAGCCACCGAGGCGGTAAAGGAGCATATCAAAGCTCTGGTGGTCCAATTCATCGTGCAATAATACTCGCTCCTAGCTGGATCTGCTCCTCGTTCGAAAGATTAGAATCTGTACAGCCTCAAGCTCCTCACGTGGTCACAAGACGAACCCACAATTGCCGCGTCAAGCATATCGGCTACAGCTTCTACACCTCTCTCACCGGTCGCAGACACACAAAGCGCTCGCTTTCTATATTTAGCCTGTTATTATAGTCCATGTGTCGATCCCAGAGGCAAATTTTTTGCAGCGAAAGATGTTTGAGCAAGTGAATTCCGATGAGGAATGAGCGTGTCCGACGTTACGTCGGACTGCGAGTTCTTGAGCCAAGAAAATTTGCTGAAGGGTGAGTGCCTGTGCTAATGATTTTAGCTGTTTTTTCTTATCCCAAGGCGCTGAAGGAGCACTAGCCACATAAATTCAATAAGCCGAAGCTGGCGACCGGCCCTCCACGGCTGGTGCGCGAGACGCCACAACCATTCTAAGCCTAGAGCTTGCACAGCTGCCGGCGCCCGCCGCACGCTGCCGCCTAAAAAGTCGATTGCTCCCCCCACCCCAATCACCACACACGATCCAAAATTGCTCCTATTAGCCTCAATCCAGAGTTCTTGGGCTGGCGAGCCGAAAGAGACCAGTACCAGATGGGGCCTCAGGGCGGTGACTATAGAAAAAAGCCTTTTTTCCTCCTCCGGGTTAGATTTTTGGATATTTTTTACGCCTTCCAACCCCACAAATTTAGCTTGAGGCCACTTTTGCTGGTAGCAATTGGCGACCTCCTCTGCCAGATTCCCTCGACCACCAATAAGGGCCACTCTCAAGCGTCCGGCGCCTGCCCACCCCAGAAGGGTCTGCGCAGCCTCGATACCCGTGCATCGCTCCCCCACGGGCAATCCTAGGACACGAGCCGCTACGACAACCCCTACACCATCAAGAAGATGTATTTGGGCTGCCCCAATAGTCTTCATGAAGCGTTCATCGTGCTGGGCAGCCACTACGATCTCTGGATTAAGCGATACTACGTGCACCAGACCCGACGCAGAAGTAAGACTTCTTTTAATTTGCTCTAGGACTTGGATTTTTGAGCTTTGCGGTAGCTCGATTCCAAGAAGTTTGCGGATAACCATACTAAGTAATTATATTATAAGTTTATTGGCAAACCGAGGATAACTCCAAGTGGCCCATTTTTGTTCAAAGTTTTGTGCTTCTGTTTTTATTAATTTGATAGCCTAATTATTCAAAAAGTCGTAAAATCATGCTGCGAATATTGACTTATGCTACAAGGTATTATTTTTCAATTAATTTTAGCTTAAAAAACGCTTCATTATAGGCCCCATAGAAGCGTCAATTTATTATAGGTATATAAGTTTGCTAATTTGTAGCTTTAGCTTACCAAAAGGGCCTAATTTTCAATTCTCAATTTGAAATTTGCAGTGAATTTTCATTGTGTTAATTTTAAAACATTAAAAATTGAGATTTGATTGAAAATTGAAAAATGTAAATTGTAAATTACCTAATCGCTTCTTTATAGCTGTCAAGATTCTCTATCGCCATGCCAACACCTCGAATCACGCAGTAAAGCGGCTCATCGACCACGAAGGCCGAGACCCCGGTGTAGTAGCTTATATAGCGGTCAAGATTCTTAAGGAGGCCTGTGCCGCCGGAGATCACAATGCCCCGGTCCACGATATCTGTGGAAAGCTCTGGAGGAGTCTGGCCTAATACTTCTTTGATGCCGTCCAAGACTTGCTTGAGGGGTTTTTGGATCGCTTCGTTTATGGAGCGCTCGCCAACCTCAAGAATCTTGGGTAGACCGGTCTGAAAGTCCCTACCCTTCACCTCGAGCTTCTCTTCCTTCTCCTGCTCCGAGTCAATCAGCGCGTTGGCGATTGCGATCTTGACTGCCTCCGCCGTGCGATCGCCTATCACCAAGTTGTGCGAGCGGCGCATGTGAGTCGTAATGGCTTCGTCGATCTTGTTGCCAGCGGTGCGCACTGTCTTGTAGGCCACCAGCTGGCCCAAGGAAATAATTGCAATCTCGCTTGTGCCGCCCCCAAGGTTCACGATCATGTGGCCCGAGGCCTGCGAAATTGGGATCTTGGCGCCAATTGCCGCAGCCAGGGGCTCCTCGATGAGGTACACGTTCGATGCTCCTGCCTGTTTACAGGCCGAAGCCACAGCGCGCTTCTCCACCTGACTTGCGCCTCCAGGGATGGCGATCATCACCTCGGGCCAAAATACGCGGCCCCGCAGCGCTTTGCGCAAAAAATACGCGATCATCGCAGCTGTCGTGGTATAGTCGGCAATCACCCCTTCTTTCATCGGACGCGACGCCACGATTGAGTCAGGAGTGCGCCCCAGCATCTCACGAGCCTCAGCCCCGACCGCAAGAATCCTGCGGTCACTCTGACTGTAGGCTACCATGGTGGGCTCATTGAGGATAATCCCCTCGCCGGCAAGGTACACGAGCGTGTTGGCTGTGCCCAGGTCGATGCCTATTTTTTTGCCCCAAAACATATGCTTAATAGTATACAACTAAATCATCTAGGCTTCTTGGGAAACATGTACAGTTTTCGTCCCAGATTCCCCCTCGGGCCTTTCGTGCGACGGGGCCTGCCCTCCCTCCCCCCTCCCGTGCTCCCCCGAGTACTCGGGGTGCGGCGCGGCAGGGTGACCCTCCGTTCGGCCACCCGTCGCACTCTCAGTCAGCCCCGAAGTGAATTTTCGCAGCATTTCGTGAATCGAGCGAAGCTGTACGTGTGTGGCGACTTGGGCGTTTGCGTCGCCCAACAAATGTACAGCGAGCGAGACGTTCTTGAGCCAGGAAAATTTACTGAGGGGTGAGAAAGAAAGAGCGACTCTACCAATTTGCATTTCTGCCACCTTTTTTATACAATATACGTAGATTAATTTAGATTATCCTATCAATCCGCGCATGAAAAAAATTTTATCACGCACGCTTCTTATCGTCGTCTTCCTTGCCCTTCTGGTGACCTTCATCGCATACTCTCGGGGGTATCGATTTAGCCTCAGCGACCGGGGGATCGTGCCGACCGGTATCATATCGGTGTCATCGAGCCCGCGCCCTGCCAAAATATACGTCAACGGCACCTTCCGCGGGGCCACAGACACTAATCTCACGCTTCCTCCCGGCGAGTACACAGTCGAGGTCAAGCGAGAGGGCTACACGAGCTACAAGCGCACCCTCAGGCTCAAAGGCGAGATTGTGGAGACCGTCGACGCTATCCTCTTCCCCGTCAACCCCTCGCTCACCCCCCTTACCAATCTAGGCATCGTCAAGGCTGTACCCGTGGACAGCACTGACCGCCTCATCCTTTTCATAGAGAACGCCGATGCACCGGAGAAAGACGGCGTCTATCTTTTTGAGGTGGGACGCGGCCCTATCTCCATTTTTCCTCCACTCAAGCCCTTGGTCCTCAAGTCGAGCTTCCCGGCTGGGGTGGACTTCAGCCAGGTCGCCGTGCACTTCTCCCCGACCTATGACCAGGCCATCCTCGACCTTTCCACCGGCGCCTCCACTTTCTCGTATCTGATTGCACTCGATGAGCAGAATCAAGATCCATTCGATATCACCACCTCCCGCGCTACCCTCATTGACGCCTGGCTGAGCGAGCACCAGAAGGCATTCGGCAAGATTCTGGAGACATATCCCAAAGCCTTTGCCCGAGTGGCCGCAGCCTCCACTCGAATTGTGGCCTTTTCCCCAACTGAGACAAAGGTGCTGTATCAGGCCACAGAAGATGCGGAGCTACCTCTCATTATCAATCCCCCCCTTATTGCTTCAAATCAGACACCGCAGGACCGCACCCTCAAAAAAAGCCAGCTCTACGTGTATGATCGCAAGGAGGATAAGAACTTCCCCATCGCCTTTGACGCCGTGGGCATGGAAAAATATATCGATCCGGTGATGCAGGGCGCGCTCACGCAGCTGATTGATCGCAACCTGGCCGCCACGGCTGAGCAGGCTGGCAATTCGGTAGCTTCCGCCGGCGCCCGTGCGCGCTCGGCGTACCAAGGTCTTCAATATGTGATTTTCTCAGGCGCCTCCCCCATCCAGTGGTACCCCAATTCCCGCGGCTTCGTGATCGATGAAGAGGCCGGTACCGGCGCCGCCCCCGCCACACCCCGCCACCAATTCACCACCATCGACTACGACGGCACCAATCGCCAAGCAATCTATTCGGGCCCCTACGAGATGGGATTCTATATGGTCACCGCTGGCGGCAAGGTAGTGATTTTGGTCAACCTCAACCCGCAGGCCAATCGGCTACCGGACTTGTATCTGGTGGGGATACGGTAAATCCCAATATCAAAATCCAAATGACAAATCAAATCCAAAGTTCAAATAACGAAAATTAATTTGGATTTTAGATTTTGAGCTTGAATTGGCATTTGAGCTTTGATATTTGAACTTGTATACTTATATGATGGAACGCACACTTATCGTGATCAAGCCCGATGGAGTGGTCCGCGGCCTCACCTCTGAGATACTGCGCCGCTTCGAGCGCGCGGGTCTTAAGATTGTGGCAGCCCGAATGGCCTCAGTCTCCAAAGATTTGGCCTCCCAGCACTACCCGGAGGAC
This sequence comes from uncultured Gammaproteobacteria bacterium, assembly GCA_964384955.1. GTDB lineage: Bacteria > Patescibacteriota > Microgenomatia > UBA1406 > GWC2-37-13 > CAYLLP01. The sequence goes on from CAYLLP010000004.1 coordinate 46,926, forward strand.
CGCCACGAGCTATGGACCGGCATTGGCCACAAGACTTTGGCTGACTACAAGGAGCTTGAAGTGGACGCCAAAGAGCTCTTAGGCACAGCAGACCCCAAGAAAATCGGCGAGATGGTGCGGGTGTGGCTTCTGGAATACATTACCTTAGGCCCGGTCTTTGCCGCTGTCCTTGAGGGCCCACACGCCGTGGAATTGGTGCGCAAAATGGCTGGCCACACATTGCCCCTCCGGAGCGAGCCCGGCACGATCCGTGGCGACTTCTCTTTTGATTCGGCCTACTTGGCAAATACCGGGAAGCGTGCAATCAAGAATCTTATCCATGCCTCAGGTTCCCAGGATGAGGCCAAATACGAGATTCCGCTGTGGTTTACCCCCAAGGATATTCACTCCTTCTCCCGCGCCGACGAAGCCGCCATGAAGTAGGCACCGCACCACCTCTTGCCTGCTATTAAAGTCTTCTTATATTTCCCCTTGAAATTCCACTTTAGATTGTTATACTAGGATACTCTTGTTCTAGTTAAGTACTTAACTAGAACAAAATACTATGGTAAATATTTCACGTAGACCACTCCCACCTTACATGCTTGAGAATCTCCTCAATGTCTTGTTTGAGACACTTGGCCAGGCGCGGGAAAAAGATGATTTCATAAATACTCTCAGTGTCTTTTTATCACCTAAAGAAAAGATTTTGATTGCAAAGCGCGTGACCATCATGTTTCTCCTTCTTAAGAACATTGAGCAACGCACTATTTGTGACGTCATGAAAGTCTCGCTCGCTACCGTAAATAAATATGCCTTGGCAGTGCGTAAAAATCCTACTATCAAAACCACCTATACTCGACTTCTTCGCAACGACCAGATTGCAGTGGCATTTCTCACACTCATGGACTTTCTTTTTCCTCCAGGTCAGTACGGCGCCAACTGGCAGGCCGGATGGGAAAGAAAAAAACTACTTGAGCGAGCTAAGACGATTGGGATATGACTTCAATTTTCAGTCACTTTCCCCCCCGAGAGATATCCCTAGGATATCCTAGGATCCTGTTCTAGTTAAGTACTTAACTAGAACAGGAAAAAACATCTTTTTAATAAGAAGATGTGCATAGTAGAGACTGTTGAGGCTAATCTTGATATAATAAGGGTGAGTTGGTTGTCCTCGTAGTTCAATGGATAGAACAGGCCCGTCCTAAGGGCTCGATGGGGGTTCGATTCCCTCCGGGGACGCCGATCCGCCCACTGGCGGGTCGGCGTAAACACACAAAGGAATTATTTTAGCCTATAGAAATACTACTTTTTGAGCAAAAAATGGCCTATAATATGATATACTGGGGCATGAGATCCGAGTTTTATCGCGTCCTCACAATCCGCACCATAGGCAATTTCCTGCTTCTCTCTTCACTCTTTTTGATCGGCAAAACGCTCTACAAGCCCGTGGCGGCAGAGATGCGCTATCTTGCCGACCAAGTGCAAGGCAAGAAGTATGTGGTGGTGGCTCCCGTGCGCGCGCACGACCCTTCCAAGTCGCTGGTCTCCCCCACCCCAGCACCTGCCAATATCGAAATTTTGCGCCCAGTAGACCCGAATTTCAGCGTTGTAATACCCAAAATCGCAGCTAACTCTCCAATCATCGCCAATGTCGACCCTTCCAATGAATCAGCTTATCTTGAAGCTCTTTCTCAAGGAGTGGCCCATGCCGCGGGCACTGCCTTGCCGGGCGAGCCGGGGCATATTTTTATGTTTGCTCACTCGACCGATTACTTTTGGAACGTGGGCACCTACAACGCCGTATTCTACCTGTTGTATAAATTAGATCAGGGCGATGAGATCACGATTTTTTACAAAGGCGCACCTCACAAGTACCGCGTAATCACCACCAAAATCGTGGACCCCCGCCAGGTGGAGTACCTGACGCGGACCACAGACCGCGAGTTCCTCACGCTTCAGACCTGCTGGCCCCTGGGCACTACACTCAAGCGCCTCTTGGTCTTTGCCGAACCGATTTAGCCTGTCAAAGCTTGACAATTTTGATCGGCAATGCTATAGTGCGAGTTGTGGGAAAAATTGATCCGATATTGTTATTAATATTGTCGGAGTTTTTTGTTAATTTATCTGTGATATGGTTTGGCGCAATTATTATAGTACCTAAGCTATCAGAATTTTCCCCACATTTTGGATTATTGATATTGACAAGCGATCTTATGGCTGGTATATTTAGTTTGCTGTTTGCTTTTAAACTAAGAAAATTATCAATTGAAATCAAATAATGAATCTTTGGGATATTAATGCACAAGCTCTTATTGCATTCTTCTTAGCTCTTATTGTTGGGCTTTTGATGTATATCGCTTTTAATAAAAAAACTGCCTCTTCTTCTAAGAAATTTTCGTGAGCTATTCACGATCAACCTGCATCATGGATTGACATTGCCATATTGACATCAGAACTTACTTTTTGTTCTTTTCTTTTTACTCTTTCTTGCCCCTCGAAGCTTTAGCGAAGTGGGGGGCTCTTAAATTAGCTTCAGCTAATTTATGATCCACCAGGAGAAGGGAAGGTCGTCTTCGACTGCTTCAGGGATCTCGACTGTGAAGGATTTGCCCGCGGCTTGTGCAGTCACTGCTAAAGGTGCATTTGTTGAGGAGCGTGCAGTCACGAAGATATGAGAATCATCGGTCACTGCATCGGAGCGCACTGTCACAGTGCTTTTGCCAGAAGCAATCTTACTCTCTCCCACAGTATCTGCTCCTTCGTTTTTAGATACTCTATATCCGGCGGCTAGGACTGTGCCCTTCGTAATGATGTCGCCTTCTTTAGAGAATGCTACACGGCCGCCCACGAACTCGATGCCAGCCAAGCCCTCGGGCTGCAGCTTAAGAGTCGTGAGAGAATCAATGGAGCCTGCGGCTGAGTCGATCGTGATTACGCCGGCCTCAATATTGCCAATGACAGCCAAATCATTAATATTGGCCCGGTCGGTCACAAAAAGCGCACTCACAGTAGCTGTTTTATCTTCAAGTGGATCATTACACCCCGGGGTGGTTGAGCCTGCACACCCCGGGGTGGATTCAGACTCAAGCTCATTAAGTCGGGCACTAAGGCTTGCTACCTTGACATCCATCTCATCCCACTTAACCTCGGAGGTTTGATCTTTGGAGCTTTGTTCTGTTGAGCTCTGGCTCTCTTCAAGCGAAATGATTCGATCAGTCAAACTCGTAACACTGGTCACAAACTCCTCAAGAGGTTTTTTCCATGCGGTAAGTAGTGAGAATCCTCCCCCAGACTCGTCCTTTACTACCGTCTTTTCCGGTAGCACAAGTTCTCCGTCGGGACCAAGCCGGAGCTTGGCCAAGAAACTCTGCGCAGCCGGATCTGCGACATACGAAGAACTTACAAATACCATTACATAATCGCGGCCGCTGCCCGGCGTCCAGCCTTCAAGAGCCTTTCCAACCATCTGGCCGCCGGTTGAAGCTCTCATCGCCCAGCCGGGATGAGAGGAGCTCGTCAGGAAGTCGCCGGGCTCGATCGTCTCGCTGTCAGCAGCCACTTTCACCTTTACACGCCCGGCTAGAGCCACGGGATATGGATTATCCTCTTCCCGAATGTTGTAACCAATCGAATTGAAGTCCCCCGCTCGAGCGGGGTCTGAGGCTATCCCGATCACTCGCTTGTCATAAGGTGACCCGGCTCGCACCAATTTCACCACCCGGTCACCGTCCTCCGTGGTCACATATTCGGAGCTTGTCATAAGCACATCCCCAGGCTCCACATCCGCCTCAACTGCATACATTTCCATATAGTCTGCTGCTGGTGTGCCGGTGCAGTCGACAATGGTGACGTCTGATTCTGTGGCAGTGCCACCTCCGGCATGACTGCCGCACAAGGCTGTGGATGTCTGGGTCGAAGCCAGATTAATCTGCGCTTCTCCCTGCACATCAAGGAGCTTCGACGGCGTAGTCGTGCCAATCCCCACGTTGCCATTCTGAAGTATGCGGACTTTCTCGACTCCGG
>CAYLLP010000005.1:0-46338 GCA_964384955.1 uncultured Gammaproteobacteria bacterium
ATGCACTGGGATTCGCCATGGGGAGACGGATTCCCCGGGTGGCACATCGAGTGCTCCGCAATGAGTATAGAAATTCTAGGAGAGACCTTGGATATTCACTCTGGCGGGGTCGATCATATACCTGTGCACCATGAGAATGAGATCGCCCAGTCCGAGGCTGCCACTGGGGCTCCATTCGCCAAATACTGGGTTCATTTTAATTTTTTGACAGTAGACGGCCAGAAAATGAGCAAGTCCTTGAGTAACTTTTATACCCTTGAGGACATCAAAAATAGGGCAGTAGAGCCGGCAGCGCTTCGACTTCTTTTTTTGCAGACACACTACCGGGCTGTGATGAACTTCACCTGGGAAGCTGCCCAAGGGGCCCAAGTGGCCTACAACAAGCTTAAAGCACTGGTGCGCGCACTGCGGCGCCAGAAAGACCGTACCACACTTTCTGTAGAAAAGCTCGGACAGGTGGATGAGTATCGCCGCCGATTTGTGGAGGCCATTTCGAGCGACTTACAGATGCCCACTGCAGTCTCGATTTTGTGGGAGGTGGTCAAGTCCAATATTCCCTCGCCCGATAAGCTCGATATGCTCTATGAATTGGACCGGGTATTAGGCCTGGGGCTTGACGCAGTCTCAGATGACGAAATTCCCCAAGAGGTGGTGGACCTGGCCAAAAAGCGCCTTGAAGCGCGCCGATCAGGCGACTTCACCACCTCCGATATGCTTCGCATGAAGGCAGAAAGCATGGGTTATATCATCGAAGACGCGGCTGAGGGCTTCAACATCAAGAAAAAGTAGCTATACTTTTTTGTAAATCCGCACTACCGGGTGGTCGAACACTGTCCAGGTTTCTTCCGACTGTTCGTCAGAAATTGAGAATTGAAAGTTGAAAATTGAAAGTTGAGGAAATGATGAAAACTCAGCAACCTTTGTAAATCCCAGCTCCCCTGAAAACAACTTTCTGTAATAATCATTAAGAATTGGATATTTTGTTTGCAATTTTCTGCACCTTTCTTCTTCATTCATAATTCTTAATTCATAATTTTTAGCTATCTCGCACGTATGATTGGCGTACACCCTTCGCGACAACACGAAAATATAATCAGCTCGGGCAACATGATCAGTGAGCTCTTTCTGCAGTACGGGATTCTCGTCTACATCATAAAAATTAAAGGAAATGTATTGATAGTTATGTGAAAGGTGTGAAGTGTGAGGTGGGTCAACAGGGAGATCCACGACATTCGCCGTTTCAGACAAAATGTAGGAACCCTTGGGAATATTTTCATACATCCATTCGGAGGCGGCAAAGCGCACGTCGGCACGAGCGTAAATCGAGAGATACGCCATACCTGGGATTATTGCAATCATAGTAATGATCATCATAAGGATTATATTTTTTACGAATCTCTGAATAAAGAGAGTGGCAAGAATCACGGCAAGTGGCAATACCGGCGCCACAAATCGTGTCCACTTCGCGTACAAAAATGCGGATGGAATAAAATAAAGTAAAAATGCAAAGCGCAGAATATTATATTTCTTCGTAAAAGGTAGGGCAAAGAAACCGACGATAAACAATATTGTTGCAGGCCACCCCAGAGCATAGGGAAAAATCTTAAAGAACTGATAGAATAGCGGAATACTTTCTTGGAAACTCCGGGTGTAGAATACCGGTAGCCCTCGCGCTATTTCTGACTCGTAGCGCAATGCGCCCAAAAACTCACTCCACGCCAACGCGTTGTATGGAGACAAGAGGAGAGTGGTGCATACAACCAGCGCGCCAAAGGCCGCAAGAAGAAGTAGTGACCGCACAATCTTTTGCGTGCCGATTCGCCGCAATGAAAACAGATATACTGCTACGGGCAAGAGAGCAAAGATAAGGGACGAAATCTTGGCCGCTGACGCCACCCCCACCCAAAAAGCGCTCCACAGGAAGTGGTGGACTCGCTCTTTTTGATCCAGCTTATCATTGGCCTGCTGGAGGGTATGGTAAATCATGAGTACGTAGCACAACATAAGCACGGACTCTGTCGTACCAAAGTGTGCGAATTGAATAAGAGCCGGGGAGAATACGAAAAGAAGAATAAGAATAGGGGAGGGGCGAGGAATCAAGTAGACCACTATTTTCCACGACACCCACACGGCCGCGACTGCGGCTGCGGCTGCTATGGCGCGCAGGGCAAGAGTAGCTACGTCAGGAGAGATTATAAGGGCCGATTTTCCCGCTAGTATATTGGAGGCCACGCTAAGTAAGTAGGCGGCGTATATCGACAGTTGCCCATAGGCAAAAAAATGGGGATGAAAGTACTCACGGGGCGAAATGGTGGCGATCGCTACCGCAATGTTGCGCTCGTCAGGGTGGAAGGGGTAGGGCAGCCCCCAATCAAGGCCAATAAAGCGCGTAGCAACAAGAAGAACTATGGCTCCTGCCCACCAAATCGGCTTGATTTTCATACCAATATAGAGTATTATATATCTTTAGCATCGGCAAATCAGTCGAGCAGGGAACCTGGGAAAGTTTATCAGCAATCAGTTTAACTGCTCCCTATTACCCGATCATCTGATACCCAGATTACCCAATTATTTTATGCCCGTGTACGAATTTACGTTTCTTCTCAAAGACAAAGAAGAGCTCAACAACCTAAAAACCGTCGTGACAGAAGTGTCAGGTAAAATCGTGAAGGAGGAGGAGTGGGGCAATAAGCACCTTGCATATCCTATTAATAAGCTTCTTGAGGCAAGCTTCTTCAATTGGAGCATCGAGCTCCCCACCGACAAAGTAGCTGCACTTCGGGGCAAGTTACGCTTCAACGAGCGATTACTGCGATACCTGCTTTTAAAAGTTGACACCAAAACCCCAGCCAAAAAGGCTGAGACACCTAAGAAATAGCTATGGCAAGCCGCTCACTAAACAAAGTCACCTTAATTGGCAATCTCACACGGGACCCAGAGCTTAAATACACCCCCTCAGGCGCCGCAGTGTGCACCATTGGCATAGCCACCAATAGGTCGTGGGTGACAGCTGATGGCAGCACCCGCGAAGACACGCAGTTTCACCGACTGGTAGCATGGAATAAGCTTGCAGAGCTGACAGCAAAGCTCTTGACCAAGGGCAAAAAAGTCTTTATGGAAGGGAGATTGAGCTACCGCAGCTACACAGGTAAAGATGGTGTGCAGCGCTCGATCACCGAGATTATCCTAGACGACTTTATCGTCTTTGGCAGCAGCCGGCCTGTGTCCGGTGAGGAAGCACGGGAGGAAGAGTCGCCGGCCCCCGCAACCTCGGCGACAGAGCGAGTCGCCAGTGAAGAAACCGTCGCCCCGGAGCCAGAACCCTCTATAAAGAAAAGTCCTCCCAAAAAAGCACACCAGGAAGAAAGTGTCGATCCCGATGATATTCCCTTTTAAATACATATGAATCGTTGTTTTTTTTGCAAATATCACCTCACGCCGCATTTTAAGGATGTGGAGAACCTGGAGAAGTTCATTTCTCCCCGCAAAAAATTGCTGTCGCGGGACAAGCACGGCACCTGTGCCAAGCACCAAAGACAGCTCACTAAAGCTGTCAAATACGCTCGCTTCTTGAGCCTTCTTCCCTACGTTGCCCACCAAGGCAACAGGTAATAAGGTGGGATCGTCTACACAAATCTCACAGAAAGTTAGCTATAGAGTGTAGTTGGACTACATGTGTTATAATAAACTATCGTGAAAAAGTAACTAGCAACTTTTAAACCCCTCATGGCGGGTTATGTGTTAGTTATATTTGTGATTTAGCATTTAACCAGCCTCAAGGGCTGGTTTTTTATTTATAATCAAACTATGGCTGAAAATATACCCAAAAATCCAATTCGGTTCGGATTATTTGCAACCAAACCTCAAAGAAAATGGGCAATTGCAGCCTTAATATGCGTTATTATTGCCGGGACATTGGGCCGCTTGAGTGTCATTGTTCTGCGCAACCTTACTGATGTAATAACAACCCATCCTCTTAATATTCACACAGTGTGGATATGGGCAATCGCATACCCTCTTTTGTTTTTCATTACAGAAAGCATCTGGAGAGTGAGCGGGTTTACCGGGATGAGATGGTTCGTTGGCTTTTCCCGCACTGCATACCAATCCCTTTATGAATATTTGTCTTCCCACAGCAAAGAATATTTTAGCAGCCGTTTTGCAGGGTCCCTCAGCAATAAAATTGCCAACGCAGTCGACGGCGCTGAATATCTCTTCGTTCAATTTTTATGGAAGTTTTTACCTCTTATAATGAGACTTTTTTGGTATGTGATTTTTGCACTTCTTAGCAGCTGGCTGCTCGGACTCATTATTGCTGTGTGGGCTGCCGTCTTCATTGGTGTCAATGTCTTATTTGTCAAGAAATTACGACCTTTGGCCCATGAAGTGGCACAATCTCAGTCAACCTTAAAGGGTAGGATTGTTGACTCTCTCTCCAACATATCGCTCGTACATGAGTACGCCTATATTAGTGGCGAGCGGGAGTATATACGAAAGTTTGTCCAAAAACAATATCGAGCAGGCCTTACCCATTGGTGGTATAGCGAGTGGGTACTGACAATAAACGGAGTTTTGGTTGCGATATTTACGCTCGCTATGATTGCTTCCTCAATTTATCTTTTTCAAAATCATCTCATCACAATTGGTGTTGTCGTAATGGTAATTGCGATCGTCTCAGACATCTCCGACTCATTCTTCTCTATCGGGCAGGAGTTATCAAATGCAACTGGCTTTTATAGCACGGCACATGAGGGGCTTAATGAGATATTACACAAACATCTTATCGCAGACTCACCTGATGCGCGTGAGCTCAAAGTAACCAAGGGAGCTATTTCCATCGAATCTATTGATTTTGAGTACGATCAGACCAGGGTATTTGACGATTTTTCACTGTTGATACCTCCCGGGCAAAAAATAGGCTTGGTTGGCAGGAGTGGGGCTGGTAAAACAACATTTGCATCATTATTGCTTCGTCATTTTGACGTGCAAGGAGGCGCAATTAAAATTGATGGTCAAAGCATTCAGGATGTCACCCTTGAGAGTCTTAGGCGTGTAATTGCCTTTGTGCCTCAAGATACAAGCCTTTTTCACAGAACAATTCGAGAAAATATACGCTACAGCAATCCAAACTCATCAAACTCGCAAGTAGAATCAGCGGCCGCTCACGCTCAAGCTCATGAGTTTATTTCAAAGCTGCCAAAAGGGTATGATACGCTCGTTGGAGAACGCGGGGTCAAGCTTTCTGGGGGACAGAGGCAACGTATCACAATAGCAAGGGCTTTTCTTAAAAATGCCCCTATTCTCGTCCTTGATGAGGCCACAAGTAGCCTTGATAGTGAGAGCGAACAAGCAATCCAATCGTCACTTGAAGACCTGATGAAGGGCAGAACGGTGATTGCAATAGCACATCGACTTTCCACTCTCAAAAGAATGGATCGAATCATTGTGATTGAGGATGGCAAGATAGTTGAAGACGGAGCCCCACAAAAACTTCTAGAAAGTCGAGAGAGTGTCTTTAAAAAGTTATGGGAGAGTCAAGTACAAGGATTCATCGTAGATGAAGAGAGCTAACAAGTTTCGGTATTATCCTCGCACTCCCACATCTCTTGAGAAATGCTCTCGCCTTGGATTTGATTCATATTGACCAGAGGGGTACAATGAAAGCATGACCATCTGTTTTGAGCGGCCCACGGGCGACCTACTTATTAAAACTGGTCAAAAGGTAGATTTTTCTACGCCCTTCATGCATGGCGCCAGCTCAGACACAGTGAGTGTGAATATTGCCGCTCACCTGGGAATTGCGCCCTCGGAAATTTTTTTATCAGTCAAGAAGGTGGTGGGGGACAAGGTCGATCAGGGTGAAGTACTGGCGCAGAAGAAGACGATGTTGAGCGTCAAGAAATTTATTAGCCCGCAAGAAGGCTGGGTCCGCGAAATCAACCACGAGGATGGCAGTATGATGATCGAGGTGGCAGCGTCAAATGCGCAGGCCATGGAGTGCTTTTTTGCAGGCGTGGTGGAGCGCTTCACCTCTTCCCAAATCTGCATTAAGGTGAGCACTTCTAAGGAGTTCCCTCTCCTCTCTTGTGATGCCAGCTTCGGTGGCAAAGTGTCTTTTTTTTCGCAGCAAGAAGTGCACGAGCTCACAGAGCAAGAAGTGGCAAGACACGTGGTATTTACGCCTCATGTGACTCCCTACGAGCAGTCCAAAATTGAGGCTTTAGGTGCTGCAGGCTTTGTGACAGAAAGCGCACTTGCCACCGACGAGGTCCCCCCAAAAGCAGTCCTCAAACTCAAAACAGATATGGCTAAAATTAAGTCCACCCGGCTTCCATATTGTATTATCGACAAAAAAAGTGGTACACTATTTCTTTATAAGTAGTGTTCTGCCCTCATGCCGCCTCAAAACAAGATTACTCGAATTATTCTCATTGTCGCTATCGCGCTCTTTTTGTTTGGCGGCGGGTACCGCGTAGGGGAGTATAGCGCCACCCGTGCTTTGACGGGAGCTTCATACGGCGCCAAGGTCGGGAGCACTACTCGTGAAGCCCAGAAACGTGACGTCGACTTTGCGATCTTTTGGGAGACATGGGACAAGCTTTCTCAAAAGTATATAGACAAGGGCAAAATACAGCCTCAGAAGATGCTCTATGGCGCTGTCCGCGGCATGGTCGCCTCTGTCGAGGACCCGTATACCTTTTTCCTCACCCCGGAGGAAAATAAGCAGTCAAAGGATGATCTTGGGGGCAAATTTGAGGGGATCGGAGCGCAGCTTGGCCTCAAAAGCAATAGAATTGTGGTGATTGCTCCTCTGAAGGACTCCCCAGCAGAGCAAGCTGGAGTGCGCGCCGGGGACTTCGTCAATAAGGTAAATGGCGTATCCACCAAGAACTGGACGCTGGTGGCGGCCGTGAGCAAAATCAGGGGGCCCGAGGGCACCTCGGTGAAGCTCACCTTGGAGCGGGAAGGACGTGAGCTCGATGTCACCATAGCACGACGCCAAATTCAGGTCGCCTCAGTCGAGGTCTCCACAGAAAAAAGCGCCAAGTGCCAAGAGAACTGTCCGCAAGTCGGCTATATTAAAATAATTCAGTTTGGCGAAAATACCAATGAGGAGTGGGACACGGCTGTCGAGGCCGTGCGCGGCCAGTGGAAGGCCGGCCACATTAAAGGTCTTGTGCTTGACCTGCGGGACAATCCTGGAGGATTTCTGGAGAGCTCGGTCTACGTGGCCTCGGAATTTTTGCCCAGGGGACAGCTCGTGGTGAAGCAAGAATCCTCAGTAGGGGACAATCGGGAGTACCGGACTCTCCGGGATGGCACTTTGCAGGATATACCTATCGTTGTGCTCTTGAATCAGGGCTCAGCCTCTGCATCTGAGATTTTGGCTGGGGCACTCCGCGATCACAAGAAAGCGGTCACCGTCGGCGAAAAATCCTTCGGTAAGGGATCTGTGCAGGAAGCGCTTGATCTTCGAGGCGGAGCCGGCCTACACGTGACGGTTTCCAAATGGATACTTCCTTCTGGAGAGTGGATCAACTCCAAAGGGATAGAGCCTCAACACAAAGTGGCCAACGTCATTGCGGAGGGCAATACTCTCACACGCGCTCAAGACGTGCAGCTAGAGCGTGCAGTTGAGCTTATCATTAAATAAACACGTATGAAAAAGTTCCTTTTGTTGGTCGCAGCCCTTATCGTGCTTTTGGCCGTGGGGCAGGGCCTTAATCTAATTCCTCAAAAGGTGCAAGATTCGCTTCGTTTGCCGCAAAAAAAAGAAGGGTTCTTGGATGAGAAGCAGACAGTCGTGTATGAGGAGTCTGTGGTTACTCAGGTCGTGGAAAAGTCCTTACCGTCTGTGGTGACGGTCGGAGTGAGCGCGGTAATTCAAGAGCAAGATACTATAGAGCTTAATCCACTTGATCCTTTCGCACCGATCCGGCGCACCCCAGGGGAGTCGCAACTGGTAGAGCGCAATATAGGAAGCGGCTTTGTGATCGCTGGCGACGGCCTCATTATCACCAATAAGCACGTGGTGGCCAATGAAGGTGTGAAATACACAGTCCTTACCAATGACAAGAAGAAATATGAGGTCGACCAAATCTATCGCGACCCTCTCAATGATCTGGCTATTCTTAAAATAAAGGCGTCGGGATTGAAGCCGTTGCCGCTGGGCACTTCAAAAGGCCTCAAGCTCGGGCAGCTTGCGATCGCAATCGGCACTCCGCTGGGAGAATTTACCAATACGGTGACTGTTGGGATTGTATCGGGCTTAGGAAGAGGAATCACAGCAGGGAGCCCCTTCGAAGGTTTTGTGGAGAAATTAGACAATGTGATCCAGACTGATGCGGCGATTAACCCGGGCAACTCCGGTGGTCCGCTGCTTGCCTCCTCCGGGAAGGTCATAGGTGTCAATACCGCAGTTGCTTCCGACGGGCAGAACTTAGGCTTTGCGATTCCCGTCGATGTCGCAGCCGAGCTGATTGCCGACTTTGAGCGACGTGGCGGTAGCTTCGATCGGCCGTATATTGGCGTACGCTACAAGCTCCTTGACAAGCAAACGGCACTTTTGAACAGTGTCGTAGAAGGGGCGTACGTCATCGAGGTGCTCGACAATTCTCCTGCTGCTGCCGCAGGTTTGGCGGTGGAGGATATTATTACCGAGTTTGACAATCAAAAAATTACCGGCACCGACGAACAGAGCTTGACTCGGATGATTTTGAAGAAAAATATTGGCGACCGTGTAAATATCAAATACTGGCGAGCGGGTAGGGTAGTGAGCGCTACTTTGACGCTTGAAGCCTTCAAGTAACTTCGACAGGCCTCTTATAACAGCAAAAACCCCCATTTCTGCTATAATTTCCTTATGAAAGCGCAGACGCTGAAGGGGTTTAGAGATTTTTTGCCCCAGGAAGCGAGTAAAAGACAGTACGTGCTGAACACCTTGAAAAAGGTGTTCGAGTCGTATGGCTTCGAGCCCTTAGAGACTCCAGCCCTGGAGTATGAGGAGGTCTTGAAGGGCAAGTACGGAGAAGAGGGTAATAAGCTTATGTACAGCTTTGAGGACAAAGGAAAGAGAAAGGTCGCCCTTAGATATGATCAGACAGTGCCCCTGGCAAGGGTTGTAGCTCAATATCAAGGCAATTTGCCCATGCCTTTCAGGCGCTACCAAATGCAGCCCGTGTGGCGAGCCGAAAACACGCAGAAAGGCCGCTACCGTGAGTTCCTGCAATGTGATATTGACACAGTGGGCACGGCAAGTATATTTGCAGATGCGGAGGCAATTGCTGTGTGCGTCAAAGTACTGGAGCGCCTTGGATTCAAAAAGTACGAAATATTAATAAACGATAGATCGCTCTTTGGCAAATTAAACAGAGATGGCCTTGTTAGCGAGGGAAAATTGCCGGTTGTGCTTCGAAGTCTTGATAAGCTTAAAAAAATTGGTGAAGCGGGAGTAGTGGAGGAGCTCAAAAAAAACGGTTTTTCCCAGGAGGCGGCCACTGCAACTCTTCAAAATGCCAAGTCCCTTGAACCCAGCCACCTCATTGCAACTATGCAGATGTTTTTGCGTGAGCTTGGAGTACCCGAAGATCGTGTAGTCTTTGCGCCCTACTTGGCGCGCGGGCTGGATTATTACACTTCCACAATTTTTGAGATAGAGGTCGAAGGATTTGAAGCGGGGTCGATCGTGGGGGGAGGACGCTATGACAAGCTTATTGGAGTGTTTGCAGGTGTCCAAATACCTGCAGTCGGCGCCTCCTTTGGATTTGATCGGCTCATTGAAGCAATGGACGCTAATAATTTGTTTCCGCAAGACCTGACGACAACAAAAGTCCTTGTCACGTGCTTCCCTGGAGAGCCCTCAGCAAAATCTCTTGAAGCTTCTCTCAAGTTGCGGGAAGCGGGGATAAATACAGAAATTTATCCTGACTACATGGTGAAATTAGACAAACAGCTTAAGTATGCCGACAAAAAGGGCGTTCCCTATGTTCTTATCATTGGCCCTGAAGAAGCAAAAAAAGACATAGTAATTTTGAAAGATATGAGGAAAAAAGAGCAAAAAGAAATGAAATTGGAGGACGTAATAGGCATATGCAAATAAATCCAAATGTCGCAATCATAGAGTATCGACCCGGCGTTGGTGGAGACGAAGCCAAAATTTGGGCACAGGAGCTCATCGCTTCCTACACTAAGTTCGCCCAAAAGCGGGGATTCCAGGTCACGCCCTTGGACGAGGCCGTGATCAAAATAAAAGGCGAGAATGCCTTCGGCCTCTTCAAGCGTGAGACCGGCGTGCACCGCGTACAGCGGATTCCCGAAACTGAGCGCCGTGGGCGCGTGCATACCTCAAGTTGCGTGATTGTGGTCTTACCACAGGTTATTCAGATTGATACACCGATCACAGAGAGTGATATTGAATGGCAGTTCTACCGAGCAGGCGGGCATGGTGGGCAGAACGTGAATAAGGTCGCAACCGCGGTACGCCTTACCCATCGCCCTTCAGGATTGGTGGTGACATCATCAAGAGAGCGCTTCCAGCAGGCCAATCGCCAAATCGCACTCGACCTCTTAAAGTCTAAGCTCTATCAGCTTGAAGAGGAAAAAAAGGCTGGAGTACGGGAGTCCTATGTGAAAGACATAGGCTCAGGCGACCGCAGTGAAAAAATGCGTACCTATAACTTCCCGCAAAATAGGCTCACCGATCACCGGCTCGGCAAGTCCTTCCACAATCTTGACCAAGTCATCGAGCAAGGCCGCTGGGACAAAGTATTTCAAGCATAATATGAAAATTTTCGTTGCTCATTCGAGCAACATTGATTTTAGAAATGAGTTATATACTCCCCTAAGAAAGTCGCTTCTTAACAAGGAACACGATATATTTCTTCCCCAGGAGAAAGGATATCAAGAGATAACAAAAGAAATTTTAAAAGAATATAATCTGCTTATTGCGGAAGTTTCGCGTCCTTCGACAGGCGAAGGCATTGAATTAGGATGGGCTAATATGTTTGGGATTCCTATAATTTACATACATAAGGAAAATACAAGACCATCCAGCGCTCTTGGAAAGCTCTCCACCACATTCATAGCATACAAAAATACTCAAGATATGATTAATAAGATTTCTGGAACACTTAAAAGTAGTAATCATGGCCAATAAACTCACCGTGCTGGGGTCGGGGATTAGTATATCCTCTTTTTACAAAAAGTTTGATTTTCGAAATCCTTCGGGGCATTTGCTTCAATATAACGGCAAAAACATTTTGCTTGACTGCGGGGAGGGGATGCGGGGGCAGATGGATAAAATTAAGTTTGACTACTTCGATCTTGACGCAATTTTCATATCTCATTTTCACCCCGACCACTTCAACCTCGATTCACTTTTGCAGTCATTTGCTGTGCGCGCCTATTACTACCAAAAAGTAAAAAAGCCCTTGAAAATCTTCGGACCGCCGCGCATAGAACGCACAATTGAGGAAAGCATTAATAATAAGCACTATCCTCATAGGGATTATTTTAAGCACATATACCGTAAGAATCTTGAGATTGAATTCACAGAATATAAAAACGCACAACCCATCACCATTGCCGATATCACAATGACACCATTTGCCGTGAGTCATGCCGGCCTTGAAGCGTTTGCGATGCGGTTTCAGCTCAAGGACAAAGTGCTTGCTTATTCCGGTGACTCTGCAGATTGTAAGGGTCTGCGCGAAGCAGCTCATGGGGCAGCTCTTTTCATGTGTGAGGCGGCCACGGGCAATCAGGAGGACGAGAGCCCAGTCCACGTGTCGGCTAAACAGGTGGGGAAAATTGCCACGAGCTCCGGTGCCAAGCATCTGGTCATGGTGCACTATGGAGGAAAAAATACACCTCAAGAGATGATAAGCGCCGCCAAGGACTCTGGTTTTTCGGGTCAAGTAGACGTGGCCAAGGACTTGGACCACTTTACTCTCTAGCTAGTCCAAGGTAAGTTGGTAGATATTGCACGTGCCCAGGCAGCCTTCTTTCACAAGCCGCGCATTAAACTTCGTTTTAAGAGATTCAAATTCGTCTCCCCATTCTTTTTTGTTGCCCGCAAAAGCATTGCTCACGAAAATTCTTTTCCCTTGCTTGAGTAGGCGAGTATAATAGGCTTCAATAGAGTCTATCCCCATGGCAGTAGAGAGCTTTCCTTTTTCTGTAAAAAAATCCTGAGATTTTGAAAGTGGCAAATAATGATACTGATGATTCGTGTAGTACTCCACAAAATAAGGGGGCAGAAACGTCCCCATATAAGAACCCTCATATCCTGGATTACTAAAAAAGGAGTTAAATTCCATCGTGGCAATATAGTACCAAGGTTTTTGTGTGCCTCGAATGTGCGCAGCAGCTTCCCGCGCCAATGTGAGGGCTTGCGGCTGAGCGCCTCTTTGGCCAAGATGAGGGACCAAAAGATATGCTACAAAAAAAACTACAATTAAAAAATACGACCATTGCTTTTCTTTCTTAAGGATTTTATGCAGTGTAAAACCTATGAACATCAGAAGTAGGGGATAAAGATGCATTGCGTAGCGCCCATCTGTGGAGTAAAAAAACGACATAAAGCCAATTACAGATCCAACCAAGATCAACAGAAAAAGGCAGAGCTCCCTATTTTCTTTATTTCGGAGTCCAAAAATAATACCTGAGAGCGCCCCCACAGCTATCAATGGAGACACAAGCCTCTCTCCAAACCACAAGTATCGAGTAGAACCCCCAAGAAGACTAGTGAGATAAAAGGGAAGATTTTGAAAAAAATATTTGATGGCAAATCCCGCTGTTCTCACGCTCGTCTGAGAGGTCTCTCTGGTTGGGGCCATGACATATAGCCAATACACCAAAAGAGCGCTCAAAAGCCCCACAAAATAATTGCGCTTAAGCGACCCTTGAGATTTAGCCCTCAACACTTTATAGCTATACAGAAGGTAGAACATAGCTCCCACGGGGGCATTGGAGAATTTGGTAAGCCAGAAGGCAGCGCCTAAAAAGGAGGCTATTACCACATATGAGGGCGAGAGCTTGGCGGTAAGGAGGTGGAGTGCGACCGTGACCAAAAAAAAGGTTGGGGTCTCGGCCATCAGAAGCAAAGGCGCGGTAAAAACGTAGAAATTAGTCACCAATAGTACTCCAAGAAGTATAGAAATTGTAGTTCCTTCACGACGCTTCCCCCACACATTCGTACACGCTATAAAAAACAATACGACTGAAGCCGTCATAAGTATCTGATTGGCGATGAAAAAAGATCTCACATCGCCAAACAGGGCAAAGAAGGGAATAAGATAAAAAGTATACAGTGGTGGGACAATGGTCTGTACTTTATGAGTAAGATAGTCCATGGTGAATCCTGACCCATGGACGAAATTCCATGCGGGTTGAGCATAGTAAAAAGGGTCTGGGTAGGGTTCGAGGTTGGAGATAATGGAGGTGGCCGCAAAGGGATTACTGATTGAGAAGGCAAAGTAGATCAGCAGGATGGCCATAAGACCCCAGGGGATGTAGCGAATTGGTGTCGTAGACTTCATAGGCGCAGGACCCTTCACAAGGCAAGTATAGCAAATTGGAAGAGAGGGAGATTGAGTTTTTGAGCTATTTATGATATACTAGTACTTTACGTGTATGCTTACTGCCATGAAAGCCGATATTCACCCAAAATTTGTTGAAGCCCGATTTTTGTGCTCATGTGGCAACTCGTTTACGAGCCTTTCCTCCAAGCAAGAGGTGCGGGTTGAGGTATGCTACAAGTGTCATCCTTTTTACACTGGCGAGCACCGCTTCATCGATGCTAGAGGACGCGTGGAAAATTTCCAGAAGGCACAGCAGGTCGCGCGAGAGCGCAAGGCAACACCCAAAAGAGACAGGCGTGCGCGAAGCGCGGAGAACGAGCCCAAGACTCTCAAAGAGCTTCTGTCGGAGATGTAGCAAGTGATGAAGGGACACCTACGGTTTCCCTTCAGGACGAGTGGGCAAAGCCCATCCTTCGGACAAGCTCGTCCGCTTCCTTTCCCTCAAATAACAGTTGCATTATTTTCAAAATCTGATAAAATAATAATGTCACCAAGACTTTAGGTTTCCCCGCCACGGCGGGGTCGTAAAACTAATAATTTCCTAAAGTATCCCTGATTTATCAGGAAAAGTGAAACACCATGGCTACTATCGCAAAAAAATTACAGGTCGATACCCTTTCTAGCGCACTTGCACAAACCTCTCATTTTGCGCTCATAAAATACGAAAAAACACCGCACAAGACTCTTGAAGCCATGCGCCGAGACCTTCGAGCCTCAGGAGCCCGTCTTCAGATGATCAAAAACAGTCTTCTTGAGCGGGCATTAAACCGCCTCTCAAATACGACCCCTGCCATCCGGGACGTAAGAAAGGCAGCGTTTCCTCTGCGGGAAAATACAGCGCTCTTGACGCTAGGGCAAGACTATGTTGGGGGACTCTCTAGCTTTCATAAATTTACGAAAGACAACGAGGGCTTGAGCTTTAAGTGGGGCTTTGTCGAAGGCACCTATTATGATATGGCGCGGCTGACTGAGCTTGCCAAGCTACCACCTAAAGAGGAGCTCCAGGCACGGCTTATTGGCTTTTTGAAGGCCCCCGCCGCCCGCCTTGTGAACTCTTTGAATTTCAATATGAGTAAACTTGTGTTTGTTTTAAATGAACGTTCCAAGCAGAGTAACTAATAAAAATTGTAAATTTCAAATTGAAAATTGTTGAGGAGGTGATTGTATATGGCAGATAATGACGAAAAAACTCAAGAAAAACAATCAGGTGGAAAAGTCACCAAACTAGCAGAAGAGATCGAGAAGCTCTCAGTGCTTGAAGTCTCCGAACTTGCTAAGCATTTGGAAGAGAAATTCGGCGTGTCAGGAATGGCAATGAGCGCCCCGACAGGTGGTGCCGCAGCAGGTGCCGCGGACGCACCCCAGGAGGAGAAATCAACCTTCACAGTGGTCCTCTCGGCAGCCGGCGACAACAAGCTCAATGTCATCAAAGCTGTGCGTGAGATTAAGCCAGACTTGGGCCTTATGGACGCTAAGAAATTGGTCGAGTCGGCTCCTCAAAATGTTCTCACAGACGTGAAGAAAGAGGAAGCTGAAGAAGCTAAAAAGAAGCTTGAGGGAGCAGGAGCAAAAGTAGAATTAAAGTAAATGTAATACCCCATTTTGGCTTCATCACACTTGCAAATGAAGCGCAAAATGGGGTATAATGAAAGCTACAATGGCCGTCAAAAAAACTTCAGATTATGGGGCCGAATCGATAGTCGTCCTGGAGGGTCTTGAGCCCGTCCGAAAGCGCCCCGGCATGTATGTGGGGTCCACTTCGCAAGTTGGGGTAAATCACTGCTTAAACGAAATCGTCGACAATGCCATAGATGAGGCTTTGGCCGGCTACTGCCGCAACGTAGTGGTCATCCTGAGTGAGGATGGCTACCTTACAGTCTACGACGACGGCCGCGGAATCCCAGTGGAGCAAGTCTCCAAACACAAGACGTCCGCACTTGAGCTTGTCATGACCAAGCTGCATGCTGGGGGCAAATTCACGACCGACGCCTATAAAGTGTCCGGCGGCCTTCACGGCGTAGGAGCTGCGGTGGTCAATGCGCTTTCGGAGCATTTGATCGTGGAGGTCAAGCGTGACAACGCCATCTGGCGACAGGAATACAAGCGAGGTGTGCCCATCGCACCGGTGAAGAAAGTCTCGGACTCTAAGCTCAAATTCCCCTTTGACTCAGGCACAGCGGTGTCATTTCTTCCTGACGCGCAAATTTTTAAGGAGACTACGGAGATCAACTACACGGGCTTTAAGAAACAGCTCAAGGAGCGCGCATATCTTATCTCCGGTGTCTATTTTAAAATTGACAATCTAAAAGAGAAAGAACAGCTCGGCTACTACTTTGACGGGGGTATTCTATCGCTACTTAGAGATATCAACCGTGACAAAAAACCTCTTCACGAGGCGATTTTTATTAAGCGTCAGATTGAAGATAAAGAGGTTGAGGTGGCGATCCAATACAACGACTCGATCGCCGAGCATGTGAGCAGCTACGTCAACGTCATCAATACTCACGAGGGTGGCACCCATCTTACCGGCTTCAAGATCGCGCTTACCAAATCAATCAATGGCTACGCCAGAAAGATTCTTTCGGAGAAAGATGCCAAAGACGGTCTCACCGGGGACGACGCGCGCGAAGGGCTGTCCGCCGTGGTCTATATCAAGATGCCCTCGACCAACCTTCAATTTGAGGGACAGACGAAGACCAAGCTTGGCAATAGCGAGGTGCAAAATGTTGTGCAAAAAGCAGTGTCTGAGTATTTGGATGTGTATTTTGAGGAGAATCCCAATGTTGCAAGATCAATTATCGGCAAGGTGCTCTTGGCGCAAAAGGCACGACTGGCGGCCAAGGCGGCCAAGGATGCAGTGCTTAGAAAAGGCGCTCTTGAGGGCGCGATGCTGCCAGGGAAGCTGGCGGACTGCTCGGAGCGGGACCCGGCCAAAAGTGAGCTATTTATCGTGGAGGGCAATTCTGCTGGCGGCACCGCCAAAGACGGACGCAATCGTCGCTTCCAAGCGATATTGCCGCTTCGGGGCAAAATCCTCAACACCGAGCGCGCCTATTTGGATAAGGTTTTGTCATTTAAGGAGCTCAAAGATCTCGTGATCGCCCTTGGTGTGGGGATCGGGGAGAGCGTGGACTACGGCAAGCTTCGGTATCACAAAGTGGTGATTATGACGGACGCAGACGTGGACGGCGAGCACATCCGCACGCTCCTGCTCACCTTTTTCTTTCGACACCTACCCCAGATCTTGCATGGCGGCTATGTGTATATTGCCCAGCCTCCCCTCTACAAAATCCAGTCGGGCCGCGCTTCACACTATGCATATTCCGACGATGAAAAAAATGAGATCGTCAAAAAGCTCGCCGGGGCCTCCTCCTCGATTCAGCGCTACAAGGGCTTAGGAGAGATGAATCCCGAGCAATTATGGGAGACCACCATGGATCCTACGATCCGCATTCTCAAGAAGGTGATGATAGACGATGCGGAGGAAGCAGATCACGTATTCACGATGCTCATGGGTGAGGAAGTGCCTCCTCGCAAGAAATTCATTGTGACACATGCGAAGATGGCCACATTAGACGTCTAATAGTTATAAATTCTGTATATATTATGAATATTTCTAAGCTTACGGCCGGCAAAAATGCGCCGGAGGAGATTAATGTAGTTGTCGAGATTCCTCAGAACTCATTCGTTAAGTATGAGCTGGATAAGGAATCGGGGGCAATTATGGTTGATAGGTTTTCCTTTAGCGCGTTTGCTTACCCTTTTAACTATGGCTTTGTGCCGAGTACTCTTTCTGGCGACGGGGATCCTGTTGACGTGTTGGTCCTGGCAAGTCACGCTGTGGTTCCTCTAACCGTGATACGTTGTCGACCGGTAGGACTTCTGGAGACTGAAGATGAAAAAGGTGTGGACGCGAAGATAATTGCGGTCCCCTTAGATAAGATCGACCCCTTTTATGCTCATATAAAAGATATTGATGATGTTGACGAAGCGACCAAGAACAAGATAAAAAACTTTTACGAGCACTATAAGGACCTTGAGCCGGGCAAATGGGTGAAGGTGCGAAATTATTTACCTAAAGATAAAGCACTTGATGAAATTAAAAAATCTCTCAAGTAATTGACCTCGTAAGAAAAAAGGGGGTTATGTTTTTTATGGCAGATCAAGGCATCCAAAATACTGAGCTCTCCTCGGAGATGAAGCGGGCGTACCTTAACTACGCCATGAGTGTGATTGTGTCCCGAGCCCTTCCTGATGTGCGCGATGGCCTCAAGCCGGTGCATCGCCGGATTCTCTACGCGATGTATAAGCTGGGTCTGACCTCCAACGCTAAGTTCTCAAAGTCAGTCAAGGTTGTAGGCGAGGTCTTGGGTAAATATCATCCACATGGAGATGCCCCAGTCTATGAGGCATTGGTGCGCATGGCACAGAAGTTTACTATGCGTTACCCTCTCGTGCGCGGGCAGGGTAACTTTGGGTCAATCGATGGAGATCCTGCAGCCGCGATGCGGTACACCGAGGTCAAGCTCACCAAAATCGCCGAGGAGATGCTTTTTGACATCGACAAGGAAACTGTGCCTTACATCGACAACTTCGACGGCTCCATTAAAGAGCCGCTCGCTCTTCCTGCAAAGCTTCCCAATCTTCTTTTGATGGGCGCCGAGGGAATAGCTGTGGGGATGGCGACTAAGATTCCACCACACAATCTCACTGAGCTTGTGGACGCCATTATCCTTATGATTGACAAAGCAAAAGCCAAAGAGAGTGAGGCAGCAGCGGCGCCCGCACCGCAGGAAGAGAAAAAAAGGTCTAAAAAAGAGGATAAGGGCGCAAATACCAAGCTCATTGCGGCTGAGGATTTGCTCTTTGACGTCACGCTTGACGAGGTGATGGAATTTGTGAAGGGCCCTGACTTCCCCACCGCGGCCGCTATCTACGGAGGTGCCCAGATCAAGGAAGCATATGCCACCGGGCGCGGCAAGATTTTGATGCGAGCCAAGATAGATGACGAGGAGGTCCGCGGACGTGAGGCCATCATCGTCAAGGAGCTTCCCTACCAAGTCAATAAGGCTTCGCTGGTCGAGAAGATCGCGTCTTTAGTAGGGGATAAGAAGCTGGTGGGGATTGCAGATCTTCGCGACGAGTCAGACCGCGACGGTGTGCGGGTCGTCATCGAGCTCAAGAGAGACGCTTCTTACAAGAAGGTTTTGAATAATCTCTTCAAGCACACCGAGCTCCAGACCAGCTTCCCCGTCAATATGGTCGCTCTTGTTGGAGGCGTGCCACAGACGCTTTCCTTGACCTCCATTCTTGAGCTCTATCTTCGCCACAGAGTAGATGTGGTGACTCGACGCAGTGAGTATGAGCTCGCGCAGGCTAAGGCCCGCGCGCATATCCTGGAAGGGTACTTGATCGCACTTGATCACATCGATGCTGTAATCCAGATTATCAAAAAATCCAAAGATGAGAGTACGGCACGGGATGCCCTTATGAAGAAATTCGGCCTCTCGCTTCTTCAATCACAAGCAATTCTTGACATGCAGCTCAAGCGCCTCACGGGACTTGAACGGGGTAAGATCGAGGATGAGCTTGCTATGATCAAAGAAACCATTGCCTATCTTGAAGGCCTCTTAGGCGATATCTTCAAGCTATTGAAGGTCATCAAAGATGAGCTTTTGTACCTTAAAAAGCAGTATGGTGACGAGCGACGCACACGGGTCTTTAAGATGCGGCCCGGGGAAATTACTGAAGAAGAGCTCATTGAGAATAAGGAGGCGATTGTTGTCCTTACCAAGGATGGCTACATCAAGCAAGTGCCCAAAGAAACATTTCGCGTACAGCACCGAGGGGGCAAAGGAGTGTCCGGCATGCAGACCAAGGAAGATGATTCCGTGTCCCACATTACGCTTGCGATGACCCATGATCTCATACTCTACTTCACCAATCAGGGCAGAATTTTTAAGACCCGTGTATGGGATATTCCTCAAGGATCCCGAATCTCCAAAGGTAAGGCGATTGTGAATCTGCTGGCGCTTCGACCAGAGGAGAAGGTGACCTCGATTTTGACCTATGCCCAAGATGCAGGAACCGCCGAAAAAAATGCATTTGTCTTTATGTGCACTAAGCGGGGCACTGTTAAAAAAACTCCCTTTGTCGACTTTGCCAACATCAAGAGCAATGGCATAGTGGCCATCAAGCTCACCAGTGATGATGAGCTGCTGTGGGTCAAGCTTACCCATGGCCGCGACTACGCAATTCTTGTATCTGCCCACGGCAAGGCCATCATCTTTAAAGAAGAGGAGGTCAGACCTATGGGTCGAGCCTCACAAGGAGTGCGGGGTATGTCTATTGATGCGTCCGATTACATTGCCTCATGCGATATCTTTGCCGAAAGCGAGATGAAAAAATTCATTCTTGTCATTGGAGAACGTGGAATTGGCAAGAAAACAAACCTGTCACTCTTTAGAGGACAGCATAGAGGAGGCAAGGGTATCAAAATTGCCTCAGTTGACGATAAGCTGGGCAATGTTGTGGTCGCGCAAATTATTAATGATGAGAATGCAACGCTGATCATGACTAGTCAAAAAGGGCAGGTCGTTAAAATTGATATAAAATCAATTCCAGCCCGCTCACGAGCGGCCAAAGGGGTCATACTTATGCGATCTTCCCAAAGTGGAGATCGGGTTGTCTCAGCAGCCTTCGTGTGATATACTATATACAATGCATATACCTGGAAAAAAGATTGCCGAGGCATTTGAAAAAATCTTAAAACGGGATGTATTGCTACTTAAAAAGAAGAAAATCACTCTCAAGCTCGTCACATTTTTGATCGGGACTTCGGCGGACCAATTGTCTTTTGTTGCCATCAAAAAAAAGACTGCGGAGCGCATTGGAGTCAACTTCGAATTTGTCCATCTAAAAAAGGCTCCCAATTTTCAGCCGTTTATTCGCCATATCAAGGAGCGTTCAGACGATCCCACGACAACCGCAATCATTGTACAGCAGCCATTGCCAGGTGGAATATCTTCAGAAAGTATCTATGACTTTGTCGCGACCCCAAAAGAGATTGAAGGACACAAAAGAAAATCACCCTTCGAGGCACCACTGGGCTTGGCTACCTTGACGCTTCTTAAATATGCGTATGGCCACAAAAAGCTCGATAAGAATCTTTTTGTGAATTTACTTTCGGACCGTAGCTTTTTCAAGCAAATTATGAAAAATAAGCGGGTAGTTTTGGTAGGGCGCGGGCAAACCGGCGGGCAAAAGATCGGCAAGGTGCTGTCTGCGGCCGGTATCAATTTCATCAACGTCAATTCCCAGACCCCCAATCCCCAGGAGTACTACAAAGCGGCAGATGTGATCATTACCGCCACAGGCAAAAGAGTAATACGAGCCTCGGACCTCAAGCCGGGTGTGGTCTTGATCAATGCGGGGGTGAGACGCGAAAGCGGGCGTCTTAAGGGCGACTATGATGAGTCGGAGGTAAAAAAAATTGCCTCTTACTATACCCCAACACCTGGCGGCATAGGCCCAGTTGACGTGATCTATCTCTACAAGAATCTTGTCGATGCAGCTCGCCTGCAGCACAAAATCAAATAATTCTGTCGCCGTGAAAATTGTAATAATTACGGGGCAGACAGCCACAGGCAAGACCAAACTTGCTGTGGAAATTGCTAAAAAATATAATGGCACGCTCATTAATTTCGACTCCCGCCACATATATAAATACCTAGACATCGTCTCTGGTAAAGACTTAGAATCTGTTAAAGACGTAGAATTCTTGCTCCACAGTTTTCTTGATCCGAAAGAGCATTTCTCTTCATTTGA
This sequence comes from uncultured Gammaproteobacteria bacterium, assembly GCA_964384955.1. GTDB lineage: Bacteria > Patescibacteriota > Microgenomatia > UBA1406 > GWC2-37-13 > CAYLLP01. Next base: position 21,408 of record CAYLLP010000005.1, read on the forward strand.
ATATCAGCAAAAGGCACTTCGATTAATCGAGGTGCACAAAAAGAAGAAAGTTCTAGTTTTTGTAGGAGGCGCATATTTGTATATCTATAATTTGCTGTATGGCTTAGATTCGGCAGTTGAACCTGACTGGAAATTGCGAAGAGAGCTTGAAAAGAAAACAATCCAAGAATTACAAACTACTCTCAAAAAACTTTCTGTTCAATCGTTTAAACGATTGAACAACAGTGATAGAAGTAACCCGCGAAGACTAATGCGAAAAATAGAGCAAGCCGAGCAAGGTATTGAGGTTTCAGCAGATTTAAAGTTTGAATTTACTCAGTTTTTTAAACAATTTGATATTGAGTTTATCGGCTTAAAACATAAGGGTAATGATCTACTACGAAGTAGAATAAAAAAAAGAGTAGAGGAGAGGCTTAAAAAGGGAGCGATAGAGGAAGTTCAAGAGCTCTTAGATCAGGGGTACAAAGACACCTATCCGGGATTGCAAACAATTGGTTACCAACAAATAATTAAGCATCTCAATGGAGAATTAACTTTAGAAGACGTGATGAGCGAATGGGTTACTAAGGAAGTCCGATACGCCAAGCGCCAACTCACCTTTATGAAGCGTGATCCACACATTGCGTGGCGTGAAACATAAGATTTAGGAATTCTTAAATAACTTCATGAAGGCTTCCTTAGGAATCTCCACGCTTCCCACCATTTTCATCTTCTTTTTTCCTTCTTTTTGCTTTTTTAATAGCTTATCCTTCCTGGTTCTATCTCCGCCATAGAGCTTGGCCGTGACATCTTTTCTTAAAGGTGAAATTCGCTCTGAGGCGATGATCTTGCCTCGGTGTGAAGCTTGAATTTTAATTTCAAAATTCTGCCGGGGGACCACCTCTCTCATTTTCTTGACCAGCGCGTACGCCCGGAGCTGCGCCCGCTCGTCAACCACGACTTCAGAAAACTCTTCCACGGGCTCGCCATTTATAAGGAGTGCGAGCTTATCAGCCTTTACTTTTTCGTAGCGCAAAAATTCCCAGTCCAAAGAAGCGAACCCAGAGCTTATACTTTTCAGGTTGTCAAAAAACCCGGCGATCATCTCGCTCATTGGCATTTCGTAGGTGACGGCGATCTGGTGCTTGCTATCCATGGTGATAAAGCGGCCCCGTCCCTGGCGTGCTAGCTCCATCACGTCACTCATATATTTTTGAGGCGTAAAAATAAGGAGCCTCACTATTGGCTCCCAGAAGCTGCCTTCTTCAAATTTGTAGTCCACTTGCGGTGGAGTCAAAATAATATCAAGTCCATACTCTCGCTCCAGCCGCTCCCGAGCTACGTCTGCATGTAGCATTCCTAAAAATCCTATTCTAAATCCAGCTCCCAAGGCTTTACTATAGATTGGGGTAAATTCCAGTGAAGAGTCGTTGAGGTACAATTTCTCAAGGGCCTTTTGTAGATTGGGGTACTCATTGGGATCGGTCGTAAAGACGGAGGCGAAGACAAGAGGATTTATTTTGCGATACCCCTCCCGCGGTGGAAGTGTGCTTTGTGCCCGGTGAATGGTATCCCCCACGCGCACACGGTGAATGTCTTTCAAATTGGTCACGACATACCCAATCTCACCCTCACGCAGCGTATCGCTCGCCACCAAATTTGGGTTGAAGTACCCAACCTCGACCACTTCAAACTTGGTGTTATCAATCTCAAGCTTTGCTTTCATTCCTTTTTCCAAGCTCCCGGCAAATACCCGAATGAATGCTATCACACCACGATGAGAATCATAGTATGAATCAAAAATAAGTGCTTCTGGGTCATTGCCTTGGCTGACGGAGGGGGAGGGGATACACTTGATTACCTCCTCCAGGAGTGGCGCCACCTGCTGTCCTGTTTTGGCCGAAATTTCGAAGATCTTGGCCTGCGGAATTCCAATAAAGTCTGAAAGCTCCTGCTTGGTCTTCTCCACCTCTGCGCTTGGCAAGTCAATTTTATTCACAACAGGAATGATGATCAGATTTTTCTCAAGGGCTTTATAGGCGTTGGCCACCGTTTGAGCCTGGATGCCCTGGGTCGCATCCACCAGAAGAATCACCCCTTCGATGCAGGAAAGTGTGCGGTCTACTTCGTATGAAAAATCGACATGGCCGGGAGTATCTATCAAGTTGAGAATTGAGAGTTGAGAATTGAGAGTTGAATCTTCTGGGTTTAAAATTTTCAATTTTCCATTTTCAATTTTCCATTTGAACTCCATGCGGACAGGAGCAAGTTTGATGGTGATACCGCGCTCGCGGGAAATTGGATTGGTGTCTAGGAGCTGCTCTTCGTGGTGGCCTTTTTTCACAACTCCGGTAAGCTCAAGGAAGCGGTCGGCAAGTGTGGACTTTCCATGATCCACATGGGCTATAATAGCAAAATTCCGAATATTGTTCATATAATTTTTTCACATCATCATGCTGTTATTAACCGTATAGTTGTTGCGCCGCCGGCCACTCCCCATACATCTCCATATACAGCGATCAGCTTGTCTCCTTTCTCAATAAGCTTTTCCGATCGCAAGCGTTCCACGGCATCTCTTACATCTTCTCGTCTTACCTCTTTTTTATCTGTCTTGTGCGTTGATGAGACAAAAGGATACACCCCAAAGTTAATCGTTAGAGCTGAGGCGACTTCTTTCGTTGGAGCGAATGCATAAATAGGTATGTGGGGACGATAACGAGACAGTTTGCTGGCAGTCTTTCCTGTTTGAGTCAAGACGACAAAAGCCGCAATTTTGCTACGCTTTCTATATTTGTAGTATAAATTGTAAGCCGCGTCCGACAAGAGCTCGGTTTGGCTATCTATATCAAATTCATGGCGCAGTCTTACATCTCCCTCCGTTATTCTTTCGGAAAATGACACAGCCCTGGCCATGGTGGCCACGGCTTTGGACGGATATTTGCCTATGGCCGACTCTGCAGACAGCATAACTGCGTCTGTGAGGTCATAAGTCGCGTTGGCCACATCTGAAATTTCCGCACGGGTAGGGTAGGGGTGTTCTATCATGGACTCAAGCATTTGAGTGGCTGTTATGACAGGTTTCCCTTGTTCAAGACACTCCTTGATAATTTTCTTTTGGTAGTATGGCACTTGCTCGAAAGGAAATTCCACGCCCAAATCTCCCCGGGCGACCATCACAATATCTGCTTCCTTTACGATTTCTTTCAGGTTCTCTATGGCTTGTTGCGTCTCAATTTTTGCGACAACTTTTGATTTGATATGCATCTTTTTCATTTCTTGACGGAGGAATTTGATGTCTTTTGGGCTGCGTATGAAAGAAAGAGCAATAAAATCAAGCTTAAAGTGGTGAGCCAACCGCAAGCCTTCAAGGTCACGATCTACCAGGAGATCAACGGGGAAGTCATTTCCTGGAATATTTAATGACTTTTTATTTTTAAGCACGCCATCAGAGTGAGATAGCAAGGAAAGTCTTTTATTTTTTCTTCTTAACGTAAAATGAAAAGCTCCATCATCGGCCATAACTTTTTGTCCCTCCTTAAGATGGCGATAGATCTCGTGATGCGTAATCGCAATCTCCTCATCTGGCCCAAATGAGTAAGATTCTCCCTCCTTAATATCTATATGTTCCCCACGTAGCCTAATGCGAATTTCAGGGCCCGCCAAATCAATAAGAGTTCCGATTGGAGCACCATAAGAGGCTGCAACTTTTCTTACTCTTGCAATAATCTCCTCATGCCACTCTGGCGTACTGTGCTTGAAGTTAAATCTGAAGATATTGACGCCCTTACTAATAAGTTTTTCAATGGCCTCTTCCGACTCACACGCAGGTCCAATAGTAGCAATTATTTTTGTGAGCTTCATTAAGTATATAGTATAGCAAGCTTCCCACCGATTAGCTTCTTGAAAAATGAAGATTTTAGCTACTACCCAAGATGCAGCTTTTGAGAGCTTCTCCCCTTAGCCTTGGCAAATACAGCTCTTTATGACTGGCGTCCTGGCGATAACATGCCGCCACTACATTATGAAAGTTAAACACATTTTTTTCAAACGTCGCTGTATCCATATCTGCTCCTCCTAGAGTATACACGATAGCAGCAGGAGGATTATTGATCAATGAAGTCTTATATTCATTCTCAAATTTATATGATACGAGATTTACTAAAAAAAACCTTGAGCAGGGCTTGCGCTGCGCATAAAAATAAGTCGTCCCCACACCCCATCCATACACATGCAGTATGCATTCCGTGGGCTTTGTATGAGCCTGTATGGCCTTTTCCAATGAAAGGTCAGGATTTTGACCTACCTTCAAATTGGAGAGAAATTTTGCAGGTGTCGCTTCCTTATATGGATACTCTACGAAGTACTCTTTCTTTGGGAAAGCGATTATTAAAACTACTATCGAAATAATATAGATCGCGATCTTCTGTGAGCTTATGCTGCGCTTTTTTCTAAGCACATATCTACTTATGCTTAACACTGCCAAATAAGTAGAAACCGAGATAAGAATCATTATAGGAAATACCATCTGAATATCGTAATGGGAGCTGAATCTATTTTGAATCATAAAGCCGGCCCATGATCCTACTGAGTAAAAAATAGCAATTCCCATAGCGGCAATCCTCGGAGTCAATTTTGTAAAGATCTGAAGGGTGCTTACTCCTTTTTTGCCTTGAGTAACAACGTCAATTTCTTTCAACTTATACTTGGAATATAGATAAACAATAAGGGTAACTAAGAAAAATAGGAGCATTGGATACTGGAGGTAAATAAAAGTGCTTTTTGGAAATTCTATTGCCTTTTCAATTGCAGAGGGATTACTAATTTTAGAGAGATACCTCAATACCTCAAGATAGGCCAAAAGGGAATTATTTAATAATAAAAAGACCATCAGCAAAAAAAGGCAGGAAAATAAGCCGAGTGCTATATGTATAATCGTTTTTTTAAGTTGAGACTTGTACAGGACCGCAACATATCCTACAAAAGGGATAAGACTAAGAATTGTAGGGGCATAGGATTCCTTGATTTGACCGCCAAACAATATAAGGAAAGCACTCCAGAAACCCCTTTTGTAGAATGACACCTTCTCAGTCACTAATATATTCAATCCAACGAGGACAAAGGAAAGAGCGAATAATTCAATTGTAAGAAACTGAGTTTGTATACGCGGCGATAAGAAAACAATAATTGTTAGTATGGATAATCCTGCAAAAAGTACACGAGGGAAAATCTTATAATACAGCCTTACAATGCCAAAAACACATATACAAATAAGTGACACGTGTAGCAATCTAAATGCATGTATGCTTTTGCCAATTAGCAAGGTCCAAATTGAGAGAAATAAAATAATTCCGGAAGGCTTAGTATCCCAGTAGTCTTTATAAGGTGCGCCTCTTCCGTTGAGAAGGGAATCCGCCGGCAAGACCCAAGAGACAACATCTGTGCCAATTTTTGACGTGGCCGCAAAACTAAATAAATGCAGGAAGATGAAGTAGAGAGCAACCACCCCTACAAGTAGTACCCACGAATGTTTTTTGAAAATACGCATGGAAATTATTTAATTACAAATATGATATGGATAACTGTTTAGGCTTAGTATAGTATACTATAGCAGGCTAAATCCTGAAAACCAAGTGCTTACTTATTATGATTAAACTCACCAAATCAACTTTTTATAACGAAGAGGAGACAAAAAAGGAACTTATTAAATTCATTGTCTCTGCCAAGCTTTTGAGTTTTGGCCCCGAATGCGAAAAATTTGAGCGAAGATTTGCAAAATATCAGGGAAGAAAACATTGCATTTTCGTAAATAGTGGAAGCGCTGCCAATTTGGCTATTATTCAAGCCCTTATCAATTTAGGAAAAATCAAAAGAGGAGATCTTGTGGGATTTTCGGCGTTAACGTGGTCTACCAACGTCATGCCACTTATAGAATTGGGTCTTCGGCCAGTACCCATTGACGTTGAGCTTGACACTCTTAACGTTTCAAGCCGCACATTTTTAAAAGCGTTAAAAAGACACCCAATTAAGCTGCTTTTTTTAACCAATCTCTTAGGGTTTTGTGACGATATCGACGAAATCAAGTACATCTGTGATCAAAACCGCATTACCTTACTTGAGGATAACTGCGAGTCATTAGGTTCCGTGTATAAAAATAAAAAGCTTGGTAACTACGGGTGGGCAAGCACTTTTTCTTTTTATGTTGGGCACCATATGTCAACAATAGAAGGTGGGGCAGTGACCACGGACAGCGAGCATTTAGCCAGCATGCTTCGGATTGTGAGAGCTCACGGGTGGGACAGAAATTTAAGCCTTGCGCGTCAGAAAAAAATGAGAAACAAATTTAAAGTTAACTCCACGTTTTACTCACGATATACCTTTTATGACTTAGGTTACAATATGCGCACAACGGAAATCAGCGGTTTTTTGGGGAACGCTCAACTCAAGTACCTACCTGAAATTACTACCAAGAGAAGGCAAAATTTTATGCGGATGGCACTCCCCATATACAAAAAGAGCGACAAATATTATGCTATAAAGTATGAACATATGGATTTTTTATCAAATTTTGCCATGCCGGTTATTTGTAAATCGGCTCAGATTAGGGATGAGCTTGTAGCACGGTGTGCCGGTAAAGTTGAAATAAGACCCATTGTTGGAGGTGATATGGTACAACAACCTTACTTCCAAAAACATGTAGGAAATCTTCTTTCTTTTGACAAACACTCCAACGCAAGAGTGGTGCATGAGCAGGGACTCTATTTTGGCAATAACCCCGAACTTACATCGGAGGAAATGGATCAAATAATAGACATTTTTACCAAAGATTAATAATTAGGCATGCCACAATTAAAAACTGCCCTTATAACCGGCGCATTCGGACAGGACGGGATTTTCATGCAGCACTATTTAGCCCGTAGGGGAGGGTATAAGCTTATACTAGCCGCCCGCTCCAGACCTGAAAACCTGGAACTCGTCGAGGATTCATCTTACGAATATCTTGATATTAACGATTTCAGCAACATTCTTTCGCTCATTAAAAAGTACAAACCCGATGAACTGTATCATTTTGCCTCCTTCTCGGCACCCGTTCGCGCTTGGGAAGATCCACCATACGTCATAGACACAAACGGGACAGCAATGATCCATATTCTTGAGGCGATAAGACTGTTCTCGCCTAGGACAAAAGTGCTCCATGCCTCCTCTGCAAAAATCTTTGGTAGGCCAACTGAAACTCCTCAAAATGAAAACACTAAAAAAAATCCTACCGATCCTTACTCTCTTGGCAAATATCTTGCACATCAAAGCTGCATTTTGTATCGCACAAAATACAACCTGTTTTGCTCTAACGCAATTTTGTACAATCACGAGTCGCATTTTAAGACTATGGATTTTGTTGCAAGAAAAATATGCTATTTTGCTACTCAACTTAAAAAAGGAAAGATAAAAAAATTTGATCTTTTAAATCTTTATTCAAGAATTGACCTTGGTGATCCCCGCGATTATGTTGAGGCAATGCACCTGATTTTGCAACAAAAAGCTGCCGATGATTATATTATCTCAACGAATACTTCACACTCCGTTGGGGATGTTGCAAGATTGGTGTTTGAGAAGCTTGGCATTGCCCATCCCAACCGTTACATTGATGTAAAAGACCTATCAAAACCAAAGGAAACAAATTATTATCGAGGTGATAATACTAAACTCCTTTCAATTGGATGGAAACCAAAATATTCTTTGGACGATGTGATTGAGTCTATTCTTGCATATGACAAAGCTCACGTCGGCTAAATAGGCGACTTTGCTGCGAATTAAAAGTACGTACGGCCTTATAACGGTGGAAATTGATCGTCCCTTGCCTTGGGTTGACCATGCGTAACAAAACATTTTTTGAGCTCTTCCTTATCCGATATTTTTGGCCAATAAACTGTAATTGGAGGCCGAAAAAAACCAAGATAATTTTTGTATTTAGGATCGGGTTCATAACAATTTACTAAAACATTAGGTAGATTAATTGTCTCTCCTTCAAATCTCATCATATTAAAATCTGTTAATTGCGTAGTATAGATAATAACAGATGGAGGATTTGCAAAAATTTGTTTTCTATATTCGCTTGATGCGCTTTGCCGCCTTACTTGGTGAAGTGAGTTGGGTAGAAAATATTTTGAGCACGGGGGTCGTTTCGTGTATATGTATGTTGCCGACACACCCCAACCGTACACATGCAAAATGCAGTCGTTTCTTTTGGTTCTTTTCATTATCTCTTTTTCTACCTCAAAATTGTAGCTGCCTCTATATGCAGGTAGAAAGTTATAGCTTTTAAGAACTGTCGATTTTGGGACAAGTAAGATCAGTAGTGCTGATACTATCAGAATTTTTATCAATTTATTTTTAATACCTTGACTGATGATTTCTATTGTATAAGCTATAAGCAAACCAGACAAAATAAATAAACTGAAAACTATCGCACTAAAACGTGTGTCTACGGAGTACTGACCATAGAAAGTGAGGCCAAGAAGCAGAAATACAATGTACACCAGAGTTGTTAATATTTTTCCTGTGTATGTATCCGAGTAGTTATTCAACCATTTGACGGCATTATCAAATTTAAATCTAAGCCTTTTTTTGGGTTTTCTACTATAAAGCCAGACCGCAAGAAATAAATTTGCCACTATTAAGCCTTTAATTATATTAGGAAACTGGAGAAAGTTCTCATTAAAAATGTCTATCATAGTATTGAAACTTCCCAGAAGTTGGTTAAATGACCCATATTGAGCAAACGCTGCCTTGTCGTGTAATATCTGTATATAACCTTCTATGGCCGAATTTGAATATAGGTAGAAAAGGACTGAAAAAATTATAAGTAATGGGCCTGCTAAGGTTATAAAAACTAGCTTACAAAAATCTCTTTTATTTCGATTTATCACCTCTCTGAAATATATTGGGGCCAGGGCAAGAATAGGAAGTACGTAATAATCCTTTATCTGGCTTGCCATCATTATTAGTGTGATTCCAAGCAATAGTTTCACTAAAGTGCTTTTAAAATATAGAAGGGCGGCCAATCCACCTAGGGCAAAAGTCGTACCAAGAAAATCAACCGAAAAAATATCAGTTTGTATTATCCCGGAGTGAAGAGATATAGTCGCTGCAGAAAAAACTACAAACTCCACAATTCTTTTCTTAAAAATTCTCCTACATATTATCAAAATAAATAAACCGGATAAAGTAATGAAAATTACGTGAAATAATCTTAGATATAGAGTGTCTAATCCAAAGATTTTTATCCAACCGGAAATAAGAATTAAAAACCCTGGAGGGACAAATTCATATAAATCAGCATACGGCCTTCCTATTTTAAAAATCGGACCAACGGCAAGAAGCACTCTTGATGCGGCATTTCCTCCAAGCTTAGGCATTGCAAAATGCTGGAAGTTGTAAAAAGCAGTAATTGCTAGTAAAAATAATTCAGCAAATGTAATGAGTGAAGGTTTTTTTAAAGTTTTCATCCTATTAAGTTTATAAAATTTAAGTATAATTTAATATCGCCATCAATGACACTTCAGTGCCTGCTACTTGCTCTATACAATCTCCCTTTAAACTGCTATTATACAATTTTAGTCTTGGCAGAGCTTGATTTAATCGAAACTGCTCAATAAGAAAGATATGATTGTTTTTATTATCGCCTCGTTGAACCCATCCAAAGTAGCCCTTTTTAACAAACTCAATGCTCTACAACTACCCTTCACAGTATATGTTCTCTCTAAGGTTGCCATCAATAGAAAATGGAGTATGAACGAGTTAAAAATTAAATTTAGCCACAGGTTCATGCGCTCTATAGATCTGCCGATCCCAGACGACAGCCATAGTTTTTTTCAGCTTAACTTTAGGGTTACAGAGGAGTTGAAAAAAGACAGCCCCAAAATCATTATTTCTATCGGCTGGAATCACATTGCTTGTTATGAATCATTTTTTTACGCAAAAAAATACAAAATTCCCTATGGTATATGGTCGGTAAGTACAGTATATGAGAAAAGTACTCAGAGAAAGTTGGCTCTACCGTTTGTGAAATATATAGTTAGCCGGAGTGATTTTCTAATAAGTTTTGGCTCCAGATCAAAGGCATATCTACAAGATCTCACATCACAGGATAGAAAAATTTATACTGCTTTTAATTCTATTGATAATGAGTTTTTTATTAAACAATCTCAAAAGTCGTCCAGGTTACTCGGTGGCATACATCAAAAATATGCAATTAAAAAGAAGAGAGAGAAAATCGTACTTTACGTCGGTCAATTTATTAAGCGAAAAGGAATAAAGTTGATGCTTAACCTGGCCAAGATGCTACCTAATTATATTTTTTTACTGGTAGGTCATGGCCCTGAAGAAGAATATATGCGGAGATTTATAAAGAAAAATCGATTGAAAAATATTCGAATTGCGGGATATTCGAAATATAAAGACCTTCCTCTTCTTTATTCCATTTCCGATCTTTTTATTCTACCTTCCTTGGAAGAAGCATGGGGCGTTGTTGCAAACGAAGCTATGAGTATTGGAAAGCCTGTGCTCGTCTCAAAATATGCGGGTTCTTCCGTAGATTTGGTGAAAGATGGCATAAACGGATATGTCATAGATCCAAATAATATAGAAGATGTTATTGAAAAAATTAAAATAATTTTTAGCTCAGAGGAACGATCAAGGAAATTTGGCCATAATAGCTTGAAGATAATAAAAAAAGTTAGTTTTGATCAAAATTTTAAAATATTACATCAAATCTATGATGAATTTACAAGCTCTTATCGGGATACTAAATCACCCCTTAAATAAAAACCACAGAATTAAAACCTTACTTAGATTAGTATGGTGGAAGATTAATCAACTATTCTTTAAAATGCCGACAATAGTTAGCATATCGACCGGCGTTAAATGTATATGTTACCCTGAAAGCTCCTTTGGCAGCCAAATTATTTATACGAAGTTTCCTGAGTACTCGGAAATAAACTTTGTAAGTTACGTTTTAAAACCGAGGGATACCTTTGTTGATATCGGGGCAGGACTTGGGGATTATTCTCTTGTAGCGTCAAGCAAAATAAAAGAAGGAAAGATATTTTCCTTTGAACCTCATCCGGTTGCTTTTAATTATCTAAAAGAAAACGTCGCACTAAATAAACTTGAAGGCAAAATATTTCCCGTGCAAAATGTTGTTTCGGATAAAAATGGCTTCGAAAAATTTACGCCCGATAAAATTTCAGAATTAAGTCATATATCTACAGAAAAAGACAGTAGCGAGGGCCAAGTGAGGCTCCCTTCAATTACACTTGACAGTTATTCTGTAAAACACAAAGCTGGAAAAATTAAAATTGTAAAAATAGACGTAGAAGGTGCCGAATATAAAGTTTTGGCCGGAGCTAAAAATTTACTTAGAAATGCCGCAATAGACTTCCTCATAATAGAAATAAATAAGCGCAATGCGTTATACCATGGAAGCGCAGAAAAGACATTTACCTTCCTAAGGAAACATAATTATTCGATATATGTATTTGATGATTATTGGAAGTTAACACCGCTTAAAAAGTACACAGCACGAAGAAGGGTTTATAATATATTGGCGGTTTCTAAAAAGAAAAGCTATACAATTAAAACAGTTGACGAATACATATCAAGCTAAGGTTTGATAAAAATTGCCGTATCAAATATCCTATTACTTGTCCATAGGCAACGCCAATTTTTAACATTGTTTTTAAATCTTGACCATTCTTTTGAAGCTGTTTTATTGGTCCCTATTGACTCTGGCGATTTACTTGCGGAGGGAAGATATCTCTCACAATTATCCACTATAAATATGCCTCCTTTCTTTAATTTACTTACCGAGAAATTCGCGCAATTATCTCTCCACTTACCATCAATTAAAATAAAATCCAGACTATTCCTCTTAAATCTAGCTGGCACTTTAATATAAGCCTGCTTTTTTTCTTCCAATATCAGATCAACATTTTTACAATTAGCCCGAGTTAGGCGGGCCCTGATTAATGTAAACCATTTGTTATCGTGTTCTACGCTCGTTAGTTTTTTTATTCGTTTTCCAAGCCAACTTGTTGATCTGCCCGAACCAAACTCCAATCCTACATCCGTCTTTTTTAAGTAATGATCTAGGAATCGTATTGCGTCCTTAGTAAGCCATGGACTCTCTGGATGAGTATATTCATAGATGACGACGCAAATCTTGCTTATAAAATAACGGATAGACCAGTGATTAAGTCTCATCGCCTTTCTTAGGTTAATTCTAATGATTACTGGAATTTACGGCCTATTTAAAAATTCTCCTTCACAAGAAATTCAAAGAGAAATCGTATAATCCCTATCACGATTTTCCTATGATATAATCCACATATGGAATAAGGGTAGAAATATGCTATTATAAAGCGCCTTATACATTATATATAAATACAATGAGCTTAGTTAAGACCATTACCATCCCTGAAATTCGTGATGATTGTTTTCTCTTTTTTGCGGAGTACCTTAGTCATATTCCTTTCAAAATTAAGAGAATCTATTATATTACAAAAGCCGCAAGAAAACTACCACGCGGATATCATGCTCACTACAGAACACGACAGCTTTTATTTTGCATACAAGGCTCAATTAAATTAATCCTCAATGATGGCAAGCGAAAGGAAGAGATAACTTTAAGAGATCCCGGGGTCGGTGTCCTTATCGATAAAAAAATATGGCACGAGATGCACAATTTTTCGAAAGATACAATTCTTCTTATTTTGGCATCTTCTATATATAATCCTAAGGATTATATCAGAGACTATAAAAAATTTTTGACGGTAATAAAATATGAGAAACGTAAAATTTAATGATTTACGGCTGCAAAATAGAAAGTATGAGAATGCATTTCAAAACGTCCTTCGCAAACTTTTAAACAAGGGAGTGTTCCTGATGGGTAATGAAGTTCAAGAGTTCGAAAGGGAATACGCTCGCTATATCGGTTTGAAATTCGGGATTGGTGTTGCATCAGGAACAGATGCTATAACCTTGTCTCTGCTTTCATTACAGCTTAAATCTTCAGATGAAGTCGCCATTCCTGTAAATGTTTATCCTGTAGCTTTTGCAGCAGCTTCAGCCGGATTAAATATAAAACTGATCGACATTGACCCTAATACGTTTAATTTGGATATAAATGACTTAACAAAGAAAGTCACCCAAAAAACGAAGGTCATTATTTTAGTTCATCTATACGGGAAAGCAGCAAATATAGATGCCGTTCTAAAATTCGCCAAAAAAAGAAACATTAAAGTCATTGAGGATTGTTCGCAAGCACATGGAACTTTATATAGAAGTAAGAAAGTCGGCTCTTTCGGGTATATAAATTGTTTCAGTTTTTATCCTACAAAAAATTTAGGGTCCCTTGGAGACGGAGGAATGATACTTACCAGCGATAGAGCTGTGGCCGATAGGATTAGAGCATTGAGACAGTACGGTGAAGTAAAAAGATACGAAAGTAGATATTTGGGGAAAATCAGTAGAATGGACGAAATACAAGCTGCCTTTTTAAGAGTAAAACTGAAAAATCTAAATGAAGAAAACAAAAAGAGAATGCAGAAGGCAGAGATGTATATTAAGAGACTCACTACTCTTAATGAAATTATATTGCCTAAGTATGATAAAAAGTTAGAACATACGTATCACCTGTTTGTTATAAAGACAAAAAGAAGAGATGCCTTAAAAAAATATCTTGAAAAAAAGGGGGTACAAGTTGCTATTCATTATCCTTATCTAATAAACGAGATCCCTCCATTTTCATATTTAAAAAGCAAAGGCAAACTTTTTCCTAACGCATCGCAGACAAATAAAGAGATACTTTCATTGCCTCTTTATGCCAGCATGCCCGAGGAAGATATCGAATACGTATCTCTCATGATTAAAAAATTTTATGGTGGGTAGATTGATGTTCGTTACAGTTTAGGAGCGGAGTTATCCTGCCAACATTTCTTAAGTTGGTCTTTATTCAAGTGAGGCTTTGGCCAATAGAGAGTAACTGGTGCAAAAAAGTGCAATTTATAGTCAATAAATTTGTGGTCAGGGATATAACACATCTCTAAGACCTTCCTGACATTTATGATCTCGTTTTCAAAACTTTGAATATCAATATCCGCACCTCCTTCGCTGTAAATAAGAGCCGCGGCTGGATTATTTATAAGGTCCTGTCTGTACTCATCAAATAATCCTGGCTTTTTAAGATTATAGAGTTCATTAGCTAGGAAATATTTCGAACATGGTCTACGCTGGGTATAAATGTAGCTTGCGGCCACCTCCCAACCATATACATGTAAAATACAGCTTTTCTTGTCAACTTTTCTCATAATTTCTGCTTCAAGATTAAAAGTATGATTTCTTTTTACCGGATAATATGGATGGCTTATAATTGATATAATGGGTACTAATACTAATAAAATAAAAAAGAGCGTCAAACCAGCAAAATAACCAATTTTTGACTCTTTTAGTAGGGATAATGGATGGATGAGTAAAAGTCCGATAACAATAAACATGCATGCAATAATGATAATGATTTGGCTTCCGGCATATAATCCATAAATAATAGTTCCAAAAAGTACCCATACAATAAAATTGACCGTGAGAATTATTTTTCCTCTGTCAGTTTCTCCATAATTTGTAAGTTCGCGAATAAACAATTTTGTTGGCGATCTATATTTAACGCTTTTTATACGCCTTTTCCTTACTAACGGCACTAAAAAAATAATTAAATTTATAAGAAGTAAAACACTTATGATATTTGGAAGTTTGAGAAAAAATTGATTGATAAGACCAATTATATGTATATAAGAAAAAAATATCCCTTTGAGCGAAAGAGTCCTGGTAAAGCCAGCCTTGTCAAAAACTATATTTAAATAATCAATAAAGACATTATTGAAGTAAAGATAGGAAATAATAACTATAAGTATTGTAAGTGGGCCTATTGATGAAATCAGTACAAGTCTAGCGAAGTTTTTCTTGTTTTTTTTTAGAAGTTCGCGGATATAAAATGGCAGCAAGGAAATAAAGCTAACGATATAAATGTCCTTAAATTGACTTGCCAAAAAAAACAAAGTTGCCGCTATAGATATGCTCCATAGTAACTTCTTGACTCTCAGTAAAACGGCTAGGCCACCAAGCACAAAGGTGCCAGCAAAAAAATCAATAGTGAAAAGATCTGATTGAATAAGAAATGAATTAAGAACAACAACAGTGGAAAAAAAAAGGAGAATTCGTAAAAATCTATCCTTAAAAAGCTCCTCATAAATCAATAGCAAAAAAAATCCGCTCATAAATACAAGAAGAATATGTATGGCTATAAAAGAAACCATACCCATGCCAAAAAGCCTCATCCACATAGTTAAAAAAACCAAATATCCGGGAGGAACGATCTCATAAAGGTCCTTGTAGGGGCTGCCCAAACCCAGCATAGGGCCAACAGCCAGTAATACTCTGGAAGCAGTATTGCCAAATAGCTTGGTTGCTCTTAGGAAATAACTGCTGTAGTAAGCCACTATAATAAGTATAAGAGCTTGATGTAGTCTTAAATCATTTAATTTCATATGTTTCTAATTCGAGTAACAGGTTTCTTGCTCACCGAAACAAGTCCTACTCCAAAGGGAATATTGAGTTTCGTAAAAAATTTCACTTCTGTTAATAAAAGTAAAGTAGCTAATTTATTGATCAATGGATTAACCTCACCAATTGCCGATTTTATTTCCTTGGGTCTGACAATATTCTCCCAAACGTGCCTAAGAACTATTAGCGGAAAGAGCATAGAATGAATGAAACTCAATTTTTCTACGATGAACCCTGTCCTTAATAATTTTTTGCGCAGTTCCTTTTTTTCATATCGACGACCCAGGTGAACATGTCTATCGTGGATAAGTTTAAGCCATTTATGAGCTGAAACGCGAAGAATTAGTATCCCACCAGGTTTTAGAACTCTATAAAATTCTCTTAGTGGTTTAAGATCGTTTTTTATGGACACACTGGTGATAACATCAATTGAAATCACAGCATCAAAGACATTACTTTTGAAAGGAAGCCTTTCAATGGAAGCCCTTATGGCTTTAATTCCCCGTTTTCTTGCAAATCGCAGGGCTTCGGGGCTTACATCCACACCAGAAACTTCGCCAAATTTTTGCATTTTTTTTGCTAGTAGGCCAGCTCCACACCCCGCATCAAGTATTTTCAGGTTTCTCTTTTTTCCATTGATAAAAATATTGATAAGGCTTACTACCAGCTCATGGGTAGAAACATAAAAAAAATGATTATTCTCATTTTTGTACATATTTTTGTACTCACTTATTTCCATATATTTAAAGACTGCCCCAACTTTCGGAAGCGATCAATAATCATTAATTGAAACCAGAGCTTTCCCAAATCCCAAAAAGTAGAAAGAATTCTCCGTGGAACGAAAAATTGTGAACGGCCCCACTTACGCTTTAGGTGATGTACTGAAACCTGCCGAAATTTTGCTCCCTCCCTTTGAGACTTCTTTACCAGTTCTACGCAAATTGAGCCGCTATTGCTGGTTAGTTTGAGTTTTTTTATGACCGATCTTCTAATTAAACGAAAATCACAATCCACGTCAGCCACAGGTAACCAAAAAAGCCACCTCACTACAAGACTGTAAAAATTACCTATAAATATTCTGTAGGTAGGATCCTGTCTGACCATTTTTATACCGTTAACAAAATCTATGTTCGTTGTCATTAAGGGCAACAAAACGCATAGTTCCTTAACGTCATATTGACCATCACCATCTGTATAAAAAATCAGGCTTTTAGAGGTTGCTGCAAAACCGCTTCGTAAGGCTCCTCCATAGCCTTTATTTCTCTCATGAATTACCAGTTTAAAATTTCTGTATTTTTTCTTCAATTTTTTTAGCAATTTTATACTTTGATCTGTTGAACCATCATCAACCACAATCACTTCATAATCGTTCGTAAGCTTCTTCAAGGTCAAAATTACATCCTCTACTAATTTGACAATAGTTTTAGAATCGTTATAGCAAGGGAAGAACGCCGAAATGCTCATCATATCATTATTTTATTTTAAAGTAGTATAACGCAGGAAACTAATTCATTGCCTGCAAATGCTACCTCACATAAGGCGATAAGGAAACCGCAAGAGGGGTAACTGCACCTCTATTTTTTACCGATAAAAAGCCTAGCGGCTACTTGTTCCCACTGATAAAGTCTTACTATTTTTCCCCGTCCTCTTTTTCCCATTTCTTCTGCTTCTTTTGGGTTTTTGATTAAATATTCAATTTTTTTTGCGACTTCCGTCGTGTCTTGCGGATTAACCAGAAAACCTGAAATTCCATCTTCAACGTCTTCTGTGGTTATATTAGCTCTTATAGCAGGCGTTTCACAGGCCAATGCTTCCTTTACCGGCAGATTGCTTGAGGTTGTGCCCAGTGTTTCATCAAATGAACATGAAAGGTAGCATAGAGATGCTCCATAATATAAGGGCAGTTCGGAGTAGGGGACAAGACCGGAGAAAAGGGCGTTTTTTTCTACCCCCAACTGCCTAGCTAAATTTTTATATCTCTCCTTTAGGGGAGAATCCGGCTGAGTTGAAGTAATAACTATAAGTATATTTGTGTATTTTTTTACAAGTTTAGCAATTGTTTTAATTGCAAGATCCGTGCCTTTTGAAGGAGTGTAGTCTGTGGAATGAGTGATCAAAATTCTATTTTTATATTTATTTTTTATCTTATTTTGAGTGTATTTTTTAAAATGGCTCGTGTCCACACCCATTAGAGTCACTATGGCATTCTTTCCGTAAGTTTTTTTTATTAATTTCTTTGTTATTTGGTTTAAGGTAAAGGTTTTTTTCGCTCTCCTTACAGCCCATTTATCAGTCCATCCGTATAAAAAGCTTAAAAGCTGCAGTAATAGATATTTGGTAAACGGGAAAGTCTTTTTGAATTCAGAACTGTGAAAATAGGGGAAAGGTTCGTAGCAATAATAAAAAAAGCTTTTTTTAGTAAATAAGCCATAAACTGCGCAAATAAGATTTGAGGGAAAATGAGTAGCCAAGATTATGTCTCCTTCACTAAAATAACGAGATGTCCACAGCGTGTCATAAATAAAGAAAAAAGGGAAAAGAAGCCAATAAATTAACGAATTTGTTGATAGGAAGGACGTTGTTCTTACTGTTATCCCGCTTTTTTCAAATTCTTCAATAATTTCCTTTGCTCCCAGATTGCAAACCAAGGTAACTTGATAGTTCTTCTTGAGCACCTTTGCGATCTCAAGAATAAACTTTGTTCCACCCATTCTAAACTTTAGGTGAGGATAATGCCAGACTAATTTCTTCATTTTTTATTTGGAGTTTTTGTAGATGAAAATAAACTTTCAAGATATTTACCGGTTTCCTCTAAACTTGCTATATAGTACAAAATTGTTGGATATAAAATCATCATTAACCTGGCCATAGAGTCGGGAATCCTATTCCAATCTTCATAATAGGAGGAGAGAAACAGAACGCCGGGCAAAAGAATAATAACAGAAAATAGTATAAAAAAAGCAAGTCCTATCTCTTTTTTGGCAGATTTTATAAACAGCAGGGAAAATATAATAAATGAAAGCAAATAAAAATAATAATCCTGCAGTGCCGTATATATGTACTCTATGGCCTCCTTCATTCTGGATAGGTTAAAAAATGCGTTGATGACGGCTTTTTTTGATATGTGCTGAAGCGGCAGCTGATGTCCGGTTAATGCAACAATGTCCCTTGCAAAGTACGAGTCGAACAGATACTTGGCGATAAGTATTACGACCATGAATATGAGGAAATCTTTTATTAACCTTCTTTTCTTAACTGCGTGAACTAATAGGAAACCCGCTATAAGAAAATAGAATGGGTCCAGTGACCGCATCATAATACTGAGGATTGCAAAGATTAATGATAAGAAAAAGAATTCCCTACGATCCTTTCTTATATACAGTTCTAAAGCTACCAAGGACGAAAATATAACCGTAGTATATGGTAAATTGGTGTAAGCAAAAGTGGAATGCACAAAAATAGTCTTGTTAAAGGCCAAGATGAGTGTGAATAGTAAAGCTGTCTCTCTTCCTATTTTCTTCGCAAGGAACGCATAAAAAACAATTACTAGAACAAGATAAAAAAAGCTATAAAGAATCATTACGGCATTATCCGAAAGTAAGTATTCAATAGAATGCGCCAGTGATGTCGTAGGAGGATAGGAATAATAATAACTTAGCTCCTGCGGATTCTCTCTTACCTGCTGCCATAAATTCGTCAAAAGCTCCCCTCTGGCATAAATTTTTCCTCTAAGGTCATATAGTGAAATTGAGTCCCACGTAGAAACCGGCCAATACGTATTCAAGATAAAAGATGCGACAATCGGGATGATGATACCGCCGGCAAGTAATTTTCTTTGCACGTCTAGGGTATCTTTTTGGGGTTTGAATTCTCTCTCTGAAGCTTTTTTTCGCAGTGAAATTAAAAATACAATCAAGCTAAACAAAAGTAGACAACCTACCTGAAATTTTACAAACCCCTCACTAATCGGCCTCTGGCTATATATGGAAATTGTGGGGGGAATTATCAATAAAAAGAACCCCACCAAAAAGCTAAGGGTAAACTTTAGTAGAAAAGACTCCTTGCGAATGGTGTAGTTTACAGGACCATAACCAATTAAAGTCGCCAGTACAGCTGTTATCATATTTATAACTCTATAAGCCCAAACTCACCTAAAACATTGTGATCGGTGAATTTATAGTTGCCATTCAGCACTTTTTTAACTTTATTTTCCTTTAGCTCAAATGTATATATTTTTTTTGAATCTATATTGAACTCGGGGAAAAGATATGTTTTGCCCTCTTTTAATGCATCCTTTGAGAGGCCCGGCGAAAGAAGAACAAAATCGAAGTTTGAAATATTTACACCTTTTTTATAGCTCATAACTGTTCTTGGATAGAGAAATCCTCTCATCAAGTGATCGTTCCCTTCTATTGCCCACGGATCATCTCTTCTTGGGATAAGAATTGCTGAGTCCTCCGGCGTTAATTTCACGATAAGGGCTATATAGGAGTATGTTTCTCTGCCCCACTTATGCCTCATTTTTTCTTCGTATTTCGCATTTGGCTTATTGATAACTTGCTTCATTTCAGCGAGTATAACGGTGGGTGTTTTTGTATTTTTAAGAAGTGCTAGAATTATAAATAGAGCAACTGCGAGCATTTTTATATTTTTAGTCGTATCGGCTTTTTTATCTTTGCGTATTTTCTCAATCACTATTAAATACGCCGATAAGAAAATTGCTGTTAGCAGATTGTCGGGAATAATATGGAATTTTGTAAAAACGTAATTGGGATAATTTCTGAAGTTAAGGTATTCCAATAGCAGCCAAAAGAGAGAGAGAAAGGGCAACACGAAAAGTTGTCCGTGGTAAAAAAAATTATGAACGCCTTTTAGAATGGAACCCGTTTTTTGCCTTGAAAAAAGCGAGAATACCCCCGATATTAAAGTAACTATAAGGAATACATTGAAGTTTACAAATAAATGCTTCTCAATGAAACCTTTATATTTAATACTTTCAAGAATTGACGCGGCAAAAGTAAAAGAATACAACAAATAAAATAAATAATCGTTTGCATGTAATAATTTTTGGGCAACAGGTCGTTTTTTGAACCTTAATTTTTTCATTGAATAGTTACCGTCCTTTCTTTGTCGGCAAACTAAATAAATTATTGAGTTCCGGCATACAGGAGAAATAATAATAAATCAGAGGGTAAAGAAAAAACATCAATCTGTGTATAGAATCCGGAATTCTATTCCACCCCTCGTAGGTAATCGATAGGATTAAAGTGCCCGGTATAAGGATTAAAACAGAAGCTATGATAAAAACCGCGAGCGTCCATCTTTTTTTCTTGAATAATATGAAAGACAAGGCAAAAAGCAATAAATGGAAATGATACTTTTCCAGTGCCGAATATACATATGTTATCACTTCTTTATATCTGCCGACATTTGATAGAGTTTCTATTATGGCAGGGACCGAACGCGTATTGGCTTGCGATGGGGGATCGACCGAAAGAAAAGCCAAATCGTTTTTGAAATGGCTATAAGTAAAAACTCTTGCCGCATAAAGAATGAGAATGAAAAGAGCAAAATGTATTACAAATCTTCTGTTTTTTGCCACAAGTGGAATAAAAACAACTGGAAGGAAAAAGGGGAATGGATCCACGGCTCTTATTAAAACAGCAACGGAAGATAGAGCCGTTCCGAGTATAAAATATTTAATCTCCTTAGTTTTTGCGAATTGATAAAGAGTAAAAAAAGCTGCCACAATATAAACCGCGTAAGGCAAATTGGTATAGGCAAGGAGAGAGTGGGAGAAAAGGGTGAAGTTTGTAGCTAAAAGAGCGGTCAGTATGAGAGCGAAGGATAGGGAAGCTTTTTTATACACCTCGGTAAAAAAAAGCAGTATCAGAGAAAGAAAAAAGAAACTATAGAGCACTGAAATATGAGAATCCCTGACAAAGTATCCTAACGCATGGGCAAGAGATGTCAATGGAGGATAAGAGTAATAGTAGCTTACCTGACTTGAGGCAAACTCCATGTTGCGCCAAAGATCAATGAGCAAGCCTCCCTCGGCGTAAAGCTTCGCCCTGAAATCGTAAAGTGTTACTGAATCCCATGCGGTTACCGGCCAGTACCAGTTAATAATAAATGAAGCCAATATACCTATAAGAATAAGTGTCACTAAGATCCACTGAGTCGGAGTTAATTTCCTTACAAAAATTAATAACTTATCTATATTTATTTTTCTTTCCTTTGATAGTAATAACGCTAAGGTACTTATCGTCATTAGTCCAAGCAATAAATAAATAATAATTTGTTGACTGAGACGTACATGAAAATAGGTAAGTAAAAATAACGGAATCGTTGTTAATCCGAATCCAATTAAGTATCCCAAAGAGATTTTTTTAAGCACATTCTCCTTAAAAAAGGGGCTTATTGCTGCGTAGCCGAAAAAAGTCATCATTATTCCAAGTATCATCTTTTATTTAAAATGATTAATCCATGCGCCTTGTCATAGATAATGGCTTCATGATTATACACCCCTGAATTAATAACTGTCGTCTTTCCGGTTTTAGGTTCAAAAATTATTATTTTATCTGCTTCTACGTTAAAATTCGGAAATTGTTTATGCTCAAGGATTGAAAACCCTGACGTTATAAGAATAAAATCTATTTTCTCTCTATTAAGATCAAGTCCCTCATAATGTCTTATAACCTTACGGGGATAAAGAAACGCCCGCATCACGTGATCGTTGCCCTCTAACCCCCATGGATCTTCTCTTGGCGGAAGCAGTATCTTGGCATTTTCAGGAGTATTTGCTTCTATAAATTTTACGTATGAATAAAAATCCTTACCCCATTTAAAGCTAATTTTTTCCTCGTTGGAAGCTCTCGGGTACTTAATAATCCATTTCAGCTCATTGATGGCATATGGAAAAATTTGCATGTTCTGATAGACAAAAAGAGCAAAAAAAATATAAACTACAAAAGCATACGTTTTGTGCCTAAAGTTAAAGTCAATTTTTACTCTTGCACTTTTCACTTTTGCCACAATGAGAAAGAAAACTGTCAAAAAAACAACCGGCAGAAAATAAGATGGGGTTATGTGTAGCCTTGTAAAAACATAGTTCTCGTAGTTTAGTGACTCTAGTAGAGTAATAGACAACCAGAAAAGAATTGCAATAGGGGTTAAAACAATATGACTTTTATAATAAATTTTTCTCATTAAACCTACAAAGGGCTTCTTCTGATTAATAAACAAAGCCCCTGCGCCACAAATGAGGGTGAGGTACAGTAAAAATTTCAAAGGAATAGAAAAGTGCTTTTGAAAAAAACCTTCGTAGGTAATAGCTTCAAGAAAGAAAAAAAATAACGTGAGAGAATAGATGAAGTAAAAAAAATATTCGTTGAGTTTCAAGAGCTTGTTCAATTTTTTAATTACGTTTCTCATTGATAGGTTCTAAATGGTATAACTTTTTCACACTCTCCTTCACTCTTTTTGACTCTTGAAAAAATAACGCTGATGCAATTTTTCGTTTTTTTATTCAGATTCAATGGCTCGAGTTGGAAATCGCCTCTTGAGCCTCTTTTGGAGTATGAGTCTAGGGTCGAGGAAAGCTGCTGTTCAAGCTTGCTATTTCCGCTTTTTTTTGAATATTCATGGATTTTTAAAAAATATGTAGGAGAATAGCCGGAGCTTTTGAGATATCTTTGAAGTGAAAAAATTGGTTCATAATCCCACATGCTGTAACTCTCGATTACAACGACGCCCCTCGGATTGTTTTTCATCAACTTCGTGAGTTTTTCAAAGCTCTGATGGAATTCATTTGTGCGCTTTGCATTTTCCAAGCTACGCTCCTGTATTGTTCCAAAACCTTTCGTCAAAATGAGAAGAATAAGAACGCCCGCTAGTATTGTTTTTAGGGTAGCTGGCGAGAAAGGTACTTTATAAAATAACCGGATCACCTTATAGTAGGTAAGTGCGATAAAGAAAAGAAGAAAAGGCTCAACGAGAAGGCCAGGGAAGTCGTATCTATTGCCTTGAGGCCACTGTCCGGCGTAAAACACGTACTGAGAAATGAAAAGGAAGGCCGCAGCAATAAGCCAAAAAAAATAGGAATGTGCAATATTGATGTATTCTTCGATCTTTTTGCCCTCCCTCTTTGTGAAAACAATAAAACCCAGAGTAAAAAGTGCTACAGTTGCATATACAATTTTAAATCTTTCGATAAAGAGGCTTAGGCCGGGCCCCAAGAGCTGAAATCTACCCCCCAAGTCTGCCTCCCTCAAATATACATCCTGACCGCTTTTTAAGGTCGCAAGGAATATAGCTGTTGCTATTAATCCTCCCCACACAAGAAGCAGTAATAAGGTGACGCGACTGAAAATATTTTGTCTTAGTTTTTTATCTTTAACAAATAGATATAAAAGCGGAATCGTCAAAATAAGCATGTTTTCCTTTGAGCCTGTGGCGATTATGTATCCCATTGCAACTTCCACCATTTCCGCTCTTCCTTTTCCACGCGTGGTGCTATTTTTTTTGTCAAAAAATACAATACCGCAGAACCCCAATGCAAAAAGGCATGTCCCGAAAACCGCAAAAATCTCGCCCGGAATAAGCCGTGTCCATATATCCGCCCAGTAGCCGTAGGTTAGAATAAAAAGCGTTGTCAAAAATCCTAGGAAAAGCCCCCAAAATCTCGAGAGAATACACCATGTTATTCCAATTGAAGAGGCAAAAAGAAAAAATCGAGAAAGATACCACAGAAAAGGGTTTGCTCCCCATAAAAGGCTTTCCGTGATAAGAATGGGGTAATATGCCGGTCTAAATCTCTCATACTTCCCGTATTGTCCAACCTCAGTTGACATGAGTAATTCCGGTATCTCCGACAAGTAGGTTTTCTTGTCAGGTCCGAGAAAGTGCATGATCCAATGATCGTCTATAATCCCAAGGTGGGCCCTAAAGTTTGCTCCAACAAGAAGAAAAGCCAGAAGAAAAGAGCCGAGGACAAGTATTGAAAGACTTAATTTCCGATTTTTAATGATCTTATTTTTTAAAAATATATGGTGGGCAAAAGCGAGGACTATGAAAAGAGCTGCTAGTGATAAATGCTTTATGAGCGAAGTAAAGTTGAGTCCCCCAAAGAATTTATAGTAAAGGAATCTTGGCAGTTGGTGATTCGTAAGGAGGGAGGCCGGAGCAAATTGATATTTACTCACCAGGTTTGGTTTTTTCGAACTTAAGGAT
The DNA here is from genome assembly GCA_964384955.1 of uncultured Gammaproteobacteria bacterium. GTDB lineage: Bacteria > Patescibacteriota > Microgenomatia > UBA1406 > GWC2-37-13 > CAYLLP01. The sequence continues at coordinate 46,230 of CAYLLP010000005.1, forward strand.
ACGCTGCTGCCTGCCACCCCCTTAAGTGACGTCAGTTCAAATATATATTCCTTTTTTTCTGAGTCCGGCAGCGGGGGGAAGCCAAAAGGAAATAGCTTCTCGTGGGGTA
>CAYLLP010000006.1:0-42783 GCA_964384955.1 uncultured Gammaproteobacteria bacterium
ATGGAGGAGGGGATGGTCCGCTCTGTGCAAAAGTGTGCTAAATACCAGGCTATTGAAGTCGCAATCACCAAGGGCACGCACCGGGGCAAGACGCTCACGATCAAGAATCCAACAGGAAATCTGCAAAACGTGGTGGAGTACAAAAAGGGCGACCGGGTGATTGTAAGCTACGAGAAAGTGGGAGGAAAAGATCATTTTCTAGTCGTTGATTATGTGCGGCGGGGATGGCTGCTAGTGCTGTTTTTCTTGTTTCTCGTGTGTGTGATGGCCATAGGACGGTGGCAGGGCATGGCCTCTTTGGGGGGGCTTCTGTTCTCTTTTCTTATCATCGCGCAGCTTTTGGTGCCCGCAATTATTGCCGGCAATAATCCTGTGCTAATGTCGCTATTGTCGGCGTTCTTAATCATCCCCGCCACCTTCTTCATCGCTCACGGATTCTCGAGGAAAACCATGGTGAGTATTCTCGGGACCGCCGCTGCGCTTACCGTCACGGCCATACTCGCCTTTGTGTGCATTAAAGCCACACGTCTTATGGGGTTTGCGCAGGAGGAGGCGCTCTACCTGCAGGGCGCGGGATTTGCTCACCTGGACATGCAGGGGCTCCTCTTGGCAGGGATCATCATTGGCGCGCTTGGCATCCTTGACGACATCACGATCTCGCAGGCCTCGGTGGTGGAGCGGCTGGCGGCAGCCAACCCTAATTTCAAAGCGGCAGAGCTTTACCGGGAGGCGATGCACGTGGGGCGCGATCACATTGCATCTTTAGTCAACACGCTTGTCTTGGTATACACCGGCGCCTCGCTGCCGCTTCTTCTCCTTTTCTACAGCAATAGCGCGCTATCGGCCGCAACCGCGATCAACCAGGAGGTAATCGCCACAGAGGTGGTGCGCACGCTGGTGGCCTCAATCGGTATTATCCTGGCCGTGCCCATCACGACTGCCTTGGCCGTGCACTTTGAGAAAAAGGGGCGATAAAGTTGGAAGGTGCCAGCCGGCGCCTCCCTAAGGGGTCGATCCCCCTTGCAAAGGTCCCATCAAGCTTATACAATACTTAGATTATGGATAGGAAAATGATTGTCACGACCCTTATTTCTCTGGTCGCAATCGTGGCTTTCTTGGGGATCGCGTATGTGGCCACCAATAAACCCCAGCAGCAAGAATCCCCAACGCTTCCTTCAAAATTAGCTTCACTTAGCCCGACCGATCATACCAAGTGGTCCAAAAACAAGAAAATTCTCTTAATTGAGTACGGCGATCTGCAGTGCCCCAGCTGCCAAAGCGCTCATGACTTCATGAAGCGGCTCGAGAGCTCCGATAAAAAAGAAGATAAGCAGATTATGGCCGGCGTCACCTTTGTATGGCGGCACTTTCCGCTTCTCACGGTGCACCCACACGCGCAGGCTGCAGCCCACGCCGCCGAAGCCGCAGGTGCGCAAGACAAGTTCTTTGAGATGGCCGACGTACTTTTTGAGAATCAAGCCGATTGGGCGAGTGAGGGCAATCCGCAAGCTCATTTTGAGGGCTATGCGAAAGATCTCAAGCTTGACGGGGAGAAATTTAAGGCTGACATGAAATCCAAAAAAATAAAGGACCGTGTGGAGGCTGACCGCCTCGGTGGCCTTGAGGCTGGCGTTGCCAGCACCCCGAGCTTTTTCCTGAGCGGCGTGCGGGTCGAGGCGGCGGGCTTCGATCAGATGCGGACGCTTCTCTTGGAAGCAGTCACCAAGAAGTAGCGCTTCCTAGATAGCCCATAGTGTGATATACTAAGAGTATGGGCAATGAAACCGACAGACAATCTTCCTGGACAGTAATGCTGGGAGATAAGCCGGTGAGATTTAGTGACACTCCTTACGCGCCCGAGGGCATATTCACTGCCGTCCTCTCCGAATTGGGCTATCCAATTGCGCCTCATCAGCTTCCTCAGGTAGATGGATATAGAAATACGGTCATCTTGGCCCAAAATCCAGAAGTCGCTGCGAAAACAGCACATCTTTTGGCTCTTTTTCGCCCCACCAATGTGCGTCATCTCCTGCAACATATTTTTGAAAAAAATACTGTTGTACTACGTCATGCTGCGACGGGCCGAACTGATGAGATAACGAACACGTTAAAACTAAAGGATGTCATCAACAAATCCAACCTTCTTGACTCTGTGCCCAAAGTAGTTGTAGCAAGAGCATTTTTAAGTGCATATGACGGTGCCACTTCCAGAAAGGGCAAAAAGGCAAGAAACCGCTATTTTATAGAGGTCTTTCCTTATGACAAGAAGTTGCGCGATATGCTTACTTCTCAAGAACCCCCGGTGGAGCCGTTGACACAGGCCGATTTGCTGGCCATGACTAAAAATAGGCTGCAGAAGATACTTCTAGGTCGGTCTGACCTTGCCCCAGCTGCACACCCCGGCGGTATGCTACAATAAAAATACGTATGTTTGCGACAGTCCACAATAAAAAGATATATTATGAAATGGAGGGGAAGGGGACTCCCATCATTTTGGTGCACGGATGGGGTGGGACGGCCGCTAGCCTGAGGCCGTTGGCCAAGCTTCTCTCTAAAAATTACACTACCATTCTGGTGGACCTGCCCGGATTTGGGAAAAGCGACCCACCAGGACCCGAATGGGGAGTGGGGGAGTACTCACGCAACTTAGTTGCGTTTGTAAATACTCTGGACGTGGGCAACGTCATCTATCTGGGCCATTCGTTTGGGGGGGCGCTGGGAATCCACATCGCCGCGCGCTCTCCCCACACGATCAAAAAGCTCGTGCTCCTGGCGCCTTCTTACAAAAGGAACAAGCACAGGCCCACCTTAAAAACTCAGTTTTTGAAGCGGGTGTTTGGCCACATACCCATGGCCAAAATGATGTATTACAAGATATTCTATCCTTCCTCCGACCTTTTGAAATACCCACGGCTTGAAGCCAATTTCCGCAAGATACTCTCGCAGGACTTAAGCGAGGACACGCACAAAATAGGCGTGCCCACACTAATCCTGTGGGGCGCGACCGACAAGTACGTAGCGCCCGCGGACGCCCAGGCGCTACACGAGAATATCAAGGGCTCACGGCTTAAAATATTTGAAGACAAAGGCCATGGCCTACCACTATTTCATCCCGAGGTGGTCGCGAGTGAAGTTGTCGAATTTCTCGGCAATTCCAAATGACAAAATCCAAATGCCAATTCAAGTTCAAAATCCAAAATCTAAATTCATCGCATGTTATTTGAGCTTTGGATTTGATTTGACATTTGAGCTTTGAAATTTGTATTTAAATTATAGATCATGATATGAATATTCTTGCGTTCGCGACAACCATACTCGCTCTCCTCAAGAGCCTTGAGTTCGTCTATCTCTATCAGATTAAGGAGTACCGGTTTGATCGATTTGACGTCTACTTGAGGGAGGAGGGGGTGCTACGTGTGCTATATGCTACCCCCCCAAAGTGGCCCAAAAAATCGCTGCGAAACGCGCTGATTGGTGCGCTCGACCTTTCGTTCGCGGGCCTGCTTTATTATCTTTATTCTTTTTATCCGCCCGCTATTCTTGTCGGCCTCTTGGTGCTGAGCCCTTTTATCGGCTTTTTGCTGACCTGCATGGCTGTGGGCATAACGAGTGTTGTGGCCTACATGCGACGCCGGCAGATTGTGGAGCAGGCTAGGCGCAAAATAACCACATCAGAGGCGGTATTCATCGGCATCACCGGGAGCTATGGCAAGACCTCGACCAAAGAATTCCTGTATGAAATCTTGCGTCATACGTTCAAGGTCGCCAAGACAGATGAGAACATGAATACGCACGTTGGGGTGGCTCTATCTGTCCTTAAGAATCTACACAGCGACACCGAGTATTTTATCGCCGAGGCCGGCGCCTACAAGGTAGGGGAGATCAGGCGGGTCTGCGATCTTATTCATCCGCGATTGGCAATTGTGACCACGATTGGCAATCAGCACCTCGCACTTTTTGGATCAAGACGCAACTTAGTTGCAGCCAAGCGCGAGCTTCTTGACTCCTTGCCTCAAGAGGGGACTGCTTACATCAACCACGACATCCCCGAATACAAAGAAATTGTGAAAGATGCCCGCTACAAGGCCGTATCGTTTGCGACAAGTGGTGTGGCCAACATCAAGGCTTTCACCATCAAAGAAACCGCCACCACGACCTCAGCGACGGTAACATATGGAAAGCAGACTCTTCATCTTACAACGCGTCTTGTGGGCCGTCACAACATACAAAATCTCTTACCCGCCGTGGCTTTGGCACTTGACGTGGGCATGAAGCCTGCAGAGATTGAAGCTGCTGTCCATAGCCTCAAGCCAGTTGCTTCCAAACTCACCAAACAGCCTGGCGCCGGTGGAGCAACGCTCCTTCTTGACACATATTCGTCAAATGTTGAGGGGTTTCTGGCCGCAATTGAGATTGCTAAGAATCACCCTCAGGAGCATAAAATCATTATAACTCGCGGTATTTTGGAGCTCGGGAGCGAGAAAAAGTCTTCCTACCAGCGGATTTTGAAGGCGCTGGCGGGCACAAAGCTTGAGCTTATGACAACCGATACACTCTTTAAGACGCTTGGGGAGCCCACGCAGTATTTCAAGAATGAGCAGCAGATGCTTGATGCCCTTCAGCCCCTGCTCAACAAACACACACTTGTGGTCGTGGAGGGCAAGTTCTCGCCATCATTTGTGGCGCGCCTCACGCACACAAGTCCCAGTTAGGCTGCTATAATGCTATATGATACTGACAGATTTTGCACCACTTGAGCGCTTTTCCGACGCGCGTGTGGCCCTTGGCCTCCTCGCCACACCATGGCGCTGGAAGCGCGGCAAGAGGCTTGCCAGCTTAAAGTCCCGACTTAAATCCTTCTTCCCGGAGCACAACATTTTTCTTTTCCTTACGGCCAGATCTGCGCTCTACCAGCTCTTGCAGGGTATGGCTTTGAGTCCTGGCGACGAGGTCCTGGTGCAAGCCTTCACCTGCGAGGCCGTGATCCTTCCAATTATTAGCCAAGGCGCGACCCCAATCTACGTGGATATCGAGCCAGCATCGTACTCTATGGATTTTAAGGATCTGAAGGGAAAAGTCACCTCCCGCAGCCGAGTACTCATTCTGCAGCACACTTTCGGCATCACCCCCGAGGCTCGCACGCTTATTCTCGAGTGGGCCCGGACTCGCCGCCTCCAAGTCATCGAAGACATGGCGCATGGATTCGATCAAGCACACTTCAAAAAAGACAAAGCCCCCACGACCAAGCTTTTGTCATTTGGACGGTCCAAAATGCTCTCATCAGTGTGGGGCGGGGCAGTCGCCACACCTAGCCGATATGTAAGCGAGGGGCTGCGCAGCGTCGAGAAGCGGCTCGCGTATCCTTCAAGTTTTTTTATAGCAAGCACCCTCTGGTATAAGCCGATGAGTGTGATTATAAAAGCCACGTACAACTGGTTGTATTTGGGGAAAATGCTGCACATGATGCTGAAACTATTCTCACCGGCCGCGGTCGAAATTACCTCGGTCGAGCGGGGGGGGACTTTTGACAATTCTCTTAATAAAGCGTACCCAAATGCTCTGGCAATTTTGCTTTTGCACCAGATCAAGAAACTTGATCAGATAAGCGAAGTCAGAGCGCAGAATACGAAGATGTACAATAGTACTTTAGGTCAAAAATACCCCCAACAAGTGGCAACTCTCGCCGGCTCCAATTTTAGCCTTCTTCGCTATCCTTTTCTGGTGGACAACAGGGCAGAAGTGCTAAAAAAAGCGCGGAAAAAGAAGATATATTTGGGCGTATGGTATGACCAGCCGGTGGCTCCCCGGGGCATCAACATGGGCCAAATGCAGTATGTGATGGGTAGCTGTCCTAGGGCTGAATCGCTGTGTGCGCGCATCATTAATCTTCCCACGTATATCGGTGACAAACAGGCCTCACGGGTGATCAATCTACTCAAGTAGGCTCTACAAGGCCCTAAAAAACAGCAGCACTAATATGATACAATCATTGTAGATATATTTATGCAGGTACAACCGCTTGACGATCAAAAAGCATGGAATGAGATATTGGCTACGACGGGAGCACACAGCTTCTTGCAGTCTTGGGAGTGGGGAGAGTTCAATAAGCTGGAAGGGCACAAGATATTCCGGCTCCAAGTAGTGGACATAGAGTCACGCCCTGTGGCGGTGGCACTCTGTGTGGTGGTCGCTTCCCGCCGAGGCCGCTTCTTATTTGTGCCGCATGGTCCGGCAATTATACCTCCGATCAATGGAACCTCACCAGATTTAAGCGAGGAAAAGGCAATCTTGTATTACACAGAAATCTTGACAGCACTGAAAAATTACTTGGTGAAGATCGCGTACCAAGAGAAGTGTGCGTTTATCAGAGTGGCCCCCACCCTCCCAGACAGCACCGCGGCCCGCGCCATATTTAAGAATTTGGGATTCACCAAGGCTCCTATTTATATGCACTCGGAGCGTGTGTGGGTGCTGCCTTTGGCGGGCAAGACAGAAGACGAGCTTATGAGCCAAATGCGCAAAACCACGCGCTACCTGGTGAGACGCGCGCCGAGCCAGAATGTGCAGATTGAGGTGCGCACCGACAAAAAAGCGGTAGAAGATTTTTGGAAAATTTACAAGATCACAGCAAGCCGCGAGCGCTTTACGCCCTTTTCCACCCGCTATATCGAACATGAATTTGAGGCCTTTGCCGCAACTGGCAATGCAGTGTTCTTGTTTGGCTACCATGACGGCACTCCGCAGGCCGGAGCCCTTATTGTATTTACCAAGACCACAGCCTTCTACCACCAGGGGGCCTCGATCCATAGCAGCGTGCCGGTAACCTATGCACTGCAGTGGAGAGCCATTCAAGAGGCAAAAGAGCGCGGATGCGTGGCGTACAATTTCTGGGGAATTTTGCAGCCCGGCCGCACTCCCAAAAGCTGGGGTGGCCTCACCCAATTTAAGAAAGGATTCGGAGGAGAGGAAGTGGACTATGTACCGACTCAGGATTATGCGCTGTCTCCGCGCTACGCACTAACCTACCTCTTCGAGCGCTACTTAGCCCTCAAGCGGGGAGTCTAGAGTCTGACGATAGTACTCGGCGACTTTGGCAGAAGCGCTCTTTGCGATTTGTTCGGCGCGCTGCTTGCTTATCGGACGGTCCGCTTTCATTTTGCCTATTTCCTGACCAATCTCCCCATAGGTCATGTTCTCAAGCATTAATATGAGGACCTTTCTCTGCCTGCTCGAAAGCACTGTGGCGTGAATGAGACTAAGAATATATTCCCGCTCCTGCGCCTCTTCCATCTCTTCTTCCTCGCTGGTTGGGGGAGCTGCAATTTGCTGCTCAGGATCCCTATCTTCGCTCCCCGAAGTCTCAAGCGGGGTCGCGTACAAGGGCATACTCAAGATCTCGACCACTCTTTTGGCACTCAACTCGGTGACCTCACCGATCTCTTCTATGGTGGGCTCTCTTTTCAAATCCTCCCGCAGATTGTCTATTGTGTCATGCAGAGATCTATACAATACCATATTTTTTCTCCTATTTAAAATGGTGGGCCCATTCCCTGAGTAGTCTAAATGCTTCTGAATTTCTTTTCGAATCCACCAGGCGGCGTAGGTAGAGAATTTGAAGCCTTTATCGGGATTAAATTTGTGCGCAGCGTGCATAAGTCCTTCATTGCCGGCCTGAATAAGGTCGTCGCGTCTGTCAAGCGGCACATAATACCGCTTGGCAAACGCCACCACCAAGCGCAAATTGGCCAAGACGAAGTGTTCATGGGCGCCGCGACCCTCTTGCACCTCCTGGCGCAGACGTAATTTTTCTTTAGGAGGCAAGGGCTGAGCGCTCTGGAGCGTGTCGTGGGCTTTGAGGCCCTTTTGTACTTTGGTGCCTAGCTCGTATTCATCCTCTTTAGTAAGTAGTGGCACCTCACCGATTTTGTGCAAGTATGCAATAAATGGGTCTCGGAGATCCCGCTGGGCGGGGAGAGGCTCCCTACCAAATTGTGCTTGAAGCCTGGTATGACCAACAGGACCCTCAGGAGTAGCCATAGGTATATCAGCTTTAATTATACCTCACTAAGCCCTATAGTGCAAGGGGTGATCGACTGCGCGGAATTTTCCGTAGTCTTTGACTAAATCCTTGACCTCCAAGACGTTCATAAGGATCAGTATATCAATAAATGAGTGTAATATGAAGTCAAAACTAAACGCAACTTAGTTGCGTTTAGCAGGCGAGTTCTCGACAGCTATTGGCAACCGCCGCGGTTGACAGGCACGAATATTGAAAATTAATGTTATTATCTCAAATGCTTAAGCAGGGTAGAGTAGTGGGTCAGGTTGTGAATGGTGGCAAGGCGATAGGCGAGTGTGTCTTTGATTTTGAAGAGGTGGTGAAGATATGCGCGGGAATAGGTCTTGCACGTCAAGCACGTGCAAAACTTGCTAATGGGATTTAGATCTCGAGCGTACTTTGACTTGGTGATAAAAATCTCGTCAAGGTCTCCCCTGTTCAACTTCATTGAACTGCGATTTAGCTCCTTGCGAAAGACAAAAAGTCTCCCATGGCGGCCATCGCGGGTGGGGATCACACAGTCGAAGATGTGGTAGCCAAACTTGACACCTTGGACAATGTCCCACGGCTTACCCACGCCAAGAGCAAACTTGATCGAGGCCTGGGGCATGAGACCCGCTACATATTTGAAGATGCCATAGTCAAATTTTCCTTGCGCATTGATCGGCCAGCCGCCAAAGCCATACCCATCAAAGCCTATGTCGATGAGCTCGCGCGCGCTTTTAGCGCGCATCTTCTTATCGAAGCCGCCTTGAATGACACCAAGAAGGGCTGGGCGATCTGCCTCTTTTATTTTGCGTACTTTAAGCTGCCGCTCAAATTCTGCTTTGGAGCGATGCGCCCATTGCGTGGTCCATGTCACACTGCGCGTTTGTTCATACAGGCTTCCCTGAGGGGGCGTAAAGTAATCCAAGACCACCATCATGTCGCTCCCTAGGTTAAACTGCACCTCAATAGACTTTTCAGGTGTCAGCAAATATCGTTTTTTGGCGCCATCCGCAACTGCCTCAAACAATAAACCCTCTTCGGTGATTCGTCCCCAGACCTGTTTTCGAGTTATCATCGAAAACACCTGAAATCCACCTGAGTCGGAGATCACAGTACCATCATAGCTCATGAACTTTTTAATGCCGCCTAACCGCGAAATTTGAGCATCTCCGGGACTCAGCATGAGGTGTAAGGTATTAACAATAACTCCTTGAATGCCGCATGTCTTCAGATCCAGCACGTCAAGCCCGCGCACCACCCCTCGCGTGCCGTCAGGGCAGAACATGGGAAAGTTAAATTGTTTAGATATGACCATTTTGTGAGCCATTGAGGTGCGGTGAAGGTCTCATGCTTCTTTTCTGCGCCTTAGCAAATGACCGATAAACGCGGGCAACCGGCACTATTGTGGTCCACTGTCCGTCGCCTTCAAATAATTCCACAGGATTTGTTAAAACTTTACCAAGCTTAGTATGATTTATAAGAATAAGATTCATGCTCGCGAATCTTCCTACAAATCCGTGCACTGCCAAAGTATGAAGTGCAGGGACCGGGACTGGTGAAATCAGCTCCACAGGAGGAGATGATCTAAATGATGTTAACGGTTTCGAACGATATATTAGTCTGTCGTAGCCGCCTCGTACAATTTCACCGCACTGCAGACACGTATCTTTGCGCTCTTTATTATATTCCGGGATTCGAATTAACCCAGTTTTATAGCCTTTAAAAGGCGTCTCCTTGTCATGCTGTACTTTTTCAATCGCCTCATAGAGATGACGCGCTTCCTCTTTGTGAGTTCTAATGCGAGGAGGTTCGTATGGTTTATCGGCCACCGGCAGTAATAGCTTTTCGCGCCCCATAGAAGACTATTATAACAGGGTGAAGCATGTTTTGAAGCTAAATTAAACCTGCCTGCCGGCAGGCAGGGCTAAAAAATGCACTCCCCGCTGGGGTTGACACGACCTCTGAGTAGAGAATAGGGGAGAAGAGCCTCAGAAAAGGCCAAATCGATAGGGGAGAGACAAAAATTGGCAAAACACCAAAAAAGAGAGGACTGCCAATTTTTGAGAGTAAAAAGCAAAGAGCAAAGATAAAAAATAATGAAAAATTACAAACAAACAAAAGGGTAAAATCGACCACTTCCCCACCGCCAGCCACGCTCAACGTCGTAAAAGATATAATTTACGACGTTATATACCCAATGCTCCCTACCTAAGGATGCCAGTAATTTTGGGTGGGCCGCCTTACGGCGAGCCTCGCCTTTGGCGGGGTGTACTCCCTCCCAAGGGTGTGCGAATTTTATGTATACAATGGACGTACGCTCTCTCGATCTTCGCCTCAAGGTACACTTGTATCACTGTCGCGACAACACTCCTCTGAGGGCATTCTGGAAGGGGTAAAATTTAGATTGTTATATCGCTCTAAATCATCATTTTCGAGGCTAAATTTTGCTTCGGGAAATAATGGGACTGGCTTTATTTTGGAGCGTAGTGATAGTCCGAAGAGTGATATTTAAAGCTATTCAATGCGGTTGGCTGCTTATATCGCATATCGCTTAGAAGAAGTAAATGGCTCTTAAAGACGTCGCATAATTGCGTGATTTTAGCTTATTGTAGCAGTCTAAATTATCATTTTTGAGGCTAAAAATTACCGCACCTATGCATACCTTCCTGCCTGCCGGTAGGCAGGGGCACTCATTTTGGAGCGTAGTAACAGTATAATCATGCATTTTTGTGGCTATGTTCCTTCGAGTGGCAATCAGTTATCCACATTCATTGCCAATGCCAGACATCCTCCTCTCTCCGGAGAAGAGTGGCCTTCAACGAATGTAAGAATTTGGCCCGCTGTAGCAGTCCAAAGAGCCACTTTTGAGGCTAGGATGATATAGTTTAAGCTAGTTATGTAAATTACATTAAATATCCTATAGTTTTACATAAATACTATAGGACACTATGTTCACGTCCGTGAAATTATCGTTTGTCCGTGATCCCGCTCCCCTCTCCCCGCCTCCGGCGGGGTGTGATGCCAATTTGCGAATCTCATGCTAATATTGCGAATTGCGAATGAGTCAATGAATATATTGGAAATTGGTTATTTGTTTATAGCATTTCGCCCAACGGCAACCTCTCCCCTGCAGTCAAGAAAATTTTGAGGCTAGTTAGCTTCGTTTTTATTTTTTTGTATGAAGTACACACGAAGAATCTACCAGCGGAGCGTCAACACTGCAATCACCCCCACGAAGCCCAAGACGAAGAGGTACCCCCGCACTGTCTCCTTGAAAAGTCGAGCATCCAGGTATGAGTAAATGATGCCAATTAAGCTATAGTAGCCCGCGGTGAGAATTAGCGCAAAAATAGAGGCTTCAAACGCCACAAACGACAGCGCTAAGGCCGTGGTCGCCAGAATATAACTCACAAAAAATGCATACAACACTTGGGCTCGCTCCAGCTGCAGCTTGAGCTGGATGCTCCAGAGCATTTGGAGCGCAATGGGAAACACTATCAGTGATACTCCCACAAAATTGATCAAAAAATTTGCTTTGAGTGAAAATAATACATTGAGGGATAAGAAAATTAGAACGGTCTGATAAAAATAGTTGACCGAGAACGCGGCCCGGTAGAGCTGCAGATTGCGCTCCACGCCGACATTGAGAATATTGGAGGTGAGGAGAGTGGCGTAGATTGAGACACCATAAATTGCAATAAATGGAATTCGGGTCAGCCACCGCACCGGAAAGAGAAAGTAGAAGATATAGAATGCGAGGGTGAGGGCGACCGGCATGATAAAAAGCATGAGCCACTCAATCCCCTCCAACCCTTCAAGAATCGAGAAATAGATCGCCAGATACGACGCTAATAGCAAAATCGGCAAGAAAATCCACGCCGCGTCGAACGTGGAAAAGGTCGCCACAAGCATGAGAGCACACAAACCCAAGGTGGCGGTCACAAAGCGCACCCTTTTATCGACAGAAAGAAGAATTCTTGGAGCTCGCGCTTGGGCTAAAAAATGCTTTATCCAATTTAGCCAAGTTCTCATTGTGTCAAAAATTCGTTGGGGATATCGAAGTTGCCGTAGACCGCAACTACATCGTCTAGTCCCTCAAGCTTAGTAATTAATGATAGCAGACTACGGGCCTGCTCCCCTTCAATTCGCACCAAGTTGAGCGGGCGGTAGTCAAGATGCGGCGCCTCATCCCAGACCAATTCCCCTACGCACTCCTTCACCCTCCCCTGTGCCTCAAACGGGAAATACACGCTATAGCTCTCTTCTCCATCTTCAAGATCAAGTGCGTCGATGCACTGGGCAAAATTGAGGACATCTTCTTGCTTATTTTTTGCTTTGTCAAAAGTCACTATCCCGCAGTGGGTGAAAAGGTGCCCCACAGACCCCTCTCGCCCCATCTTGCCTCCGTTTCGCTCCAGCATGCTTCGCACCTCCGCGAGGGTCCGATTGGGATTATCGGAGGTGGCCTCAATTAGAAGAGCCGTGCCACCGGGGCCGAATGCTTCATACAAGACCTGCCTGAGGCTCCCCCGGTCGGGGCCCGCGCCCTTTGCAATCGCGCGCGCGATATTTTCTTTGGGCATATTCTCGGTCCTCGCCCGATCCACAGCAAAGCGTAGCTTCACGTTGGCGTCAGGGTCGGTCGCTCCCCCACCTTCGGCCACGGCAAGGGTAATCAGTCGGGAGAGCTTGGAAAAAAGCTGCCCACGCGCGACGTCGCTCGCTCCTTTTTTTCGCTTAATGGTGGCCCATTTTGAATGACCTGACATAAATAATAGTTCAATAATTATAATTGACTCCGCTCTCGTGCGGAGTCATCCCGCACTGGATGCGGGATCCCCTAAAAGTTAGAAGATCCTGAATCGAGTTCAGGATGACAAGCATCATATGACTCTTGTCATTTTATCATATTGACATTGGCGGCAGAAACCCTATACTTGATAATCAGTTATGGGTGCATATTCAGATGTCGTACAACTCGAGAACCGCGCAGTAGACGCGGCAATGAAGGCCCGGTGGGATGAGGCGGTGGCTATCAACACCCAGATTCTCAAAGGCGATCGGCGCAATTTGGCGGCGCTTCTTAGATTGGGCTTTGCCTATATTCAAAAAGGAGACCTCAAGCGCTCGCGCGAACACTACCAAAAGGCGCTTCGCGTGCAGCCCGGGCATATTCTGGCGCGCGATAACCTTGACCGGCTCAAGTCTCTCACAGCCAAATCAGCCAAGAAAAATGCCAAAAAATCAATTCTTTTTGACCCCAGCTTGTTTCTTGAGCTGCCTGGGGCAACCAAAAGCGTCCCCCTTGTCAACATCGGCCAGAAGAATGTGCTGGCGGCGCTTCTTATTGGGGAAGAAGCCATCCTCAAGCCCAAGCGCATCCGGGTGGAAGTACGCAGCCAGGCAAACGAATACATAGGCGCACTGCCAGACGACCTCTCTAAGCGGCTACTGCTGTTTATCAAGGCCGGGAGTGCCTACCGCTCGTATGTCAAGGATGTGTCGATCTCCCGAGTAGTCGTCTTCATTAGAGAAAGCACCAAAGGCAAGAAAGTGCAGAACTTCACCTCCTTCCCCAAAGACATGCAGAAGAATATAGGCAATCTGGAGCACATCGACGAAGAGGGCCAGGAGCACACGGACGCCGAGGAGAATGAGCACGCGCTTGATATCGAACGCATGGCGGAGACCCTACACGAGGAGAAGGAATATGCTCACTACGAGCGTCGGTCAGACGACGAGGATGAGGAGAACATAGAAAACTAGACCTAGAATATGGAATATGGAATGTAGAATGTGGAAAATTTGAGTATTATTCGATATTCAATATTCTATATTCGATATTCTATTTTTTGTAGTGCTTAGTTTTCCCTCCTAAAAAAAGAATCGTGCCGCGTAGCTTCACGCGCATCAGCAACTTCCTTATTTCCGCAGGCACGATAAAATCCCGCATCGAGCGCACTGCCCACGCCAAAGAGAGGATAAAAATGCCTAGAAAGATTAATTTCATACTATGATAAATTCGAAATTCGAATATCGAAACAACAAGTCTCTTAGTCTCGATTAGTCTCAATCTGAGATTAATAGAGACTCATTGATATATATTGAGATTAATTGTTTCGTGCTTCGAATTTAATTACTTGCCCACTCCTTCTCTACTCTGTCTCCCAGATATACAATTATATCAGATATTGAGCCGTCCCCATGCTCCAAGTCGCACCCTAGGAAAGAGGCGATATCACGAGCTGATAGGGAATGCGAGGTCCCCTCTTCCGTGACCCTGCACTGCTGGCGCCGCCTACCCGCGGCCAAATCCACCACTCTGATGCCGTTGCCCTCAATTACCCTCCCCAAAATATCTGCTGCACCATAGGATGTATATATTATTTGTACAGTCTTCTTTTCTTCCCTATAGGATCTATGGTAGAAAAAGCCCTGATAGCGGTCAGCGAACTCACCTTCCGACAAAGTAGCGCCCCCCTTGACCTGCACTTTCTTATACTGATCGAGTGCGACATATTCATTCTTTTTCTTTTTGAGAAGCTCTAAAAATAGATAGAGGCGGTTGAGCGCACTTGCATTGGAATGATAGAAAAAAATTTGCTTAAAGGTGGGAAGCGGAGGCGTTGGGGGAAGTGACGCTCCATAGGAGATATTAACTTCCGGCGGATAGAAGTAAAACTGTGTGAATGAAGAGGTCACACTCGAGGCCGTGCGCCTGGCCAGGTCAGGAGCATTTTCGAGGTCGATAAGCTTACGCAAGGCCCCGAAGCGATACGCTCCGTAGCCGCCGGGCACACGAATTTTAAGGTCTGGATAGAAGGGAATTACATAGGTGATATGAGCCCGCGTATCGAGCGAGTAAAATAAGGGCGACCCCTCCAAAACAATGAAATTAATGCGGTCTATAGGCCGAAAAAAAAGCGAGTTGGAAAGTGATTTTATTACAAAAAAGAGGAGGAGGCCAACACCGATGACAATTCCAAGGACCGTGCGATTGTTTTTTGATTTTTTATATGTATTTTTGATATTTGATCCTTAATTTTTGATATTATAACGCGCCATGAATAAGCTTCATGTGGTGGATCTGGCGGGCAATCTCCTCTTTGGGCTTGCGGCTGAGGACCAGCAGGCGCCGCATTATGGAGATTGAAGCCTCAAGCTCCGGCTGCACCACGGCATGCACACCCAAGTCTTTGAGATGATTCTGGTCCTCCTGTGAGGCAACCCGTGATATGATAAATATCTTGGGATTGAGGTGCTTAGCGCCCAAGACAATAGCTTCCTGGTCGCTTCTGGTGGGCACAGCGGCCACGACTGCGATCGCGGTCTCCACCTCCGCAAAGTCTAAGACATCCCGATCCGTGGGGTCACCATAGAGAATCTGCACACCTTCCCGCTTGGCACGCTCGACAAGAGGGAAATTATAGTCGATTGCTATAAAGGGAATATTGGCCAAGGTGAGCGCGCGGGCCACCTGTGAGCCTACCCGCCCGTATCCGGCGATGATCACATGATCCCGCAGTGTGAGCTCATCGATCGGGCTGCGGTCAAGATCAATCTTTGCCGCAATCACCGCCTCAAGCTGCGGGAGCACACGCTTTAAGAAAGATCGCACAAATCTATACAATACTTCTTTTTTGGTGATGATCAAGGGGGTTACGATAAGGCTGAGCACCATGGCACTCAGGATGACCGTATACTGCTCCTGGCTCAAGAGATGACTGCTGACTGCGGTCGTGAGGAGAATAAAGGACGTCTCCCCCACTTGAAAAAGATGTGTGGCCATGAAAAAAGAAAATCTGGCGTTGCAGCGCAAGTATATAAAGATCGCCACGATCACAGCCGCTTTCACGAGTATAAGTGTGGCGGCAAAGGCCAAAATTTGAGGAGCATGGGTCAGAAGCGTTGGAGCTGAGATCTGCGAGCCGATGTAGATGAAAAAGAGCACGGCGAGAAGATCGCGCAGGGGGCGAATCTGCGAGAAGATATGATAGTGTGAGGTCGTGGTGGCTACAAAGACCCCGGCAATAAAGGCGCCTATAACGATCGGGATCTGAAGGAGTGCTGATATGACCGCCACCATAAGTATAAATACGATGATAAAGAAGTTGAGAAGATCGCGCCTGAGGCGCGCGACTTTGTCAAATGCCGTCGGGATTGCCGCTTTGCCCACCACATACATTACTCCTAAAATGAGTGTTGAAACTGCCAGCCCCCACGCCATCTCCCCCATAACAGCGGTGAAACTCTGCGTTTTTTGGGTCACTGCATTCATGATAATCAGCATGGGGATAAAGGCAAGATCCTGGAGCATCAAAATGCCAATCGTGACCTCCCCCAACAGAGTCCCCTCTTCACGCTTGTCTTGAATCATTTTGGCGACCAGGGGTGTGGAAGAGACAGCAAGCGCGATTCCAAGCAGAAGCCCTTGGGAGGGCGTAAAGCCAAACAGGATGGACACCAGAGAGATGGCTACTCCACACAATAATAGCTGCAATAGCCCACCCCGCACAATGTAGCGCTTGTAGGTGAGCATGCGCGAAAAATGGACCTCGAGGCCGATCGTGAAAAAGAGGAGAATAATCCCAAAATACGCAAATGTTTCAATGGCAGGCCCCCGAGCGGTATGCGGCAGTAGGCTCCCTACCACTACTCCTCCAATCAGATAGCCTGCTATAGGTGATGAGCGAAGACGAGAGGCGATGAGGGCGAAAATAAAGGGAATAAAAAGATAGAGAAAAAAATCGACGACAACAGAAAATGGCACCTCACCCATGCTTTAATCGTACTATATTTTACTAGGTTTGTCGCGTAGAGTTTGCGTTATTTCCCAGCTGGCACTACCAGAGGAGCAACGAAGAGACCGTCAGCGCTCTCGTCCCGATACCAGCGGCTCACAAGCAAGCCGCGGTCGGCACGGAAGCGGCCCACATGGGCGACCCAGGACTCATCGGTCGTGGTAACCGTCCGGGTGTAATTGTAACTGTACTTTTCTCCAAATAAGCGGTCTCCAGTCGAATCCAAATGGGTAAATGCAAGTTCTTCATAGTCAGGAGCTTCACCTATAATGGCCTGCACTCCTGGGATTTTGCCGCTTAATTCTTGGGAGAATATGGCCACCATTTCTTGCTGCTTCGCAAGAGTTTTTCTGTTTGAATCAGGTAAAAAGAGCGAGTCTGGATTGAGTGCTACTTCGGAGAGTCGTGAGGTGGCAACCTCGAATTCTGGATAATCCTTGTGCCAAGTACTCTGAAATGGCTTGCCCTGGTCGCGGAGTGAGGCAAGTGACTGGCCGGTGAGCTCGTAAATGTGGTAGCCTTCAGCTTCAAGAGCTTTACGGGCTTCTTCGGAGAACCTACTAATTTCTGCTTGTGTTTCTTTGGTAGGTGTTGATTTTCTCGCTTCTTCCACAGGAATATCACGGAAGCCGTCAGCTTTGACAGCGTCAAGTACTGCCTTGAGGGCAGTTGCTTGAAGCTCTTGTTTGGAGCCTTTTTCAGCCTCCTGGAGTGCGCGAAGTACTCCTCGTTCAATAGCCATATGTAATAAGTATACCTTACTATGGGTTAGATGTCAAGGGGGTGAGGGGGGTTACTGCTCTAACACGATGAAGCGGGCTTCAGGCACGAGCTCAAGCCTAGGGAGTGGGATGACTTGGCCGGTACGCTCGCAGATTCCGTAGTTTCCTTTGTCAATTTTGGTCACAGCCCGGTCAATATCTTCAAGGCGGCGGCGCAAATCCTTGATTTCAGCTGAAATCGTGTCGTGGCCTATTTGCTCGCGCACATCGGTGTCGACGGCGGCGTTGTCGTTGGCGTGGTCAGGATCGGCAAATGGATCGTCGGCCTCCAGGCGGGTGATGTCAACCAGTATCTTCTGTCGTTCCTCCTGCAGCCTCGCTTTCTGCTTTGCTACGAACGTTTTTGTTAAAAAGCTTGCCATAGAGTATTTTAGGGCCGCGGGTAATCCCACCGGCCAAATTCATCCTAAAATAATATAAAAAATAGAGAGAGAAAGTCAAGAGCAATACAGCAGACACGGCTGTATTGAAGCTTACCCCGAAAAAGCGCAAGTGGTGAGACTTGAGGGGGTCGAAGGCGGCCGTAACCGCGGCAAAAAACCACAAGAAGAAGTAAAAATTAAAACCCTGCTCAAACCGGCCACGGCGGATCGCAAAGAGTATTTTGGTGGCCAAATATGCCGCTACGGCGAAGATGAGGCCTTCATAGAGGGGCGTAAGGTGGCGCTTACCCTCAGTGAGCGCATACTTCACAGCCACGGGGAAGGAAGTGGGGGCGCCCACCTCGACTCCGGCAAAAAAGCTCCCAACCTTCCCAAATGCCAGAGCCACTAATGCCGAGGGAATGATGTAGTCGGCAAGCTCACGGAACGATATTTTTTTGAGATTACAGTAGATAAAGCTGGCCAAAAGAAATCCTCCAATAAAGCCAAAAAGGCTGATTCCAGGGTAGCCATTTAGAAGTATGAATTTGAGCGGATTGAGGCCGAATTTGCTAAAGTTCAAAGCCACATGCAGCACCCGCCCAAAAAAAAGACCTGCAGCAAGACTCCAGAACAGCCCGTCGAACACATCCTCCTCCTTATACTGCGTGAGACGCACGTTTTTCCAGAGCAAGTAGCACCCCCAGAAAAAAGCCAATACCACGAAGACCCCGAAGGTGTAGATTTTGAGGAATTTGAGATCTAGTAGGACAGGCAACATGCGTTACATTGTTACATTGCTCCATTGTTCCACTGTTATGCCAACAATGAAACCATGCAACCATGAAGCAATGAAATTAAAGTTTAGTATAATGTAATCACCGTTCAAAATCAAATATGGCTACACGCAATCGACCTCTTCGCATTGGTTTAGACTTAGACGGCGTGATTCTCTACAATCCCGCCCGGATCGTGCGACCTGCGATTGTAGGCTTTAAGAAGCTTTTTGTGAAAGGCCGAGTGTCGACTTTTTATGTGCCACACAAGCCCTGGGAAAAGAGGCTATGGTACTTATTTCACAAATCAAGTCTCTATGTATCACCGGGGTTTTGGACCTTCAAAAGATGGGCGCTGGAGGGCCGCATCGAGCTCTATATTATCACTGCCCGCTACAGCTTCCTCAAGCCGGATCTTGAGGCTTGGATGCACAAAATTGGGGCACATGACTTTGTGAAAGAGGTCATTTACAATTCCCATGATGAGCAGCCGCATCTTTACAAAGAGAAGATCATACGGCGCCATAAGCTTGATATATTTGTCGAGGATAATTGGGACGTGGTCAAGCATTTGGTGCACCACGACGTGCCCACTCGCGTATTCTGGATCTACAATATTCTTGATCGAAGGATCAATTATCCTTTTAAGTACCCCCATCTAAAAGCGGTCGCAAAGGTCCTACAAGACGAGGTATGAAAATTCTTTTCTTCTCGCCCTACTTTTATCCCTACACCTCAGGCCTCACAGAGTACCCACGAAGGGTGCTTCGGGAGCTTGCCAAAACGCATGACGTGACAGTCCTCACGTTCCCCCACTCCCGGAAGTTGCCTCCAGAAGAAAAGTTTGAAGGAATGAAAATAATTCGCATGCCGTATCTCTTCCGGGCATCTAAAGGCTTTATTTCTCCACAATCGTGGTGGCACTTTACTATAGAGGCTCGGCGCGCCGACTGCATAATTCTCAACTTGCCCAGCGTCGAGGGCCTACCTCTGGCTATTTTGGGTGCGATACTTAGAAAACGCACAATTGCCTTCTTTTATTGTTTTATATATCTTGGCCCAAGTCTCTCCCACCGTTTGCTCTCCTCGATTGTCAATGCCGTAACGTTTCTTCAATGTGCATTGAGTCATAAAATTGTGGGACTGCCAGATTACGTCGAGCATACGCCCTTACATAGGTATTACGCTCACAAAATTGTATCAATCCCCCCTCCTGTACAAGAAATGCCAACAGATAGTGTATATTTTAAAAAACTTCTTGCACAAAAAGCTGGTCGGATGTGGGTGGGATTTGTCGGGCGCATAGCACGGGAGAAAGGACTTGAATATCTTATTGAGGCCTATCCGGCAATCCAAAAAAAGCACGAGGTGGAGCTCGTCTTTGCCGGTCCGCAAGACTCTGTGGGAGAAAACGAGTATGCTCAAAAAATTAGAAACCTGCTTTTGGAGAGACACATCCCTCACCGCTTTTTGGGGTTTTTGGAGGAGGAAGAGCTGGGAGCATTTTACAAAGCCATAGACGTGCTGGTGCTGCCGTCGGTGAACCGCACTGAGGCCTTTGGGATGGTACAAGTGGAGGCGATGCTTGCTGGCACTCCAGTCGTGGCCTCCGACCTGCCTGGCGTGCGCTACCCAATCCAACGGACTGGTATGGGCCTCTTGGTCGCTCCAAAGAGCGCGCCCGCTCTTGGCGCAGCTGTCTCAAAAACCGTACAGAACCTAGAGAGATTTGCATCAGTGCAAAAAATGCGACGTGCAAGAGAGATCTTTGTGAAAGGTCAGTCTTTGGCTTCGTTGGAAAGATTGTTGAGAAGCTAGCGTATAGCTTTTTTGAAAATCATAACCTTTGGATGGTCATAGACAGTGAAAGACTCATCAGAACTATCGTCCGGAATATCCAATTCCCCCACTTCGCCAAGGCTCCGAGGGGCAAGCCAATTTCCAATTCCCAATGAGGGGTATGAGGTGAACTCCGCAACTTTGTGCCAACGGGTGCGGCCGGCAAATAAGTCTTCGTAGAATTTAGCTTGAATCGGATATTTCTGAGGGACTGCCATAATGCTCCCCCATACACGGTTGGAGGATAAGATGTAGTAGTCTCCCCCTTCAAAAAGTGCCTCCATCTCACTCCATTTTTGTGCTGTATCTTGCCCAAACACCGGTAATTCTTTGATCACATATCTCTTCGTCTCTCCCGACAAAGAGAGGGGCAACGCGTCGTCCCAGTGCTCCGAGAGGATCAGGCTCGTCTCATCTATATTCTGATAGATCCATTGAGAGGCTGCGACCCGCGAATGTGGTCGAAAATATATCGAGGTAAAGGCTAAAGGCCAGAGCAAAAGAATCATAAAAAATGTCATGTTAAATAGGATTCTTTTGAATTGAGAATTGAGAATTGAGAATTGAAAGTTAAGGATTTTTTCCAGACCAAACGCTCCAAACAGTGCGAAAAACGGATAGAGAGGTAAGAAATAGCGCATCGTCTGGGCAAATTGCGCACCTTGGTAAATGAAATATCCGATCACCCATCCAAGAATAACCAAAATCTCACTATACTTCACTTTGAGTGGTTTGCTGATTACTGTTTGCTGTTTGAGGATCCACCCTACTCCGACAAGCACTAATAAAAACTGTACCGGTCCCAACCCCCACAACATAAGATTTTCAAGGCTAAACAAAACTGGAGTCTTGCTGATCCATTGAATCCCAGGCGGGAACCATCCATTAGGATCCGACAATGCCTTAAGCTGCGCAATGTTGGTCACAAACAAATGGCTTGGGGTAGGGTCAAGCAAATTGGCGCTCTGGAAAAGATACGGATCTGCCAGCCGCACCGTGGCATACGCTATAAGTATATATATAGTAAGCCTTTTGATTACTTCTATAAGACGACCACCTTGGTACGATCGTGACAAGATGGTAAAGAATAGAAAATACAGATTTAAGGGCAGTATAAGAAACGCCGTGATTTTAGAGGCTATCGCCAGCCCCAAAAAAATGGCACTCAAAATCAGCACGCCTATATGAGATTTGGGCTGTCCCTTGGCCCTATTCTCTACTCTAGATGCGGGGTCTAGAAGGGCGTATTTGAGGGAAAAGTAGAACGATGTGACCATGAAGAAATTCAAGAAGGTGTCGACTGTGAAAAAATGCGACAATTGGATAGGAAGCACGGAGATTGCGTATAAGAAGGCGCCGTAATATTTGATTGCCCCATTCCAGCGATATCTTTTCTCAAAAAGCTCAAGGATTTTGTACACCACGACGACCACCAAAAGGTCTGCAAGCCCGCTTAATACTCGCGCGATGCTCGAAAAATGACCATAGGTGTCGGCCTGCATGAATATCGCCGTGAGCTTGGCCACGCTTACGGGCAACAGACCATATACATAGAATTTGTATCCAATATTGGCGGGATTGAACGGGGAACTGGCCGGGTCCAGGTACTGCGCAAGTGACGTGGGAAGATGCATTGCTGAGGCCACCATCGCCAGGAAACGCTCATCAGGGTGCAGATAATGCCCGCCGTCCCAATTGATGTTTTGTAGTCTCAAGAAAGCCGCGAGAGCTAGAATCAAAAGAAGCCAAAGCTTTTGCCTCATCCCCTTATTGTATCAGGCCTGCTACCTTATTTTGATTCGGCGGAGGACCTGGAAGAGATTTTTGCCCTCACGCGAAATGACTTTGGGAATCCCGACTCGCGGAATCAAAGAGAGCGCGACCTTGAATACTCCCCCACCCTTCTCCTCTTTCACGAATATTTTGGCCGCTACCACGCCTGGCACTTTGGTGACGCCGGTGCGTACTGTCTTGAGGAAATTGCCCACGATTGCAAGGCTGGCAGCGGAGAGATTCTTGCTCACGACCTCGACCTTCACGGGTGCTCGAGCGCGCACCAGAAGCGAGAGGAAATCCTGCGTGGTGATGATACCATATGGGTGATTGTCCCGGTCCACGATCACCACGCTGCCTATTTCTTTGTCCAAAATCATCTTGAGGGCTTCTTGCATGGTGTGCTCGGCTCCCATAGTGAGCGCATAATTTTTGGCAAAATTCTTGACAGCGTGTGAGGTGAAGCGGCTGCGGGTGCCGATGCGGTCCCCTTTTCCTTCCCTAGAGCGCGGTGTGACCAGAAAATTAATGATATCGTAGTAGCTCAACACTCCGCGCAGCTTCATGCCGCGGTCTATGACCACAAGCTTTGAGATTTTGCGGGTCTTAAAGGCGGTAAGCGCCGAGGTCACTAGATCATCCTCATAGACCGTCACCAAGGGCTTCTTTTTGCTTTTTAGGACATCGCTAATTTTTTGGTTGAAGACAGGCAAATCTCTGTAGCGTGTGAGCACATTGCGGGCAGACACGATCCCCACGAACTCGCCCTTATCGCCGGCGACTGGCAGGTAGTGGACCTTGGACTCCATCATGAGGCGGGCGATCTGCGACACCGGCTGATTGCCTTTGATTTTTGGCGGATGGAAGAGGCAATGCTCCACCTTGGCGTTGCCGGGATTAGACGATTTGATGAGAGAGTGGTAGGGGTTGATGATTCCTAAAAATTTGTCGTCGGAGTCGAAGACAAACGCCGCGTCGTGTGAGGACCTGAGGCTGCCTAAGGCCGAGGACAAAGTCTCGTTGGGGCTTATCTTGATGATGTTGTCGGTTTTGAGAGCATCGATGACTCGCATATTTGCGCCACTATATTTGCAACCCGGGAGCTCACTCGGAGATTTGGATCGTGAAACGTTGAAGCGAACGAAGAACTGCACTTCCCTTTTCCCTTCAATTATCCAGAATTCAATATCCCACGGTGACTTCCGTTCTCACTATAAACCCATCATTTGAAAAATGCAAGTAGAAAATTGTGAAGTATGATGCTGATCTACCTAATCTATGCAGATGCTGCAGATATGCGGATTATTCGGTAACCTGTGAGTTTAATATCCTTTTGGGGCGAATATACTTGCTCCGAAAATTCACAAGAATACCTAGTTTCTTATTGAGTGCCCGTAGATATCTCTTTATTTGATAATAATCGTCTCTTGCAATTATTCTTTTAACCTTAATTTCAAGAATCACTTTTCCCTCTATTAAGAAGTCGATTTCATTTCTTCCTATATGCTCTCCCTGAAATGATTGGGGTAGCACCTTTTCCCTTTCATAGACAATTTGTTGGCTTTTAAGCTCCTCTTCTATAGCATCAGCGTATTGTTTTTCATTGCAATACGGGCCCAACAAATTATGGGCTGTAAACAATGCTCCATTTATCTTGTATGTGAGCTTCGAATAGATTAGGTCGCTGGAATAACCCATACTATGTGAAGAAAGAATAGTACATCACGGGAAGTGTCTTTTCAAGCGCTCATCTTATCAGCATGTCAGCAGATCGGCATACTATTTGTTGATCGGCATCATTTACTTTCTTTTGACTCGGATGAAGCCTGAGCACGGGATTACTTGTACCCCGCGCTTGCCGAGCGCATCGAAGAAGATATTGGCACCGATTGAGTCGGCGGCCATATGTCCGCAATCAATGACGTTTATGTGAAGTTTTTGAAGCTCCTGTACAGCCTCCTCTGCCATGTGCATCTCAACAAGTGTCCCAACGCCTGCTTTTGCCATTTCAACATACACTTCTTTTTGAGGATTTGTTCCGCCGGTGAATGTTACTACAACTTTCCCCGCCCGTCTTTTTTCGCTACCTGAAGCGATAAACGGACCTGCTTTACCTCTAATGGCTTCGGCAAATTCAGGGATTTCGCAAATTCGCTCATACACTTCCCCGACTGTGTCGTATTTTTTTGCTCCGAGATATTTTTGCATGAACTTATTGCCGATATTATCCCAGATCGTGTGCAAGGCAAGAAGCGGTATACCAAGAAGTCTTGAGGCGTCGACAGCGCGACCATGATTTAGGGGGCTGAAACGGCGATGCACGACCATTTTTCGGGCATCCAGAAGAGAATGCGCCACATTTGGAGGAATACCTACGTCTGCCAGCATATCAACCTGAATATCCATAACTTCGTGGAGTGAGGCTAACGCATGACCTGAGGGATGATGGGAGATTAAGGCGTCTATTCCGGCTCCTTTCTCGTTCAATCGATCAGTAAGAAGTACTTCCGCCTCTCCCGCGTCAATGCCTGCCATGACTTTTTTAACCTTCGTTTTTGGATCACCAAAGAGAATTCGTGAGTCCGAATATGGATTAGAAAGATTTTCTCGATCAAAGAATTTCTTCTTTTTCTCGGGAGCCTCTTCATATTCTTTCTTGACGCGATCCAAGAAGCGTTTCACACCCGTCACTCCGCGAGGGTCCGCCTCAATCCCCATCTTAACGCCAAGATCGTAGACCTCCTGGATTGTCATAGGGCTATTGTAGCAGATGCGCCTGCCAAAAACAATAGATCTGTTTATTGAGGCTTCGTCCCAGATTCCCCCTCGTCCCGCCGCGGCGGGGCCAAGCCCTCGCGTACTGTTCCGAAGTGTAATTTTATGAGCCCCGATCGTGAATTTTCGCAGTTTGTGGTATCCAAGACAAAGACAATAAGATGAAGTAAGTACGAGCGGTCCCCGGGTCTTATCGACGCCATGATATAATCGTCTTCACAAACAAGAAAATTTACGCAGGGGCGAAGCTAGGACCAGCCCGCGGCAGGAGCGGAAACTCTGTATGTTATAATTATCTTAATTGCCGAGGTGGCCCCTCGTAACCTCGGGGTAAACGGCAGAAGGGTAGCCGCGGTGTTGGAATGGTAGACAAGCTAGTCTCAAAAACTAGTGGGAGCAATCCCGTGAGAGTTCGACTCTCTCCCGCGGCACATGAAGGAAATCAGAATCCTATAATACTTTAAAAGATTGTAATCATTTTTTTATACTAAAATCATCTTAAATCCTGTAGCAAGGCTGTATAATAATGTGCGTTAATTGATTAATAAAATAGTGCAAACCCGACCTCATGCTAAAACAGTTTAAAAAAACCAATGGCAGTTGAGCGAAATTCGCATCATACGTCTTCTGAGGTCCCAAGCATTGAGCCCAATAGCTTTGTAAACTTTCTCACTTCGCATGAATCGGTACTGGATTTTTGCGAAACAAGTGGCGATATTGAGGCGGAATTAGATGGGGTTATGGGATCTCTATCGATTGACTATGTTATTGATGCAAACTTTCCTGACTTCATTGATAATCAATTTCGGGAAAAAATGACATCTGGGCGCCCTACTCCGGGCCAATCACACTTACCAAAGGAACGCTATATACAATCTGTGCGTCTACTTCGCCCTAAGGTGGCTATTAGAAACTCCCTCAAGAGAGACTTTATCAACCCTATGCTTGCTTCCGGCGAAATCTTTGCTTATAAGGTGCCGGATCCTGATATCGATCTGCGTGATCCGGAGTTCACCGGATCTATGCGCGACGAGCACAAGAAGGCCTTCCAGCAAGCCCAAAGCGATTTCTTCGAAAGTATTAGTCCCTTGATTACTCATCAAATGGAAGTAGGTGCTTTGGCACTTGAGGACACTGCTAGTTATCTTGCCTCTTCCCCATTTTCGGCGATGGAGGATCTTGGAATTATGTTGCACGGTCCAGAATATGCACCCACTCGCAAGCTTCTTGCGCCTTTTTTGACACTTTTTTGCGCTCAGGTGGCACATGAGGGTGGCCGCAGCATAGTGAACCAAAGCATGAAGACATATAAAGAGCGCGCATTGGCTCCGGGCTCACTTGATTTGACGCTTATTAGTAAATTTGTCGATGCAGTTAAAGTACAGAACCACGGAGCAAAGATCCCACAAATACTGCAAATGGCCTTTGAGATGGCTCGACGCACAGCAAACCAAGTGGGGCGTGACATCACACCCGAAGCTTTGATAGAAGTGCTCGCTTCATGCTATGAGATTTGGCCCGGCGAAATAAGAAGTGAGTTTGAGAAATTTGTAAATCAAACTTGCGCACGAGTGAATAAGAGCGTCCTGGATGGGCTAGGTAAGTTTAGGCAAGTGGCTCGACCGGAGAAGATAGAAGCACGCAGTTTGAAAAAGAAGAATTCAGTATTAAGGTCTGGATCCTCGGGTAACCCTGAGGATATCCAACCTGAGGCCACGCAAGAGACGCCGACCTCAATCGAACTCCTCACCTCAAGCGCCCCTTTTGATGACTACCTTGAAGGCCGGGTGCGCAAACTCGGCGCTGACGCCTATTTGCTCACAGATCTCTACAGCGCTCTTGAGAGCTTACGAGATGATCCGTATGGCGTAGGGACAAAGAATATTCATGTCTCCTACGCTACTGCGGGAAATCGGAAGCTGCGTCTTCGCAGTTATGCCCCTAAAAAGCGCCCAAAATTGCATCTTAATAGTGATTGGCATGAACTTAGGCTGCTTTACGCTGTTAGCGGGCATGGTGAAGTAAAGGTAATTTTCATAGATGGCCCATATCACCACGATGAGTATATGGAGAAGATTAAGCTATATTTGGGTAAGTGATCTCCACAATGGCAATATTTTTTGTTTTTCTCATAGTGGTCGGTCTTGTAGCAATTCAGTTTCTTTCCCGCCGACTCTCCCCTGTCCCCTACTTTCCCACCAATCGACAGGATATTCCACTTGTCGTCCAGGCGCTTAGCCTCAAAAATGGCCAACTCGTAGTCGATCTGGGCGCAGGAGATGGAATTGTGATCTTTGCCGCTGCTCAAAAGGCGTATGAAACGGGCCTCACCACAAGCTTTGTGGCGGTTGAAAACAATATTGCCTTGGTTCTTTTCCTCCACCTGCGCCGCCTTTTTCACTCCAATCGGGGCAACATCTCGATCCTTATGGCCAACATGTTCACTATGGATTACTCAAAACTCTCAACTCTCAATTCTCAATTCTCAACTTTTTACCTCTACGTCTCCCCATGGCTCATCGAGAAATTAGTAGCACGCTTAAAGCACATGAAGAAGCCTATTTCGATTGTGTCTTATTTTTACCCCATCAGAAGCATAAAAGAACGCACAAAAATCCAAGGAGTACACCCTATTTTTGTGTATCGTCTACCACCAGCTCCCCGGCGTGGGTAAATACTCCTTTTACCTCTCCTGTTATGACTGCGCCTGATATGGTGGCAAAGTTGTGCGCCCGAGCTTTAACTTCAAGAGTGTGTGTGGCTACCTTCACAGATGCTTGAAATGTGCCTTTTTGAGGGCCTTGTATGTCTACGCGGCAATTCCTAGATAGCACTGTCCCTGCGGCAGTTGTAACTGTCGCTCTTCGCTCCACCAGCATTAACGTCTCAAAGGGACTCGCCTTCCGGCAGACCACAAGCTCATGTGGCCGCCTAGCAATAAGGGTGTTATTTTTGATAAACCAGTTGAATTCTCCGTCAGCAAATGTATCCTGACCCCCTACTCGGCGGGAAACATCATTAAGTCCAAAAAGCGAGACTGCACGCTCCAGCGACCAGTCTTTATTTATCTGTCCGTCCGAAAGCGAGGGATAAAGCATGCTCAAGAGGCGGCCAGCTCTCCACTTCTCCTGAGTGATATACTCGGGGGTAAAATGTTTAAGGGTGTCGGCGCTGTAGGATCTGCCTTCATGTCTAGTCATAGTATATTATATCATAATTTCAGAATATAGTAAATGAGCAAGAAGCCATACTTCAAAGTCCTCTAGCTTCAATTTTATACTTTTTTAGGCACAAGAGAAAATGCACTTGACAAATCAAAGTCTTATAGTATAAGCTATTAGTATATGAGCGAGACTGATCCACCCCGTTTACCTCCGCACGTTGCAAGCCGGCATTTCGGCCAGCCATCGAGGCATGGATATGATAGGCATTCGAGCCCTTCGCCGGTTGAAATTTCTCGTCATAAGCAAATTCTGACAAAATGGGGCGCATTGGCCGGAGTTGCTGCGCTTGGAATTAGTGGCCTTTACCTTGCACCCCAAGTAGGACGACTCATTGGCCAAACCCAGCAGGAAGAAACCCCCCAGCATGCGCCTAGCACCTACTCTCTCGAGCCATTCGTCTATAAGGGCAGTCAGACGCAGCCTGTCTTAATGTCGGAGTTCCCCACCGGGCAGCAGCCTGATCCTGAAACCCGGATCACATGGGATGACCTTGCCAAACAGGATGTTGACACCTCAAAGATTGAAGGTTCCTTGGTCGATGGACCGGATTACCTCTTCTTGACGCAGACGGATGGGAGCCTTGTGTTTGAGCCCAAAAGACAGATCCATAATCACTGGTTTAGGTTTAAAGAGCCAATCATGATAGAGCGAAACGGTGAGCTCAAAGAGGTGCAGCCGCTTGTCCCAGCCGGCTTTGTCAAAGAGAACCGCCTCCAGGGAGAACATGGCTTCTCCTCTACCCCACCCGGGGTGCCCCCACTTTCGGGTAAGATCTAAAGCGAGATTAGTCTAGGCTTCTTAAGCTCGTAGATCACGTCTTTGCGCTCCACCACTAATCTCCAGCCGCGGCGCCTCGCAATTTTGGCAAGCTCAATGTTGGGGTTGAAAGCAATCGGGCGGCCTACCGCCTCAAGAAGCGGCACATCAGAGGTCGTGTCTCCGACCGCAATCGACCTTTTGAGATCAAACTCGCCTTTGTGGGACTCTAAAAAGGCGGCAAGCAGCGCTTTTTTATGACTAGGTCCGCCTGCCTCTTTACCCTCACCCGTGAAGCGTCCGGCCTTGACCACATAGGTCGTGGCATAAAATTCGTCGAATTTAAGATACTTGGAAAAGGGCTCAACAACAAAAGATGGCGAGCCTGAAATGGCTAGAAGATAATAATTTCGTGATCGGAGCGTGCGAATAAGACTGCGGGTATAGCGGTAAACCCTGTCTTTGTGTTCGTAGATTACCTTGGTAATTACTCTGTGCACTCTCCTCTCCTCCACTCCTTTAATGTACTTGAGAAAAATCCCAACCATTTTCCAAATATAGTTTTCGTATGTACCGTGGCGATTGAGCCAGGCGTGATAGTCTTTAATAAGTTCGGTCAGAGCTTGATTTGGGAGTACTTTGGCCTCCACCAACGCATAGAATGCCTCGACCCCAAGACCTGAGCGGAAGATCGTGCCGTCTATATCAAATATTGCTAGGCGGCGCTTAGTGCGAGTTTTCATGAAGCTATTATACGGGAAGTTGATCAATCTTAGCGGCAAGAATGAAGTCGTTCTCCGACAATCCCTTGATGAAGTGGGTCGTGAGCTGCACACGCACAAATTTGTAGTTATAGATCGTAAGATCCGGATGATGACCTTCCTGCTCTGCGATCTCCCCTACCTTGTTGACGAAAGCAAGGGCTTCTTTGAAATTCTTAAATTTAAATTCCCGCTTAATTTTAGCACCCACCCCAGCTCCCTCAACCTTCCATTCTGGATCTATTTGATCTTTTATTTTTGATATTTGATCTGCCGTCATTGGTGGCTGCCCCACCTCGCAGGGCATGCATTTTTTGGCGGCAAGTGATGTGTCCATGTTTTTATTATACATAAGGATATAATAGAAAGTTATGCGACCCAACGAGCACGAACAATACCTTCGTGAAAAAACCCAATTTATCGCAGCTGTGCAGAACCCACATGAACTCTCCGCAAGAAAGCAAAAAGAGCTGGGAATACTAGGTTTGGCTCTTCTTGATCTTCTTGCCAACGTCCGGCTGAGTGTGGTCAAGACCGACATAGCAATCGAAAGAGACCCTTTAGATTTTCTCATTCGCGCGGCAAAGCTCAATTTGTATGCCACCTATTGTGAACGTCAGAGGGAGGTGCAGAATACAGATCCAGAGGGCATGCTTAACCGTTTTGGCTTGTTTTGCTTTGGACTTTCTATCAATAAGATCGGGGCCTTTGAGGATGTCTCCAAGCAGACGGTGCATCAGCAAATTCAAAGAACTGGAGGAAAACTGTGGCGCTACTCCCCTCCTGACTTACAGGATAGATACGGCTCTTCACCGCTTCACAATCTGCACCGCAGGCGCCAAACTGCCCCTGCTACCGGACGAAGAAAAAGAGCATAGCGGCAGCCATACCCGCCATGATAAGGTCTTCAAAGAGCGTGACTTTTGAGACTTCAAGGTCGAAGAATGTGCCCAAGCAGGCGCATTTGAACTTTTTGTTAGTCCTCATCGTCTGTATGACCCCAATTGAGCTCGCTGTCATGACCAGAAGGGTCACCACATTCGTGACCACGGGGTTGTACGACGTGAGATACGCGAAGCCCAATCCAAGCTCAATGAAGGGGTATGTGAGAGCATACAAGCGGCTTCTTTTGGCCACGATGTCGTAGGTCTGATACGCGTCGGCAAATCCCTTGAGATTCAAGAGCTTGAAAAAAGCAAACACGATGAAAAAGCCACCCATAAAGCTCTCCATCGCCACAATCCCACTTCCATACCCGCCGTAGCCGCGGATGAGGGCGAATACAAGTATTCCCAGAAATATCACCACCAAAGGCCGGTAGCTTCCCTTTTTGTGCTTCTCGTGGGCATCATTATGGTGGTGGTCGCTATGATGTATGTGGGGCATATGCTAGAATTATAGCATGTCAGAAGCAGTCGATAGCCAAATCCCAGCCAAAGATTTTCGCGGTTATTTGGCTGATGTCAAGCATGCGGGCACGGCGCGTGAAATTGAAGAAGCGATGGCCAAATTATCAGATACGCAGTGCTTTAAGGGCCATGGCTCCCCCGATACTCCCTTCATTTCTCTTAGTAATATCCCCGGCGTGCCATCAAATACCCGCCAAACGGCTCAGGTTGCACAGTTTGTCCAAGATGCCGGAATCCCAATCCGCATAATCCATAGAAATTTGCATGAACATGGCAAGCTTAAAATTCGTACTTACTACCTCGTACCTATTCAGGTGGCTCTTGCGATCCCGCAACTGGAGGAGGTTCGCAAGATTGAAGGAAGACGCAGACTATTTAGTCCTCGACAATTTAGAGAGCACAAAATCCATGGGGAAATATTATCGCATAGCTCCCCCTTATCAAGAAGACTATATCTTATGGCAGGTCGTCATTTAAAGTCTGCAGACGCTTGATACGCAACAATGGCGGCCGACACGATGACGTTTAAGGATTTATTGATCCCCCACATCGGGATTTCGGCTATGTGGTCGCAAAGAGCTAAGGTTTCCCTTTTTACTCCTTCTGTTTCATTACCCACTACTAAAGCTAACGGCAGTTTATAGTCTATTTTTCGGTAATCAACCGCTTTTTTGTCCTGCTCAATAGCTATGATTTGAATACCTTTTATGTCCTTTCGAAGCGCTTCAATAGCCTCATGCGCAGTAGCCTTATACTCCCACGGCACGACTTTGTAAGTGCCGACCGAGGCCTTAAGAATCTTATTATTAGGCGGCGTCTCAGTGCCGCCGCACAGATAGAGCTTCGACACGGCCAAAGCGTCCGCGAGGCGGAATAGCCCTCCAATATTGTAGGTGTCCAGCACGTTGTCCAGGACTAAAAAGAGCGGATTTCTGCGCAGGTTTTTAACCTTTTCTCGAGCATCATTTTCATCAATGTCTCTTAGCTGCTTTGCGACTAATTTCACAACCCATTATACCATGCACTCTCAAATTGAGGCTAAAATGCCCCTAAAGCGGGATATCGCCCCCCGCTATGATCGGGGTTAAACCTATAGTTGACAAATGATAAAGCCTGTAGTATAATATCAGGATATGTATAGGGGGACACGAGTAATCATTCTAGCGGCTTGTTTTCTAGCCTTTGCAGCCTCAGTACAGGCCCAATACGGCTATGGCTACGGGCAATACAGCACTGGCGGAGGCCCATCTATCATTATCGATAAGGCAGTCGCTATGCCCACTTCCACCAAAGGTGCTGACTCCCACTTCGTAGACAATCTCTCCCCCTCAGACCCGCGCTTCGCACCCGCCTCAAAGGTATTCTTTCGCCTCAGAGTCAAGAACACTTCCGACGTGAAGCTCACCAATGTCATTGTGAAGGACGAATTCCCTCAGTATGTCACACCAGACGCCACTGCAGGAGCCTTCGACGAGGCTAGCCGCACCCTCACCCTCAACGCCGGTGACTTCGCGCCCCAGGAGGAAAAAGAATATTTCATATCAGCCACAATTGCCTCCACCAGCAAGCTACCCCAGGATAAGAACCTGATCTGCCTTATCAACAAGGCACGGGTGAATACCCACGAGCTGGTCGACGAGGACACCTCGCAGTTTTGCGTGGAGCAGCATTTCGTGCAGGGAGTATCAGAGATTCCCGCCACAGGCCCCCACGACGCAATCCCCCTTCTTACCCTCTTCTCCCTAGTGGCAGCTCTAGGGATATATATTAGAAAACAGGCGTAATACAAGTTATCTTTCTCCACCGAGGAAGGTGGAATAAGCTCTACCTCACCCTCGGCGTTAGAAAGAAGAAGTGACAAGAGCGTCGTATTCCAAAAGCTGGAATATAGAAAGCTTACGTCGCACCTTAACAACAAGGGAAGGATTGACATAGCGCGTCACATAAACCCCAAATGCATGGGTTTATTGCGACCAGACTATGAAAATCCAACAAGGTAAACCATTCAAAATTTTTCAAGATTGATGTCGTACTGTGGTGGCAATTATTTGCCCTCAGAGCTCGGCATCAATCAAGGAATCAAGAAAGGAAATGGACACAACCACACAACAAGAGAAAGGATGGAGGTGAACACCAACAAGAAACTCAAGACAGAAGAACCACCGCCCAAGAAGATCAAGAAGAGGAGACGCAAGTCCAAGCAATTCGCACCTGAACGGCACAACGGCAACAAGCAACGCTTCGCAGCAAGGAAGATCCGCTAGCCATACCAACCGAAAGGAAGTGACATGCAGTGAACTACGCGCTTAGGAAGTCGACATGGGGTCAGTTCCGGCAGCTTTTGCCAATCGCAACAGTACAACAGCTGGAAGAGGCCATAGAGGAGCTCTACGTCGACGCACGCAACGCGGCGACCCCAGGAGCACTACAGCGGCTTCTCGACGTCAAGGCAGCCACGCAACCCGCGGACGACCTCGTCAGACCGTTCCCGACGGTCCACGACATGCAGCGAACCCGCTTCACCGCAATGTGGTCGGTAGTAGCAGCAGCTCTTATCGGCTTAGTCGCAATCGTGGGGCTTTTCTACCCTCGACCAGACGGCGCCGGCCCAAGCAGCGCGCAAGTGAAGCAAGAAGTCCTCAACGACCTCGGCGTCATCGACGACGGCGGAATCGTGGGAGTCACAGCTCAGAGCACGCTCGACAAGGCAATAGCGGACAAGACCGCGCGGAACACGCCTTCTCTGGCCAAGCTGGAGTGCATCATCGACGTAGTCGAAAGCAATCGCATCAAGCCAGATGCAACACCACTCAAAGCAGAAGACCTCTGCGCGAGTAAGTAAGAAAGGAGCAATACAGATGAACCCGTTGCGCAAAGCAATACTGACGGTGATCGCCGCTATTGGAGGAGCAACACTTCTCCTTGGTGGTGGAAGCATCATCTTCAGCAGCATCAGCTCAGCAGACGGTGACCCGGACTGTGTCAGAGATCGAACCGAGCTCAATGAGCGCCAGCAGCTTGGCCTCACGCCAGCACAGATCGAAGAGCAGTGCGACACCGGTACCACAGCAAGCAGCACCACCGTCCCCCAAACCACGGCCAGCACCACGGCCTCGACGCAGCAAGCAGCACCGTCAGATCAATGCCCGTTCGTACACATGAACGCGGGAGAGACCAAGACTGTCGAAGCCGGGCACATCGTGCAAGGCGACGTCATCGTCGACGGCAAGAAGCTGTATGACGACAACTCGAAGACTGGGTTGTTGGTAGTACTGCATCAAACAGCACAGGTGACAGCACCCTACGAAGCGGAGATCGAGCCTCTCGGAGATCCCAACTGTTTCACGGTCGAACAGGCCAAGGAGCAGATGAGCACATCCGGATGTGAGAACAACGCTGGGTGCACCACTGTCAACGTCGTCGAGATCGGTCAATCGCAGACCGCGGCGGCACCGGCATCGGGTCAATTCGAGTGCTACGAATCGGAAGGAGGTATCCCCTTCTCGCCTGCCACTGGCTGGCGTGCCGACGTTGCACCTGACGAGGTGGAAGTATTCACCGGAGGTCCGATGAAGGTTGCTGGTATCAAGCTGCCAGGTGGTACGAACCGCGGTTCCGTGGTTCTATTCCTCCCGTCACCCGATCGGGTGATCGACATCGCAGCTGATGAGGTCAAACCTGGCTCCAACTGGCACTGCGCTATGCGTCCGGTCGACTCACCCCGTGAGGAGAGCACCTGGCGAGCAATCGCAGACTTTTGGGTCAGCATGAACAAGCAGGCACCCAACTGCACCCCAGGCAAGGGATGCACGACGGTCGACGTTTTGATCGTTGACAATGGGAAAGTAATCGCCCGCTGGACCTCGTAGTCACCAAAGCAGCATCAGTTGTACCATTTCAGATAGGCTGTGGATGCCTATGGATTCTTCCTTTGGGAGAGTTCACCTACTATTAGTAGTATTTTTGAGGAATGGTTGCCTTTTTAACCCTTGGGGGGAAGAACGTAGAACGTTTGTTTGAGCTCCATGCTCTCGTCGCACCACGACAAACAAACAATCACACTATCTTCCCCTATTCCCTATGCTAGCAACCCCGACGGTTGTGGGCAGAGGGAATAGGAACTAATGAAGCGTGAAATGAGTAGAATAATTTTATATGAAAAAATTAGTCGGTCCAATACTATACCCACTTATTTTGGTGGGTATTGTGGGCTTAATTTCGTGCCTCAACTATACTCCTGGCACGTATCTATCCGGCTGGGACACGCTGCAGCCTGAGCTGGACTTCGGCCTTAATTTTTCGCGGCTGTTCTCAGGTGTCTGGCGGCCTGAGCAAGGCTTGGGAGCGGCAGCTGGCCACTCCCACATGGCTGATCTGCCCCGAGTGGTCATTCTCTGGCTCCTACATTTTATACTCCCTCTTAATATGCTCCGCTACGCATATGTGTTCCTATGTCTTTTTGTGGGACCCCTCGGGCTTTATTATTTGATCAAATATCTCCTAAAAAACAAGCACATAGCCTTTTTGAGTGCCCTTTTTTATCTCTTTAACCTCGGCACGCTCCAGCAGTTCTTCGTGCCCTTTGAGATGTTCACCACCCAATATGCCGCTCTCCCGTGGATTATGCTCTTCTCGCTTCAATTTTTAAACGCACCATCTATCAAAGCGATGGGTGGCCGAGCGGAGGAGCACCTCACAAAGGCGGGTACTCCGAGCCTTAGTGAGGAGGAGCGAGGTCAGGCCCCATCGCAAATTAAATCATCAGGAATCTGGACTAAGAACTCAAAAAAATCCCTATTTTTTTTCGCACTCGTCACACTTATTGCTACCCCACAAGCCTACGCCGCCCACCTCTGGTACTTTTTCTTCGGCACGTACACCCTGTTTATACTTTGGTATAGCTTCCTTCACAAAATTCACTTAAAAAAGGCCCTCGTGTTACTGCTCGTGACTCTTGCCATTAATTCTTTCTGGCTTCTTCCCAACCTGTACTACATAAAAACCTCCGGAGACATCCCCCGCCTCTCCAAACAAAATCGCCTCTACTCCCAAGAGTATCGTCTCCGCAACCGGGAGAACGGATATATCCAGGACGTGGCATTGCTGCGCGGCTTTTACTTCAACTGGACGATCTATGACTTTGAAAAGGAGCGCTTCTCTCCCCTTATGCAAGGGTGGCGCCGCCATCTGGAGAATCCTGGAGTTTTGGCCATTGGGTACGCGATGTTTACAGCGGTTATAGTGGGCTTGCTGTCAGTGCTGCGAAAAAAGAAAAGAGCTGGTCTTGCCTTCTTGCCCTTTTTTGTAATCCCGTTTGCACTCCTTATGAACCATACTCCACCTTTTTCATGGATTTTTGATCAATTGACGCGGATTTCATTGTTTGAAGAGGCATTCCGGTTCGTATTCACGAAGTTCTCTATTATGCTTACCTTCGCGTGCGCGGTGTTTTTTGCCTATTCTCTTGAAGCCATCTTTAAGAGACGCAGATATATAGCACCCGTGGTGGCAATCGTGACCGTGGCTTTGGTAATTTTCGCAATCCCCTACTTTAAG
Source organism: uncultured Gammaproteobacteria bacterium (assembly GCA_964384955.1). Taxonomy (GTDB): domain Bacteria; phylum Patescibacteriota; class Microgenomatia; order UBA1406; family GWC2-37-13; genus CAYLLP01. The sequence continues at coordinate 36,862 of CAYLLP010000006.1, forward strand.
GGCGAGCTTGTGTCTCCCAAAATGCGTATTCAAATTCCCAGGGAGTATTTCCAAATGTGGGAGTATATGAAGGCTAAGCCCGATGGCACGGTCTTGTCGATGAATCTCTATGATTTTGCGGGCTGGGGCTATTATCGCTTTGGTTATCAAGGCGCAGGCTTCGTGTGGTTTGGCCTCAAGCAGCCTATTCTGGACCGCGATTTTGACCGGTGGAGTGTGTCCAACGAGCAGGCCTTCCGAGAAATCCAGCACGCGGTATACTCCCGCGATACGCGTGCTGTGCGCCAGGCCCTCCAAAAGTACAATATCCGCTACCTTTTGCGTGACCAAAACATCATTACGGCCCGTGTGAAAAATCAAAAGCAGGTGGTGTACGAGCGGGAGATTGACCGTCTGCTGAGTGAGCTCTTGGCGCGCAAAGTGGTCAAAAAAAGTGCTGAGTTTGGCAATATCAGTATATACGAAGTGAGGGTGGTGCAACCTGCACAATTAGTGCAATCGTTATCTCAAGTGACTCCTGCCTATCACTTTACTCCCTTTGATTATGCTTACGAGCTCGTGGGCCCATATTTTACATCCAGTCAAAAAGGCTCAAATGCACTCCATTTTCCCTTCCGCGACATTACCGATGAGGAAGATCGAGCACGAGAAGAATTGCTGACCCGACTTCCCAAAAGCTCCACCTCGTTCAATTTACAAGAACTCTACAGAACACACCGGCATATTAAAACTCTCTTCCTCAAGAAAGAGGATGGCCGCAATATTCTCACATTTGCGACCACTAATGACCAGAAAGGGATCTACGTAGATCTCTCAAAGCTCAAGCACAACTTGGGCTATATGCTTGTCATAGAGTCTAGAAATAAAGAAGGACTGCCGCTTCGATTTTGCGTAAAAAATCTCTATTCCGACCTCTGCGGTCTCTATGACGAGGTGGGGCGCCAGAAGGAGTTTAAAAAAGATGTGTATTTCATAGCGCCTTCAGGGGATGCTCTAGGATACGGCCTGTCAATCGACAATTTGTCCTTTGGTAATTATGAGTCCGTCAATGATTTAGCTTCAGTGGCGCTAATTCCCTTCCCCTACGGCACCCTATCTGGCATGTATTCTGGCTCGGCCCAGAAAGCACCAATCGCCCTGTCTTATAGCTCCTATCATCCCGGGTGGAAAGCGTATCAAATTCCCAATTCCCCCTCCTCCGTCAAGACTTCGGCGGGCAAGCAATTTCCAATTTCCAAATTGCTTCCATTCCTATTTGGGAGAGAGCTCAGAGATCACGTGCTCGTCAATAACTGGGCCAACGGCTGGGTATTGCCTAAAGGTTCACAGTTGACAGTTGACAGTTCACGGCCCAACAGTGAACAGCGAACAGTGAACAGCGAACAAAGTATTGTTATCGTGTTCTGGCCTCAGTACTTGGAATACATTGGGTTTTTTATCCTCGTTATAACGTTTATAATGATTGTAGTGATTCTATGAATGCACTAAGCCACCTTGAAATAAGAAATCCCAAAGACGACGAAACGCCGATTGAGGCTGCCAGCCAGATCTTTGCCTCAGTCCTCTCCCACCCGTATGTGCCCACATGGAAAAAGCCCATTATAAAGCCCCAAAAATACGCTTTTGAGATCTATCTAGCCGGCCAATTGGTGCACTTTTACATCACCTCTCCTACCTCCAACGAAGCTTTTACCCAAAGCTTAGTCACCTCTTCCTTCCCCCAATCTGTGACCAAAAAAACGACAGATCCGCTCGCGTCTGTCCTCAAGTCGCCTGAGGTGGCGGTCGGCGAAGTGGTATTAAATTCTTACTACCATCTGCCCATCAAGACTTATCTTGACTTCAAAGACATCGATCCGCTGTCCTCTTTACTCGGTTTCTTATCGAAGCAGCCTGAAAACATCAAAATGGCTGTGCAAATTCTGGTCACCCCAGCATCTTTCCCTTGGCAAGACCATGTGGTCAAATCAGCCTCCAAGATGACCTTAGATAGCGCCTCGGGCAACTATGCTCAGAATCCTCAGCGCCAGCTCATTTTGAAAAAGGCAGCCTTCCAAGGGGGCAAGGTCGCAGTGCGCCTCGTGGTGGGCGCGCCCCAGGGACATGCAATGGCCCACCTTCGCAACTTGGCCGGAAGCTTTGGAAGCTTTTCCTTGGGCGAAGGGAATCAATTCGTCTTTAAAAGGCCTTATGTCCTCAAGGAACGCTTCCAAAGGTTCATTAGAGAGCGGCGCTTCGCGCCTTTTGAGAAGAAATACCAGATTTTAAATGCCGCGGAGCTTGCCACGCTCTGGCACCCGCCAGGGTATCTTTTGGCAGGCATCAAAAATATTGCGTGGGGCAAAACTCTGTCTGGAGAGCCCCCCGAGAACCTACCAGTGCCCGACATTGCAACGGGTGGCCGAGCGGAGGAGCACCTCACGAAGGCGGGTACTCCGAGCCTTAGTGAGGAGGAGCGAGGGCAGGCCCCGTTGCGACGTGAAGATGCGAGTTCTCGGCCAAGAAAATTGACCGAAGTCGAAGGCCTCAACCAAGACGCCAACTTCTTCGCCCGTACGGAATTTAAGAATAAGGATCAGATTTTTGGCCTCAAGACTCCTGACCGCCGCAAGCACGTGTACATCATCGGTAAGACCGGTGCTGGTAAATCCACGCTTATTGCCAATATGGCCATCGACGATATTCGAAAAGACCGCGGAGTGGCGATTATCGACCCTCACGGCGATCTTTCTCAAATTATTCTCGACTATATTCCCAAGCGTCGCCTCAATGATGTGGTCTATCTTGAGCCCTTCGACACCACGCGCCCCTTCTCCCTCAATATTTTGGAGGTTTCGGCCGGCCAGCACAAAGATCTGGTGGCCTCTGGCATCGTCTCTATTTTCTACAAACTCTATGGAGATAGCTGGGGACCGCGCCTTGAGTATATTTTAAGAAATGTCATTCTTACCCTGCTTGAAATAGAGGGTGCTACCTTGGTGGACGTCCTGCGGCTCCTTTCTGATGAAGGATATCGCCGCGAAGTGGTACGCGAGCTTAAGGACCCGGTCCTCAAAAGCTTCTGGGAGAAGGAATTTGAGAAGATGCCCGCCTCCATGCGCGCGGAGGCCGTGTCCCCGATCCAAAATAAGGTCGGACAGTTCGTGTCCAGCAAGATGATCAGGAACATCATCGGCCACCCCACCTCCACTCTTGACTTGGTGGACATTATGAACCAAGGCAAGATCTTGATCTTAAACCTCTCACAAGGCAAGCTGGGGGAAGATAATGCAGCGCTTCTGGGCGCCATGATCATTACCCAGATTCAGCTTGCCGCCATGGGACGAAGCTACCAAAAAGAGGATGAGCGACGCGACTTTTTCCTCTATGTAGATGAGTTTCAGAATTTTGCCACTCAGAGCTTTATTAAGATCCTTTCTGAGGCCCGCAAATACCGATTATCGCTTACGCTGGCCAATCAATATATCGATCAGCTCGATGAGGAGGTACAGCGGGCGGTGTTTGGCAATGTAGGCACGCTGATTTCATTCGTGATGGGCGCACACGACGCCTACATCTTCTCGAAGGAATTTGGCGAGCTTTACACCGAGCAGGATCTCGTGTCATTGGGCAAATACGAAACCGTACTCAAGCTCTCGATCGACGGCCATACCTCAGCCCCATTCCCCGCCACTACTTTACCCCTCCCATCGGTCAAAAACGATAACCGGGAAAAGATTGTGAAGACCTCTAAGGAGCGGTATGGGAGGAAAATCTCTTAAAATTGGAAATTAAGTTGTTTTCACAACTACAGTTTTTGCCATTTTGTCATGAAGCGCCTGCTTTTTGGCGTCCCACAGCAGCATGAGGTAGCCGATGCCCAAAATCAGGATCGAGATTGGCTTGCCCACCAGCTCCCGCAGGCAGATTCTGGCAAAAGAGATGTGCTCCTCACCATTCTCCCCCACTACCCGGATCCCCATGGCCCTTTTGCCCAAAGTAGCCCCTGAAGTCGCCGAAAACACCGCAAAATACACCGCAGGAAGCACAAAATTGACTACAAAAATAGCAAAAATCGCAATCGCATACAAAGGCGCGGTGTTATCTGCAAGCATTGGCCGCATAAAAAAGGTGGTAGCTAGGGCAATTGCGCCTACTAATAGTAAATCTATTAGTCCTGCCGCAGCCCGGCGCCAGGCCGAGGCATACACCAGAATAGGAGGGGGTGCTTTGGTGGTCGGTGCTGTGGGGAAAGCAATTGCCGTGAGGCTATCGGAAATGGTGTCGACCATATATACAGTATAACGCATAACGCAGCACGTGTAACGCGAAGCTCATAGCTTATAACTTTGCGACCTACGCCTGCAATAATGAGCCCCGAGATGAATTTTTGCCGTCTGTGGTATCTGAGGTAGGTGCAGTAATAGAAAGAGGAGGGCGAGCGGTCCTTATGTCTTAATGAGGGCAAGATATTTTCGTCCTCACAGACAAAAAAATTCATTGCGGGGCGAATGAAGAAAGTTTACTTCTTCTTTTTGGAGAGGGATTTGGAAGCAGATTTTACAGCCTTTTTGACTGTTTTTTTAGCCTGTTTGGCCTTTTGAGTCACTTTCTTTTTGGAAGAGGATAAGAGTCGCTCAAAATATGAGCTAAACTCTTTCTTCAAGCGCTCGACTACGACTGTGGGGGTTTTGGCAGTCTTTTGGGCATTCTTCACGACATCTCCCACCATTCCCTCAAATCTGCGCCGATCAAGCCCTTTTGACAGATCTACCTCTGACACCCGCTCAAGTAGATCTTGGCGAGCTTGCACGAAGGTCTTTTTGGCATCTTTAGTGGCTGCGCCAAAAATCTCTTTGACCTTCTTGTCCATATCGTGATCTTTGAGGTATTTCTCAAGCTCGTGGGCTTTCTTGGCCAAAGCGACCCTATTCTGCTTGCCGGTACGGGGTGAGAAAAGTGCTGCAGCGGCGGCGCCTGCGGCGGCTCCCAACGCGAGCCCGATTCCAAACTTTGAGGATTTTTTGGCGGGAAGCTTTTTATTAGATTTTGCTGATGGTTGGGCCATAATAATTAGTATACTACACTTATTCTTAAGTTAACGCTTTTTCCGTCGAGTGGTAACGGTCTCTTCATCGTCACTCTCGGTGTACACATGGCGCATATTGTAGCTCACGATTCTCACAATTTCTGAGATCATGTATGCCACTATCGCGTACACGACTAACCCAAAAAGCGCGGAGAACTCCAAGACAAATCTTCCTTGAAGTGGGGCTGCGGGGAACATGCCCGAAAAGGGTGCGAGTAAGGGCTGGCTAGTGTCGTAGACCCACGCCACAAATGGGGCCTGGGGGCTAGCTCCCAAGAGCTTCAAGAGCACGCGAAGGGCTATAAAAAACTCTACAACTCCAAATATGAATTCGATGAGGAATAATACTGCTCTTGCTGCTACCATACGAAGAATATATTAACAGAGCCTTTTTAAATTGCAAGCGCAAATGCGCAGGACTAGCTTTTTTCGCGTTTGTGGTATGCGGTCCACCACTTTATGTAGACCACCATGAAGCGTAGCGAAGAAAAAAGCGCGAACACGAATCCAGGGAAGCCGTCTTTGTAGCCGCGGTGACGAAAATAGGTGTTGAGGAACCAGAGCTTGGGCTTGATCACAAAATAAGAAAAGAAGCCGGGTCGCTCCCCTTTTTCAAGAAGTAGCCTGGCGTCAAGGCTTGTGTAGCGGTTCCATCTGGTGAGGTAGCGCTCAAAATTGGGGTCTGCATAGTGCAAAAGGTCATTTTTGAGATAGCCGACTTCACCGTCAATTTCAACATTTTCGTGCACTGACTTGCAAGGAAAGTGCGCCACTCCCCGCTTGTATAGCCTGATCGTGTAGTCCGGATATTGCCCACCCTTGGTGAGAAAACGGGTCAAGAAAAAGTTCTTCCG